>JASCOA010000229.1 GCA_029959365.1 Microbacteriaceae bacterium PS02343 | reverse complement strand
GAGCTGGTCGGCGAACGGCGCACCTTCGTGGTCTCCGACCCGGGGTTCAAGGCCTTCTTCCGCGGCGCCCTCTTCGGCGTGCCGGTGCTCGTGATCATGTTCGCGCTGGTCGCCATCGGCGGCTGGTTCCTGCTCAACCGCACGACCTTCGGGCGCCGCACCGTCGCGATCGGCGGCAACCGCGAGGCGGCCCGCCTCGCCGGTGTCAACGTGAAACGGCACCTCGTGGCCGTGTACGCGCGCGCGGGCCTGACGGCCGGCATCGCGGGCGTCATGATGAT
>JASCOA010000228.1 GCA_029959365.1 Microbacteriaceae bacterium PS02343 | reverse complement strand
GATGTTGAGCGCGCAGCTGCCGACCGCGGTCATCGCGAGGAAGTGCACGGTGTCGCGGCCGGCCGTGCGGTCGCGGATGATCGCCTTGCTGCTGACCATGCCCGATGAGCCGGCGAGGCCCTGCAGGAAGCGCGCGGCGAGCAGCACCTCGATGCTGGGCGCGAGCGCGCAGGCGATCGCCGCAGCCGCGCAGACCGCGGCGCCCACGATGAGCGGGGGGCGCCGGCCGAGCCGGTCGGAGAGCGGACCGAAGACCAGCTGCCCGGCCGCGATGCCGAGGAG
>JASCOA010000227.1 GCA_029959365.1 Microbacteriaceae bacterium PS02343 | reverse complement strand
ACCCAATGCCGACCACTGGTCGGTTTGTCTGACTCAACGAGGCGTCAACATGGCGGTCAAGCAGCAACCCGAGAACCCCGAGTACCCGCTCACGAGGCCCCTGAGCACGGTGCCCGTGCGCAAGAAGTACTTCGTCGGCCTCTTCGCCGCGCAGTTCGGCCTCTTCGTCGGCCTGCTCACACCGGTGCTGCGGAGCATGCAGCTCAAGGTGCAGGAGCTCGCCCCCGACAACGCCGCCGAGCTGCTGGCGGCCGTGCTGCCCTTCGGCGCCCTGGGCGCCCTC
>JASCOA010000226.1 GCA_029959365.1 Microbacteriaceae bacterium PS02343 | reverse complement strand
AGTCGCACGTCCGTGCCGCCTCACGAGATCCCGAAGCGGCACCGACGCGCAACTCGGCCGTGCCGGCACGGACGAACCGTGCTCAGAAGCTCGGCGCGCGGGCGCCCCAGCCGGTGGCCTCCTCGATGGCGCGGGTCGCGGCCAGCAGCTGCTGCTCGCGGCCGAGGGGGCCGACGACCTGCACGCCGACCGGCAGCCCGCCCGCGGTGAAGCCGGCGGCCGTCACGACGACCGGATGCGCGGCGAGCGTCAGCCGGTTGGCCAGCATCTGCCAGGTGAAGTAG
>JASCOA010000225.1 GCA_029959365.1 Microbacteriaceae bacterium PS02343 | reverse complement strand
GTGCGGAGCTGCGCCGCGCCGAGCAGCTGCTCGCGGCCGTACCCGTCGCGGGGGTGCGGGTGGGCACGGGCCCCGATGTGCATCCGCTCGACCCCGATCGCGAGCTCTGGTTGGCCGGGCTGCACTGGCCGGGCGAGATCGGCCTGCGCGGGCACAGCGACGGCGACGTCGCGAGCCTCGGGATCTGCGACGCGCTGCTGGCCGCCGCGGTGCGCGGCGACCTGGGCTCGGTGTTCGGCACCGACGACCCGCGCTTCGCCGCCGCGCACGGCGAGGTCTTCCTG
>JASCOA010000224.1 GCA_029959365.1 Microbacteriaceae bacterium PS02343 | reverse complement strand
GTCTGCGCGCGCTCCACGCGCTCCTCCCGGCCGAAGACCGCGACCGTGCGCGGCACGTCGAAGCCCTCCGCGGCGCGCGCCACATACTGCGCGCCCTTGCTCACCTCGAACTCGACGACGCCGCTGCCGTTGATGACCCGACGCCCGGCGGCCTCGACCCAGCGCAGCACCGAGCGGGCCACCTCCTTGGCGTGGGCGTGTCCGCGCGACGGCGAGGATGCGCTGAGCCGCGACCAGAAGATCCCCTACGGCGGCGCCTGGGTCAGGTCGATGGAGCCCGAGGAG
>JASCOA010000223.1 GCA_029959365.1 Microbacteriaceae bacterium PS02343 | reverse complement strand
GAACGGCGCGGCGTGAACGACGAGACCGACTCCAGGACCCACCGCACCGCGACGAGCACCCGCACGCACACGCGTGCGGTGACCGTCACGCGGTACACGACCACCCGCACCGGCGTGGTCGGCAGCGGTGTGGCCTGGAGCCGGCGCGCGGCCCGTCGCGGCGCCCGCGGGGCGCGGCGCACCGGCCGCTTCCTGCGCGACACGGTCATGCCCGCGGGCTGGCTGCTGGCGGGCCTGCTGCTGGTCGGCATCGTGCTCGGCGCCACCCTCGGCTGGGTCGAGGCC
>JASCOA010000222.1 GCA_029959365.1 Microbacteriaceae bacterium PS02343 | reverse complement strand
GCGTTCCGCCGGCTCTGCCGCGAGTACGGCGCCGGCCTCTACGTCAGCGAGATGATCACGAGCCGCGCGCTCATCGCGCGCACGCCCGAGTCGATGCGCCTCATCACGCACCACGAGTCGGAGACGCCGCGCAGCATCCAGCTCTACGGCGTCGACCCGGCCACCGTCGAGTCGGCGGTCAAGCTGCTCGTCGACGAGGACCGCGCCGACCACATCGACCTCAACTTCGGTTGCCCGGTGCCCAAGGTCACCCGCCGCGGCGGCGGCAGCGCCCTGCCCTGGAAG
>JASCOA010000221.1 GCA_029959365.1 Microbacteriaceae bacterium PS02343 | reverse complement strand
CGATCACGTCGTCCACGTGCACCCAGCTGAAGCGCTGCCGCGCCCCGCCCGTGCGCTTGCGGTTCGCCGTGCCGAGGACCCGCTCCCCCGCCGGGGTGCTCCCGTCGAGCCGTCCGCCACCGGGCCACGGGCCGTGGAACTGCGGCCCGCCGAGGCCGAGCCGCGCCAGCCGCGCGAGCAGCCGGGGCGCCTGCCCGTCGGCGCCCAGCACGATCGCCATCCGCAGCGCGATCTTCCGGGTACGAGGGGGCTCCGACTCGGCGAACGCGGTCTCCCAGTGCCGCGC
>JASCOA010000220.1 GCA_029959365.1 Microbacteriaceae bacterium PS02343 | reverse complement strand
GAGCTGCATCGTCTCGCCGAGGTCCTCGATCGGGGAGATCTCCTCGAAGATCTCGTCGAGGCCGCTCTTCAGGGCGATGTCGGTGCGGCCCGCGGCCTGCGCCTCGGCGAGGCGGCCCTTCCAGGCCTCGTTGCCGACGAGCCAGTCGAAGCGCTCCGTCTGGAGGGCGAGCAGGGCCGGCACGGTGAGCGTGTCGCGGATCTTGGCGAACGAGAGCCGCGAGGCGTTCCGTCCGGTCTTGGGGGTGGGGGGCGATGCGTTGCGCGCAGCAGCCAAGGAAATAACC
>JASCOA010000021.1 GCA_029959365.1 Microbacteriaceae bacterium PS02343 | reverse complement strand
GCGCGGTTGTCAAAACCCCCCCGCGGTTGCGCGGCCCCGGGCGCGCCCCCCCCGGGGGGGGGCCCCCGTCCTAGCCCTTGACCGACCCGGAGGTCAGCCCCCCGACGATGTACCGCTGCAGCGCCAGGAACAGCGCGAGCACCGGGATCGCCGCGAGCACCGTGCCGGCGGCGAAGAGCCCCCAGCGCGAGGTGAGCTGATTCGAGACCCACTGGTACATGCCGACCGCCAGGGTCCAGTTCTCCTCGCTCGTGAGCACGAGGCGGGCGAGGATGAAGTCGCCGAACGACGAGATGAACGCCAGCAGCGCCACCACCGCGAGCACCGGGGTGACGAGCGGCATGATGAGGCGCCAGAAGATCTGCGCGTGGGTCGCGCCGTCGATCTTGGCCGACTCGTCGATCTCGATCGGCACCGAGTTGAAGAAGCCGTACATGAGGAAGGTGTTCGCTCCGAGCGCGCCGCCCAGGTACACGCAGATCAGCGCCAGCTTCGAGTTGATGCCGAGCTCGGGCACGACCTCGCCGATGGCGAGCAGCATGAGGAACACGGCGACGAAGGCGATCGTCTGCGGGAACATCTGGATGATGAGCAGGCTCGTGAGCCCGAAGCGCCGGCCGCGGAAGCGGAACCGCGAGAAGGCGTAGGCGCCGCAGGCGCCCATGAGCACCGCGCCGACCGCCGAGACGCCACCGATGAACAGCGTGTTGCCGAACCAGGTCCAGTACGCCGTGCCGCCGAGCGCCGCGAAGTTGTCGACGGAGAAGGTGCTGAACAGCGCGCTGCTGCCGGCGAGGCTGCCGCGGGGGTTGAGCGCCGCGGAGAGCACGTAGAGCAGCGGGAAGATCGCGAAGGCGATGATGACGAGCGCCACGGGGTAGCGCCAGCCGACCTCCGCCCACCAGCGGGCCCTGCGGGCGGAGGTGCGGTTCGATGCGGGCCGCGTGCCGGTCGTGGTGGACATCACTGGATCTCCTCGAGCTTGCGGGTCTGACGGAAGGCGATGGCCGAGATCACGCCGATCACGACGAAGACGATGATCGACAGCGCGCTCGCGAGCCCGTAGTCGGCGGTGCCGCCGGCGACGCCCGAGATCGCGTAGATCGCGGAGATGAGGATGTCGGTCGAGCCGATGCCGTTGGGCGCGCCCGGGATCGACGGCCCGCCCTCCGTGAGCATGTAGATGATCGTGAAGTTGTTGAAGTTGAACGCGAAGGAGGCGATCGCCAGCGGCGCCGTCGAGACGAGCAGCAGCGGCAGGATGATGGAGCGGAAGCGGCGGAATGGCCCGGCCCCGTCGACCTTCGCGGCCTCCAGCGTCTCCCCCGACAGCGATTGCAGCGCGCCCGTGCAGACGAGGAACCAGTAGGGGTAGCTCAGCCAGAGGTTGACCCAGAGGATCGCGAGCTTGGCCAGGATCGGGTCGCCCAGCCAGTTGATGTCGGCCCCGAAGAAGAACAGGTCGTTCACGACGCCGAACTCGCTGTTGAGCATGCCGCGCCAGAGCAGCGCCGACATGAACGCCGGGAAGGCGTACGGGAGGATGAACAGGGTGCGGATGAGCTTGCGCGAGCGGATGCGCGGGTCGTTGAAGATGAGCGCGAAGAGCAGGCCGAGCCCGAAGCTCGAGAGCACGGTGAGGATCGAGAAGGCGAAGGTCCAGAGGGTCACCTGCAGCAGCGGCGCCGCGAACTTGGCGTCCGTGAAGGCGCGGACGAAGTTCTCGAAGCCGACGTTGACGTACCAGCCGGTGGCCAGGCGCGTGCCGTCGTCGGCGACGAAGCTGCCGCGATCATCCGCTGCGTAGACGAGGCCGGTCTCCGTGTCGGTGATCGTGCGGGCGTCCTCGTCCCACTCGAGCGACGACGTGTAGAGCACGCCCGTCGAGCCCTCGCGGGTGCGGATCGAGCCGTCCTCGGGGTCGTCGGAGAACGGCACCCGCAGCGCGACGACCTGCTCCTGCAGCGCCGGGTCGGTGAGCACCTGCGCGCGCTCGATGACGGTGAAGCCGGGCACCTCGGTCGGGGCGCCGCTGGCGCCGGTGCCGGCGCCGTCGATCTCGGCGAGCGGCTCGAGGGCGGTGCCGGCGCGCACCTCGTCATCGACGACGATCGCGAAGCCGAGCTCGCCGGCCCGCTCGACGACCGTGAGCGGGTAGGCGGGCGAGTCGGGAACGCGCTGCTCGTCCTGGATGAAGGCCGCGTCCACGGCCTGCTGCATCGAGCCCGAGTGGCCGCTGCCGTAGTTCGTGAAGGCGACGTAGCCGGTGTACCCCAGCGTGAACAGCTGGAAGACGAAGAGGAAGGCGAGCCCGGGCGCCAGGTACTTGAGCGGCAGGGCGCGCTTGGTGAAGTAGATGACGTCGACGAGCACGAGCAGCGCGACCATGATGCCGAGCACCACCCAGGACTCGGCGCGGTAGGCGCTGAGGATGACCGTGAGCCCGAAGGCGTTCACGATGCCCATGAGCAGCAGCTTCACGACGAAGCCCCAGCTGAAGCCGCGTGCCGTTCCGGGTCGGCGCTCCCGTCGCGCCGCGGCGCGTTCCGTGGTCGTCACGGTCTCCTCCTCCTTGGATGTGCGGGGGTGGCCCCGGCGGCGCGCGCCCCCCCCCGCGGGGGGGGGGGGGGGGGGGGCGGGGGGCGGCGCCCCCCCCCCGGGGCGGGGTGCCTAGCCGGCGAGCGAGCCCTCGAGCTCGGTGATCATCGAGCTCCAGGTCGTCGCCGGGTCGGCGCCGTTGATGATCTGCGTCTCGGCCGCGTTCCAGAAGTCCCAGACCGAGCCCATCTCGGGGATGCTCGGCATGGGCACGCCGTTCTGCGACGAGGCGAGGAAGCCCGCGATCACGGGGTCGGAGGCGACCTCCTCGGCGAGGGTCGAGAAGGCGGGGATGCGCGGGTCGGCCTCGTAGAGCGCACGCTGCGCGTCCTCGGTGGCGAGGTAGTTGACCAGGAACTCGTTGGCCAGCAGCGCGTTGTCGCTCTGCGAGCTCAGGTAGAAGCCCTGCACGCCCACGAAGGGCGCGGCGGTCTCGCCGCCCGCGGACGGGATCGGGTTGACCGCGACGTCGACGTCGGCGAAGGAGCTGATCGCCCACGGGCCCTGCACGGTGTACGCGGCCTGGCCCGAGTTGAAGAGCTCGTTGTTGATGTCGTAGTCGATCGTGGTCGACAGGTAGCCGGTGCCGGCCGAGCCGTTCTCGTGCAGCCACGTGGCGAAGGCCTCGCCCGGGGCGCCGCTCATGCCGACCTCGTTCGTGTACGAGCCGGTCTCGTCCTGCACGAAGACGGGGGCGCCGAACGAGGTCTGCAGGCCGTACATCGTGTAGGCGTCGCCGGTCTCGCCTGCGGTGTTGATGACGACCGGGCGCTCGGCGCCGGCGTCGATGCCGCGCTGGATCATCTCGTCCCAGGTGGCCGGAGCCTCGGTGCCGACCAGTGCGGTGTTCTGCACGAGCGCCACGGTCTCGAGCGAGTACGGCAGCGCGTAGAGCTGGCCGTCGTAGGTGAAGGCGTCGAGCGAGACCTGCTCGAACTCCTCGGCGGCGGCACCGATGTCGATGGTGTCGACCACGCCGGCCGTGACGAGCGCGCCGAGCCAGTCGTGCGCGCCGACGGTGATGTCGGGGCCCTCGCCGGTCGGCACCTGCGCGGTGAAGTCGTTGCGCAGGTCCTCGAAGTTCTTCTGCACGAGGGTGACGGTCGCGCCGCTCTCCTCCTCGAAGGCCTCGGCGGCCGCGCGGATGGCGGGCTCGCGCTCGGCGTCGGTCCAGATGACGAGCTCGGCGCCGTCGCCGCCCCCGCCGCTCTGGTCGCCGTCGCCGGCCGAGCAGCCGGCCAGGACGAGGCCGGATGCGATGACGAGGGCTCCGATGCCCAGTTGCTTGCGCATGGTGTGCTTCCTTCCGGTTCGGTCGTGTCGGCGATCCCCCGGAAGGGGCCGCGCCGTTACGACCTGGTGGTGTGGTGGTGGTGAGAGGTGGTCAGCGGATGCGGACCGCTCGCGTCATGCGCGATCGGTCCCGGTCCGGAGGACGGCGACGGCGCCGGCGGGCACCGTGTACGCGCCGTCCGCCGATGCGCCGGTCAGCAGGTCGACGCCGGTGACGTCGATCGCGGCCGGCTCGTCGCGGTGGTTGATGGCGACGACGTAGTCGGCGTCCGCACCGTGGCGGGTGACGACCTCGAGGCCCTCGGCCCGGCCGCTCGGGGCGAGTCCCGCATCCGCGTAGACCGCGTCGATGACGGGACGCAGGGCGGCGACGTCGAGGCGGGTGCTGACGTACCAGCCGGTGCCGGCGCCGTGGCGGTGCCGCGTGATGGCGGCGGCGTCGGACTCCTCGTCGGTGGCGGGGCCCTCGAGGTAGCGGCCGACGACCTCGGCGCCCTCGAGCACGAGGTGCTCCTGCCAGACGTCGCCGGTGATGCGCTGCTCGCCGAAGGCGACCTGCCCGGTCTGGTGCTCGCGCAGCGGCAGGAACTCCTCGACGCGCACGCCCAGCGCGGTGCGCAGCGGAGCGAGGTAGCCGCCCTCGTGCACCGAGTCGGTCTCGTCGACCACACCGGAGAAGTAGGAGACGAGCAGGGTGCCGCCGCCCTCGACGTAGCGGGTGAGGTTCTCGGCGTCGGCTGCGGAGAGCAGGTACTGAGCCGGGGCGACGACGAGCTTGTAGCCGCTGAGGTCGTGGCCCGGCAGGGCGAAGTCGACGGTAACGCCGTCGAGCCAGAGCCGCTCGTAGTAGGCGCGGATGCGCTCGGCGTGCGAGAGGTCGTCGGAGGGGCGCCACTCGAGGTCCTGCGCCCAGAACGACTCGAAGTCCCAGAGCACGGCGACCTCGGAGCGCACGCGGCTGCCGCGCAGCTCGCCGAGGCGGCCGAGCTTGGCGCCGAGGTCGACGACCTCCTTCCAGCCCCGCGACGAGGTGCCGCCGTGGGGCAGCATCGCGGAGTGGAACTTCTCCGCGCCGGAGCGGGAGGCTCGCCACTGGAAGAACAAGATGGCGTCGGCACCGCGCGCGAGGTGCGCGAGCGAGTTGCGGGCCATCTCGCCGGGGCGCTTGGCCGTGTTGCGAGGCTGCCAGTTGACGGCCGAGGTGGAGTGCTCCATGAGGATCCACGGCTTGCCGCCGCCGACCGAGCGGCTGAGGTCTGCGGCGATGGCGAGACCGATCTCGGCCTGCTCGTCCGCGGCCCAGAGGTAGTGGTCGTCGCTGACGATGTCGACCTCGCGGCCCCAGGCCCAGAGGTCGGTGGTCAGGCTCTGGTTGGCCATGAAGTTGGTGGTGACCGGCTGGCTCGCGTGGGCGCGGATGGCGTCGCGCTCGAGGATGAAGCAGGCGCGCAGCTGGTGGTCGGTGAAGCGCTGGAAGTCGAGGCGCTGCGCCGGGTTGACGGTGGAGGGAGCGGCGGCCGGGGCGCCGACGTGCGACCAGTCGGTGTAGTGCTGGCCCCAGAAGGCCGTGCCCCAGGCGCGGTTGAGGCCGTCGAGGTCGCCGTAGCGGTCGGCGAGCCACTCGCGGAAGGCGGCGACGGACTGCGGCGAGTAGTCCTCGCCGACGGGTACGCCGTACTCGTTGTGCACATGCCAGAGCACGACGGCGGGGTGCTCGGCGTAGCGGGCGGCGAGCGCGTCGGCGTAGCGGACGATCGCGGCGCGGTAGGCCGGCGAGGAGTGCGAGGCCATGCCGCGGGCGCCGAAGCCCATGACGGTGCCGTCGCGGCTGATGACGCGGGCCTCGGGGTAGGTCGCGAAGAACCAGGCCGGCGGCGAGGCGGTGGGCGTGCCGAGGTCGACCGCGACGCCGTTGGCGTGCAGCAGATCGAGCAGCTCGTCGAGCCAGCTCCAGTCGAAGACGCCCTCGGCGGTCTCGACGAGCGCCCAGGAGAAGATGCCGACGCTGACGAGGTTGACGCCGGACTCGCGCATCAGCGCGACGTCCTCGCGCCAGACCTCGCGAGGCCACTGCTCGGGGTTGTAGTCGCCGCCGTAGGCGATGCCCTCGAGGTCGGGCCAGGGGGACTGCTCGGTCATGACACTCCATCGGATCGGTAACTGTGACCGGTCCCAGTGTGCGCACGGTGCATGCCGTCGCACCAGCTCGGCGCCACTCCGTTACGCAACTGTGACCGGTCCCAGTCGCAGCGCCGACCCGCGCTAGAGTCGGCCATGTGGAGGACACGACACCCAGGCGGCGGCCGACGATCCGCGACATCGCGGCGGTCGCCGGCGTCTCCCGCGGCACGGTCTCCCGGGTCATCAACGGCGGGCACTGGGTCTCCCCCGGCGCCCTCGAGGCGGTCGAGCGCGCGATCGAGTCGACCGGCTACACCGCCAACCACGCCGCGCGCAGCCTGGCGACCGGGCGGGCCGGGTCGCTCGCCTTCCTGCTCACCGAGCCGCAGCAGCTGCTGTTCGACGACCCCACCTTCGCCCTGCTGCTGCGCGGCGCCGCCACCGCGGCCTCGCAGCGCCGGCAGACCCTCGTGCTGCTCGTCGCGGGCACGCCCGAGGAGCGCGCCAACGTCGAGCACTACGTGCGCGCCGGCCACGTCGACGGCGTCATGCTCATCTCGTCGCACGAGTCCGACCCGCTGCTCGAGGCGCTGCTCGAGGCCGGCGTGCCCACCGTCGCCTGCGGCGTGCCGCTCGGTCATCGACCGGGGGTTCCGACCATCTCGGTCGACGAGGTCGGCTCGGCGCGCGTCATGACCCGGTACCTGCTCGATCGCGGCTTCGAGCGGATCGGCATGATCGCCGGTCCGGACGACACCCCCGGCGGACGCTACCGGCTCATCGGCTTCGCGGAGGAGCTCGGCGACCGCTTCGACGCGGAGCTCGTCGAGGGCGGCGACTTCAGCCGCGAGTCCGGCGCGCTGGCGATGCAGCGCATCCTCGACCGGCGACCGGATGTGCAGGCCGTCTTCGCCGCATCCGATCGGATGGCCATGGGCGCGGTCTCGGCCCTGCGCGCCGCCGGCCGGCGGGTGCCCGAGGACGTCGCGGTCGCCGGCTTCGACGACTCCGGTCTGGCCGAGCGGCACGAGCCGCCGCTCAGCACGATGCGCCAGCCGTGGGACCGGATCAGCGCCGAGATGGTGTCGATGCTGCTCGACGTGGTCGGCGGCACGCCGCGGGACGCGGTGGAGCTGCCGACCGAGCTCATCGTGCGGGCGAGCACCGGCGGCTGAGCCACTGCTCCGGGGCCCGCCCCGACCTCACTCCGCCGCGGTCCACCGCCCGGTCACGACCCGGCGCGCCTCGAGCAGCGCGCCGAGGCTGCCCGCCGCCTCGACCCGGCCCCGGACGGCCGGGTCGAGATCGACGACGCTCTCGGTCGTGATCGGGGCGATGTGCAGCGTGAGCTCGGTGCCCGGCGCGATGCGGCCGATGTCGATGCGCCAGTCGAGGCCGTCCCAGAAGCGGTCGCCGATGACGACGCCGTCGGCGCGCAGCTGCGCCACGTCGCCCTCCCAGGCGAGCACGAGCTCGACCCGGTCGCCGGGCCGCGCCGCCGCGTGCTCGGGCACGGTCAGCCGCCAGACGGCGGCGACCTCGTCGATCTGGGCGTCGCTCGGCGCCGACGAGCGGCCCATGTGCTCGCCGTAGCGCGCAGGAGCCGAGCCGGCCTCGCGCAGCTGCGCCGTCTCGATCCGCTCGTCCGACGTGGTCGACGCCGTCGTGAGCGCGAGCGGCGCGAAGGCCGCGCCGTCCCAGCGGCGGATGCCCGGCTCGGCAGCGGCGCGGGCGACGAGCCCGCCCTGCTCGAGCCAGACGGGCGCCGTCGAGTCGATCAGCGCGCCGTCGAGGAACCAGAGCCGCTCCGCCAGATCGCCGTCGACGAGCAGCACGCGCAGCGCGCCGTCGACCTCGAGCAGATCGCCCGGGTGCAGCTCGACGGGCTCGTCGAGGCGCAGCGCCTGCCCCGCGAGCGCACCACGGCTGCCCTCGGCGAAGAGGAGGCGCGCGGGCAGTCCCTCGTGGGCGCGCAGCACCAGCGTCGGCAGCTCGCCCTCGGCGAAGGCGATGAGCGAGGCGGTCGCCCACTCGATGCGCGCGCCGGCGAGCTCGAGCCGGAAGGGCCAGCGTGCGATGACGCCGGACGGGATGTCGATCGGGCGATCCGGTACGAGCGTCTCGCCGTCGTCGTCGGCGATGCGCAACCGCACCGCCTCGGCGGCGTGCAGCGGCTCGTGCGGCTGATGCGTGTTGATGAAGATCACGCCGCCCCCGGTGCCGCTGCGCACCGCCCAGCGCAGGGTGTCGAAGTCGTGCACGTCGACCGCGCCGCCCTCGGGCAGGCTGCTGGGCCAATCGGCCAGCCGCCCTCCGAAGGCCGCGACGAAGGCGTTGTGCTCGCGCAGCAGCGGCAGGCTCGGGCCCGGCTGCCCCGTCGCGCCGAAGGCGCCCTGGAAGTCGTAGTCGAAGCGCGGCATGTCGTTGGGGTAGCCGGTGGCGTGCGACTCCTGCAGGTGATCGCGCGGATTCACACCGCCCGTGAGCATGTAGAAGCCCTGCCAGAGCGACCCGTTGCCGAGCTTGACGTTCGCGACCGCCGCGATGTCGGCGCCCCGGGCGAGCGGACGGCGATGGTAGGCCGTGGCCATGCCGCCGCCGAGCTCGCAGGTGGCGGGCGGGAACTCCGGGTCGACCCCGCGCACCGTGATCTCGACGCCCTCCTCGCGGAAGTCGCCGCCCACGCCCGGGTCGTCCCAGACGTGCGAGAAGGCGAAGTGGTCGCGGAAGCTGTCGTCCCAGGTCGAGCCCTGGCCGGCCCAGAAGCCGTCGGCGTAGCCGCTGTAGAGCGGGAAGAGCTCGTGCGCGGGCAGCTGCGCACCGCCCCAGGCGGTCGCGGTCCACAGCGGCGCGGTGAGCCCCGCCTCGCGGGCGAGCCGCTTGAGGGTGGCCAGGTGCTCGGGCTGGTCGTAGAGCTCGTTCTCGATCTGGATGCCGACGATGCGGCCGTCCGGCCCGCAGAAGCGAGCGGCCTGCTGGGCGATGCGCGCGTACCAGCCGGTCACGAGCTCCAGGTAGGCGGGGTCGTCGCTGCGGTGCTCGATGGGCAGGGCCTGCACCCAGTCGGGGAGGCCGCCGTTGCGCGACTCGCCGTGGCACCAGGGGCCGATGCGCAGCACGACGTCGATGCCGACCCGGTCCGCCGTCGCGAGGAAGGCGCCGAGGTCGAGGTCGCCCGCGAAGTCCACCTCGCCGCGCACCGCTTCGTGGTGGATCCAGAAGACGTAGGTCGAGACCAGGGTGATGCCCGAGGCCAGCAGCAGGCGCAGGTCCTCCTCCCACCGCTCGCGGGGCACCCGGGCGTAGTGCAGCTCGCCGGAGACGGGGATGACCGGCTCGCCCGCGACCTCGATCCATCGGCTCGTCAGGCGCACCGTGGAGTGCTGCTCCTCGGTGTTGCTCATCGCCGGCAGGCCCTGCGGCGGGCGGCCGTCGCGCAGGCGGATGGATCGGGGGTCGGGGGTTGCAGGCATCGTCGTGTTCCTACGGTCGTCGTCGGGTCCGGTCGGCGGGGGCGCGGTCACTCGCGGGCGAAGAGCAGCAGCTCGGGCAGGCTGGTGGCGAAGTAGTCGGTCTCGCCGCTGTCGTGCCGGGCGACCGGAGCGGTGTACTCGGTGCGGGCCTCGCCCAACGAGGCGGGCGGGTCGATCAGCGGCAGGCCGAGCGCGGTGCGCGCACGGTCCCAGGCGCCGAGCACCCGCCCCTCGCCGCCCTCCCACGGCTGGAAGCGGCGGTCGTCGATGAGGGCGAGCGCCTCTGCGGCGCGCCCCGCGCTGACGAGCAGGTCGGCGTACTCGATGAGCAGGTCGTCGCGCTCGAGCACGACGGCCGTGTTCGACTCGAGCCGCGCGAGGCGCTGCTCGGCCGTCTCGCCCAGCCGCTGAGCGAGCTGGTCGCGCTCGAACAGCAGCCGCGGCTCCTCGGGGTCGAGCTCGAGCGCCCGCTCGTAGAACCGCACGGCCGCGTCGTCGTCGTGCACGACGTTGTAGGCGGCCAGGCCCGCGTTGCGGTGGACGATCGGATCGAGGCTGCCGGCCTCGATCGCGGCCGCCCACTGCTCGAAGGCCTCGCGGCGCCGGCCCGCGTCGTAGAGCAGCATGCCGAGCAGCGCGCGCGCCACGGTGCCGTCGCCCGCGACGATCGCCGCGACGAGCGCATCGTGGTCGTCGAGTCCGGCCGGGAAGGCCCAGCGCGCGTCCGAGGCGCGGGCGGCCTCCCGCTCCGCCGCGGCCTCATCGTGGCGGTCGAGCTCGTCGAGCAGCTTGGCGCGGTGGTAATGCGCGAGCGGCACGGCGTTGCCGCCGCCGCCGGCCGCTGAGCGGGTCGCCGCGTCGAGCACGGCGAGGGCGTCGTCGAGCTCGCCGACGGCCGCGAGCTCGAGCGCGACGTCGCGCAGCGTGAGGCCGTCGTCGACGAGCGTGCCGTCGCGCAGGTAGCGGAGCGCGGGGTTCAGGGGGTCCTCGCGCAGCGCGGCGGCGAGCGCGGACTCCGCCTCCGGGCGCCGTCCCGTGCGGCGCAGCAGGACGACGCGCGGCAGCGCCCGGCGGCGGTCCGGGGCCGCCAGCGCGTCGAGCTCGAGCAGGTCGGCGAGCGCCGCCGCGTCCTGGCCGGCGCGCGCCGCAGCGCGGACGAGCTCGAGGCCGGCGGCGCCGAGCTGGCCGGCGTCCCAGATCGCCTTCGACCAGGCCTCGGCCGCCTCGCCCGAGCGGCCACGGCGCGCCTGGATCGTGCCGAGCAGCGTGTACGCCTCGGCGTCGCGGGGGTTGGCGTTGCGACGGGTGACCCGGCCCAGTGCGATCACCGCATGCTCGTAGGCCGCGTCGTAGTCGCCGGAGCGGTAGGCGGCGTCGGCGAGGGCGAGCCGCACCCGGGCGTCCTCGGGGTCGCGCCGGATCGCCTCGTCCCAGTAGGCGCGGGGGGAGCGGGTCGGGTGCCTGTACTGCAGCAGGTGCAGCCCGGTGCGGTACAGCTCGTCGTTGCTGGCGATGTCGGCGGGAGCGGGCGGCTCGGTGGCCGTCCACGGCTCCGCATCGCTGCCCGCCTTCGCCGCCCAGGCGACGAGCACCGCGCCGTCGGCGTCGCGCAGCTCGGCGGTCGCGCCATCGGACCAGTCGCCGTCGGCCTCGACGACGAGCACCTCGCCCGGAGCCAGGTCGCCACCGCGCTCGGCGAGCACCGCTCCATCGGCGCCGAGCAGCACGGCGCGCAGGCCGGATCGGGGCGCCGTCACGGCGAAGCGGGCCGTGAAGCCGCGCTCGCGGTCGACGTGCACGGCCGCGTCCGGGGTCGCCTGATGCACGACGCCGATGGCGGGGATCGGGAACCAGAACTGGCTGAAGCGCTTCGTCTCGCCGGGCGCGAGCCAGGCGAAGTCCGGCTGGTTGTCGGTGTAGACGCCGGCCATGAGCTCGACGTACGGTCCGTCGCCGTCGGTCAGCAGCGCATCCCAGGCGTGGCCGAAGGGGGCGTTCCCCCAGGTCCACTGCTTCTTGCCAGGCGCGATGCGCCGGTCCGCCCAGTGCACGAAGCCGGCCCCGGCGGCGTGGTCGTAGCCGCCGAAGAAGTCGTCCTCGGTGTCGACGATCATGTACGAGGTCGGCACCGGGATGTTCCGGTAGAAGTCGATGCGATCGGCGCCCGGCTGCTCGGCGGCGCGCTGAGCGTAGTCGACGCCGTAGTACGGGCGGTCCGCCTGCGGGAAGGCGGTCAGCGCCCGGCGGGCGTGGTCGGCGACGTAGCGCACGTCCTCCGGGAAGAACGACTGGTAGTCGTCGTGCACCCGCACCGCGACGTTGGCCCACCACAGGAAGGTCTGCCGGTCGCTCGTGCGGTTGTGCAGCCGCACGTCGAGCTGCACGAGGGAGCTGTCGGGGCGGATGCGGATGCCGTGCGTGCCCTGCATCCGCGCGAAGGGATCGTGGTCGCTGCACCAGACGACGACGCTGCCGTCGTCGGCCTGCTCGATCGTCGTGTCGACCGGGAGGAAGGTGGCCGGCCGGTGATGCTGCGGCCAGTTGAACTCCACGCCGCCGCTGATCCAGGGGCCGGCGAGGCCCACGAGCGCAGGCTTGATGACGTTGTTGCGGTAGAAGAAGTCGTAGCCGGTGGTCTTGTCGTAGCCGATGTGGATGCGGCCGCCGAGCTCGGGCAGCACCACGAGGCGGATGGAGCGGTTCTCGAGGTGGATCGCCTGCCAGGTGCGCGGCTGCGGCTCCGATTCGATGCGCTCGAAGAAGGGCAGCGGGTACACCCGGCCGCTCGAGCCCTGGTAGACGCGCTGGTCGAGGTACATCGGGTACGCCGAGGGCTCCACGGGCGCGTAGGTGTCGATGACGATCGGCTCGGACCAGGCGACGGCGCCGCCGGCCTCGAGCACGGCGCGCAGGTGCTCGGGGGCCTCGGGCAGGACGATGGACGAGGTGTTCGGCATGCACCCGACGCTACGGCCGCCGGCGCAGCCCGACGAAGCACGTTCCCTCGGTCGCGCATGGACGAAGCGACGGCGACCACGATGCCTTCCGTTACGCTGCGCGGATGCACCTCCACGACGGCTTCCTCGGTCAGCGGTTGCGGGTGATCCCGCGCCCGCTCGTGCTCGAGGCGCAGCGGAACCCGGTGCTCGGCCGCCTTCTCGTCACCGATGCGGGCTGCTTCCCGCATGCGGCGGCCCATGGGCGATCCCGCCCCGAGGGCGCCGCGGAGACGATCGTGATGCTCTGCGCGGACGGTGCCGGATGGGTCTCCCTCGACGAGGGGCGCCCGGTTCGCGTGCGCCCGGGCGAGGCGGTCGTGATCCCGGCCGGCACCGGGCACCGGTACTGGGCGGATGCCGAGACCCCCTGGACGATCTGGTGGATGCACGTCACCGGGGAGGATGTGCCCGGCTTCATCGGCACGATCCTCGCCGACGCGCAACCGGTCGTGCCGGTGCGCGACGTCTACTCGCTCGTGCAGTCCTTCGAGGAGACGGTCGCCGCGCTCGAGGAGGACGAGACCGCGGCCATGCTGATCACGGCCGCCGGTGCCGCCTGGCGGACGCTGGCCCGCATCGCCGCGAGCCGGCTGCTGGGCGCGGCCGCCACCAACGACCGCATCCGCGACGTGCAGCTGTACCTGCGCGACAACCTCGACACCGCGTTCTCGGTGCCCGAGCTCGCCGCGATGGCCGATCTCAGCGCTTCGCACTTCTCCGCCCTCTTCCGCGCAGCGACCGGGTCCTCGGTCAAGGAGTACCTGAAGCGCCTGCGCAGCGCTCGCGCGCGCGAGCTGCTCATCGGCGGCGATCTGCCGATCACGGCGATCGCCGCGGCTGTCGGGTACACCGATCCGCTGTACTTCTCGCGGCAGTTCCGCGCGGTCAACGGTGTCAGCCCGTCGCGCTTCCGGGAGCGGGACCGTTCGGAGTCGAGCCCGCGGTCCTGAGCCGCGGTCGCGCCCGGACGACGGCTCAGGCGGTGATGCCGAACAGCTCGGGACGCACCGGATGCAGCGCCGGGCGGCCCGCGGACAGAGCCTCCACCTCGCGGACGACCGCCTCGCCGAGGCGGCGGAGCTCGTTGCCCCTCGCGCCCGCGAGGTGCGGGGTCAGCGTGACCCCGGGCACCGACCGCAGCGGGTGGTCGAGCGGCAGCGGCTCGGGCTCGGAGACGTCGAGCACGGCGCGGATGCGGCGCTGCCGCAGCAGCTCCACGAGCGCCGGCTGATCGACCAGCGCCGGACGCGCCGTGTTGATCAGCACCGCGCCGTGCCGCATCGACGCCAGCAGCTCGCGCGAGACGAGGCCCTTCGTCTGCGGCAGATCCGGCGCGTGCACGGTCACGATGTCGCTGTTCGCGAAGAGCTCCTCCAGCGTCACGGAGCGCGCCGCGGCGAGCAGCGGGTCGTCCGCCGCCAGGTACGGGTCCGAGACCAGCACCTCGACGTCGAAGGGGCGCAGCAGCTCGACGACGCGCCGTCCGATCTGCGAGGCGCCGAGGATGCCGACGACGCGGCCGTAGTTGCCGATGCCGGCGAAACGCTCCTCGTTCAGATCGATCGCGGGCTGCGCGGCGTACTCGTCGGCGATCTCCGCCGTCGACTTGCCGGCGGACAGGATCGCCGCGAGCGTGAACTCGGCCACCGGCAGCGCGTTGGCGGCGGCGGCGGAGGTCACCCGGATGCCGCGGCGCAGCGGCTCGTCGGTGAGGAAGGTCTTGACCGTGCCTGCGGCGTGCAGGATCGCCCGGAGCGAGGGCATGGCGTCGAGCTCGGCGGTGCCGATCGGGGGCGCACCCCAGCCGGTGACGAGCACCTCCACGTCACCGGTGCCCGGTCGGAGGTCGAGGTGGCGCTCCAGCCGTTCGCGCTGCGCCGCGTCGAAGAACCGGTGCTCGAGCCCCTCCTGCATCGCGAAGCGGGCGCGGAGCCGGCGGTCGGCGGATGCGGCTGTGGTGGTCATGCGGGCGTGGTCCCTCCGAGGCGGCCGGCGGATGCGTCGGACCCACGCTACCGATGCGTCGACGCCGGCGGTCGCCGGCCGAGCTGCACGAGCGCTCCGTGGCCGCACCCCTCGCCGCCCATGGTCGGCGCAGCGGGCAGCCGCTACGGTCGAGGGGTGCAGTACTCGACGGAGAGCATGCGACGGATCGATTACCTCCCCTGGGAGTACGACCCCGGATCGGAGGAAGGGCGCGCCCAGCGAGCGCTGCAGGGGCGCTTCGCCGAGCACGGCGCGACCTTCGGCGAGGGCGTGTTCGTGGCCCCGAACGCCGCGGTCTACTGCGATTCGCTCGCACTCGGCGATCGCACCTACGTCGCGGCGCTCGCGTACCTCACCGGCGAGCTCGTCTTCGGCGCCGACTGCTCGGTGAACCCCTACGCCGTCGTGCGCGGCGACGTGCGGCTCGGCGACGGGGTGCGCATCGGCGCCCACGCATCGATCCTGGGCTTCAACCACCAGGTCAACGAGCTCCCGATCCACCAGCAGGGCACCGTCAGCCGGGGCATCGCCATCGGCGACGACGTCTGGATCGGTTCGAGCTGCACGATCCTCGACGGCGTGACCATCGGCGATCACGCGGTCGTCGCGGCGGGCGCCATCGTGACGAAGGACGTGCCCGACTGGGCGATCGTGGGCGGCAACCCGGCCCGGTTCATCCGCGACCGTCGACAGCCGCGGAGCGCGGAGCCTGCCGGCGACCTCGCCGCCTTCGCCGACGGCGCCCGCGCGCAGGCGCCGACCCTGCTCGAGCGCGCCTGGGAGCACGGCCGCTTCGTCGACCGCCCCGCCGCCGAGGCCGGCGCGCTGCCGCCCGCGGTGCGCCCCTGGTGCGACGCGATCGAGATCGCCGATCTGCTGCTCGGCACCGTGCCGCCAGGCTTCGACCGCGACGACCTGCTGCGCCGGCTGACGGCCCGGCAGGACCCGGCGACGGGGCTCGTCCCCGACGGCGATCTGGGCGACGCCGGGCTCGACGAGCCGTCCGACGAGCCGCTCGTGCCGCTCGACGGGGCCGCCGGCTACCACATACTCAGCGTCGGCTCGGCGGTGCGCCTGCTCGGCGGGCGCCTGCCGCACCCGGTGCGCGCCGTCGACGGGCTGAGCGATCGCGACGTCGTCGACCTCCTCGAGGCCCGCGACTGGGGCGCTGCGGCCTGGGGCTCGGGCGCGGCCGTCGACTCGCTCGGCTCGGCGATCGCGCTCAACGTCGTCGACTTCGGCGACGAGCTGGAGCACGGCGGCACCGGTCCCCTGCACGGCCTGCTCGGCTGGCTCACCGCCCGCGCCGACCCGGCCACAGGGCTGTGGGGCGCGCCGCAGCCCGAGCAGCGCTGGCTGCAGGCCGTCAACGGCTTCTACCGGCTCACCCGGGGCACCTACGCGCAGTTCGGGGTGCCACTGCCCTACCCCGAGGCGGCCGTCGACACGGTGCTCGAGCACGCGGCGGACCCGTTCCTCGAGACGCCCGACGGGTACACGGCCTGCAACCTGCTCGACATCATCCATCCGCTCTGGCTCGCCGGCCGGCAGAGCGCGCACCGCCGGGTCGAGACCGAGGCCTGGGCCCGCGCCCAGCTCGAGACCGCGCTCGGCAACTGGCGCGAGGGGCGCGGCATCGCCTTCGCGCCGCGCAGCGACGGCCCCGACGGCGTGCCCGGCCTGCAGGGCACCGAGATGTGGCTGACCATCGTGTGGCTGCTCGCCGATCACCTCGGCCGATCCGACGAGCTCGGCTACCGGCCGCGCGGCGTGCACCGGCCCGAGCCGCTCGTGACGCTCGGCCCGGTCGCCGGCGCATGAGCACGAGGACGAGCGGTTGCACGCCATGAGCCCGCGCGCGCTGATCGCCGCCGGCACGGGCCGCTACGGCGACCCCTGGCACCCCTTCGTCGCGACCAGCCACCGCATCGCCTCGCTCCTCGAGGACAGCGGATGGGCGGTCGCGGTGAGCGAGGACGTCGACGGCGCGCTCGCGGCGCTCGACGGCGTCGACCTGCTGGTCGTGAACGCGGGCGATCCGTGGCGCAACGGCGAGACCGGGCACGGCGCCCCTGAGGTCTCCACGGCCGGGCTCGACGCGGCGCTCGATCGCGGCATCGGCGTGCTCGCCGTGCACAACGCCGTCTCCAGCCTGCGCGACTACCCGCGCTGGCGTGCGCTCGTCGGCGGCGACTGGGTGCCCGGGGTGTCGGGGCATCCGCCCATCGGCACCGCGCGGGTGCTCGTGCGGGATGGCGCGCATCCGATCGTCCAGCAGCTCGACGGCCTCGACGAGGCCGGCGCGTTCGAGCTGCTCGACGAGCGCTACAGCGACCTCGTGGTCGATGACGACGTGCTGCCGCTCGCCGAGCACGTGCACGAGCGCGACGGCTCGCGGCACCCGCTGCTCTGGGCGCGCGAGGTCGGCGCGGCCCGGCTCGTCTACCTGGCGCTCGGTCATGACGAGCGCTCCTACGACTCCCCCGTGCACGCCGAGCTGATCCGCCGCGCCGCGCGCTGGACCACCCGGACGACGAGCTGACGAGGGGCGCGTCGCCGATCGCTTCGGTGTGACCTGGCTGATCGGGTGGGAGGGCTCCTCCGCCCTGGAGCGCTGACGGTCGTCGTCCGGCTCCGCCTCCAGGATTCGAACCTGAACCTCACAGCTCCAAAGGCTGTCGTGCTGCCGTTACACCAAGGCGGAACGCCCCGATCGGGGCGGGTCAAGTCTGCCAGAGTGCGACAGAATGGGCGGATGCCCGAGCGCGACGAGGTGGACCGCATCGTCGAGGCCTGGTCGCGCGAGCGCCCGGACCTCGACTTCGCGCCCCTGCACGTCTTCTCGCGGGTCGACCGCCTGGCCCGGCACCTCGACCGCGCTCGGCGCGACGCCTTCGCCGTCGGCGGCCTCGAGCCGTGGGAGTTCGACGTGCTCAGCGCGCTGCGCCGCGCCGGCGAGCCCTACCGGCTGAGCCCGAAGGCGCTGCTGCAGCAGACGCTCGTCAGCAGCGGCACCATGACCAACCGGGTCGACCGCCTCGCCGCCCGCGGGCTCGTCGAGCGCGGCACCGACCCGGACGACGGCCGCGGCGTACTCGTGACCATGACCGCGACGGGGCGCGATCGGGTCGATCGTGCGATCCGCGTGCTGCTCGAGGCGGAGACCGCGCTGCTCGGTGCGCTGAGCGCGCCGGAGCGGCGCCGCCTCGCCGAGCTGCTGCGCTCCTTCGCGCTCGGCTTCGACGGCTGAGCCGTGCTGCCTCATCCGCTCGATACCACCGCGCTGACCGAGCCCATCGACCGCGCGGCGCTGCGGGCCTACCGGGTCGGGCTGCCCGCATCCGTGCGTCCCGGCATCGGCATGATCGTGCTGGGCGCAGTGCTCATGGCGGTCGCGCCGATGCCGCTGCTCCTGATCGCCGGCACGCTCGACGGGCGGCCGCTCTTCGACGGCGTGCTCGAATCGATCGTGTTCAGTGCGCCGTTCCTCGCGCTGCTGATCGCCGGTGGCGCGCTCGTCGTGATCACGAGCCTTCGCCGCAGCGGGCGCCGGCAGTTCCGGCTGCAGCGCTTCGCCACCGCCAACGGTTGGCGCTACGACCCCATCGTGCTGCGCCCGCAGCTGCCCGGCGCGCTGTTCCAGAGCGGTGTGCGCACTCAGGCGCGCGATCTGCTCAGGGGCGATGGGCGCCCGACCGTCGGCGGGTACCGCTGGACCCCGGCGCCCGAGCGCTCGAACCGCGAGCAGCGCTGGTCGTTCGTGGAGCTGCCGCTGCCCGCGCCGCTGCCGCACATCGTGCTCGACGCGCGCGGCAACGACTCGCTGCTGCGCGGCGGACTGCCCGTCGACTACGAGCGCTCGCAGCGGCTGCGGCTCGAGGGCGACTTCGACCGGTACTTCACGCTGCACTGCCCGGTCGGCTACGAAGCGGATGCGCTGTACCTGTTCACCCCGGACGTCATGGCCCGATTCATCGATCACGCCGCGGTGCTCGACGTCGAGATCATCGACGACCGTCTGTTCCTCTACGCTCGCCGCGACCTCGTGAGCACCGACCCGGCGACCTGGATCTGGCTCGCGTCGGTCATCGACGCCCTCACCGAGAAGGTCGACCGCTGGGAGCGTTGGCGCGACGACCGGCTGCCGCCGCAGCCCGGCGCGACCGCCCTCATCCTTCCGCCGCGCGGCGTCGCGCAGCCGGGCCGGCGCCTGGTCCACCGCCAGCGCTGGCTGGGCTTCGTCCTGTTCTGCTGCCTCAGCCTCATCGGGCTCTGGCTCTGGGTGCGCGACATGATCGCGACCGTGCTCGGCTGAGCACTAGGGTCGATCCGAACGTCAGGAGCACCCGCATGAACGCCGAGGCCAAGGACACGAGCCGTCGCGTGGGGATGACCGCCGAGCGCATCGTCGACGCCGCCGTCGAGCTGTCGGCAGCGGTCGGCCTGCACGGATGGTCGCAGCGCGATCTCGCGAAGCGCCTCGATGTGGCGCCCTCGGTGCTCTACCACCACATCGGCGGACAGGATCAGGTGATCAGCGGCGTGCTCGAGCGGCTGCTCGACGGCCTCGAGGCGCCGGACGCCGAGCTGCCCTGGCAGGACTGGTTCCGCGAGCTGCTCTACCCGATCCGCCCGATGCTGCTGCGCTTCCCCGGCGCGGCCCGCTGGCTGCTGCTGCACGCGCCGGCGTTCCCCGCGGTGACCGCCGTCTTCGACGCCGGCATCGCCGCGCTCGCCCGCGACGGCGTCGCGCAGCCCGCGCTCGCGGCGACGACGATCATCGACACGGCGATGATGGCGATCACGCTGCACGACGATCGCGCGGGCAGCCAGGGCGGACCGCGCGATCACCGCGCCATCCTCGAGGGCTTCGCCGCGGCGCGCGAGGGCAGCAGCAGTGCCGGCCAGCTCATCGACGAGGTCATCGCGCCTCTCGCGGACGACTCCGCCGACGACGTGCTCGAGCAGCACTACCGCTACCTGCTCGAGTCGCTCATGGCCGGCATCGCGGCGCGGCCCGCGGGCTGAGCCTCCGCATCGACCTCGGCTCCACGGGCGCGGGGGTCGTGCGCTACAGCGCTCCGATGAGCCGCAGCACGTTGACGAGCCCGCCGGCCAGCGAGCCGGCGCCCCCGAGGCGAGCCGTCCACCGCTGCACCGCGGCCTCGTACTCGGCCGCATCGCGCAGGGCCGTGAGCTCCTCGACCAGCGCGCGCTGCGCATCCGCTCCCTCGTCCGTCTCGAACCAGGTGCCCTGCACGCCCAACCGCACGAGCACCGCGACGATCGCGTCGCGCCGCGCCACGATGGTGCTCGGCGTGAGCTCGGCGACCGGGATCTCGCGCCGTTCCATGAGCTCCGCCGCGAGCAGCTCGCGCAGGTACTTGCTGCGCACCGAGACCCGCAGCCGGTCGTCGCCCACCGCCTCGAAGGCGAAGTTCGCCGGCACGATCAGGCGGTCGAGCGCCTCGGGGTCGTCGAGCACCGCCTGCTGCTCGAAGCGGTAGCGCAGCGAGCGGATGCGCGTCGGCGTCGTGCGCAGCACGTTCGCCACGGCGAAGTCGGTGCCGGTCAGATCGACCCGGCCGGAGCGCACCAGCAGCGAGAACGCCAGGAACTCGAGCTCGCCCTTCGAGAGCGTGCCCCAGGCGCTCTCGAGCAGCTCGTCGAGGAAGCGGTCGAGCGGATGCGCGGTGCCGGCCATGCCTGCATCCTCCACCGAGCCGCCGACACGGCGCGAGCCCCGCAGGATGGACCTCCGACGGGGCTCGCGACGGCGATGCCGCTCAGCTGCGGCGGCGCAGACGGCCCGTGACGAGCAGCGCCGCTCCCGCCGCGGCGAGCAGCCCGGCGGCGAGCACCGCGAGCAGCGCACCGTCGACACCCGTGCGGCTGAGCTGCGACCGCTCGGCGCCCGCGGCGGTCTGGGCGTCGCCCTGCGAGGTGCCGTCGCCGCCCGGCTCGAGCGCCGCGAGCACCGTGATCGGCGTCCAGCCGAGCACCGAGCCGTCGGCGGCCTGCACCGCGAGGCGGTGCTCGCCCGGCGCCGTGGCGGCGGGGATCACCGCACCGATGCGCCCGTCGGCGCCGACCCGCGTCCAGCCGCCGAGGGCGGTGGGCTCGGAGCGCAGCCAGGCCTGCACCCAGGCGCCGGCGTGCTGCTCGCCGACCGCGATGGTGATCGGGTCACCGGCGCGCACCGTATCCGCTGCATCGATGAGGCCGCGCAGGGCCTCGGTGAGCGCGTCCTCGGCCGCGGGCTCGCTCGGCTGCGCGGGCGCCCCGTCGTCGCCCGGGTCGGTCGGGTCCGTCGGATCGGTCGGGTCGGTGCCGGGGTCGGTCGGGTCGGTCGGGTCGGTGCCGGGGTCGGTCGGCTCGACCGGCTCCGCCTCGCCGGTGAGCACGACCGTGCGCACCTCGGAGTAGGCGACCGCGCCGTGCGGGTCGGTGGCACGCACGTACCACCCGTGCTCGCCCTCGCCCGCGTCCCATCGCGTGCTCGACTCGCCGCCGCTCGCGACGCCCTCGAAGCGCTCGATCGTCTCGTTCGTGAAGACCTCCGCGGTGAAGGCGTCGGTCGCGAGCGTCTTGACGACGGGGTCGATGCCGGCCTGGGCGTAGGGGATCTCGAACTGCTGGTGCTCCACCTCGAGCGTCAGGTCCTCGGAGTTGTAGTCCTTCTGGTAGTCCGAGTAGGTGCGCACGATGATCTGCTCACCGGCGTTGTCGAGGTGCAGCAGGCGCAGGTAGCCCTGGCCGCCCTCGGGCAGGCCCTGGTAGTCGAAGAGCATCTGCGTCACGGTGCGGTCGGCCACGCCGTCGCCGTCGTCGTCGAAGTCGTCGAGACGGGTGAAGGCGTCGTGGTAGTGCCCGCTGATCACGAAGCGCACGTTCTCGTTCGGGGTCACGACCTCGTCGTAGATGCGCTGCGGGATCGGTCCGAGGCCGCCCGTGGTGAGCATGTACTCGTGTAGGGCCACGACGCCGACGCGCTCGGGGTACTCGGCGAGCACCTCGTTCATCCAGTCGATCTGCTCGTCGCCGGGCGCCCAGCCCATGTAGAGCATGAGCAGGTCGACGCCCGCGACGGTCACGAGGTCGTAGTGCCCGCGGTTGTCGAGGTGGCTGGCGCCGTACCAGGGGTTGTCGGCGAAGCGCGCCTCGCCGAAGTACTGCGAGAACTTCGTGTAGTCGTCGGACGCCTGGTCGACGTCGTGGTTGCCGGCCAGCACGCCGTAGGGCAGACCGGCCGCGTCGAGCGTCGCGTAGGTCGGGTCGGCCCGCAGCCACTGGGCCGGGTCCTCCGACTGGTCGACGATGTCGCCGGTGTGCGCGAGGTACTGCAGGTTGAGATCCTCGCGCTCGCGCAGCAGGTACTCGTGGATCGAGGTCTGCCGGTCGTAGTACTGGTCACCCGCGTTGTAGTACTGCGTGTCGCTCTCCCACGCGATCGTCGCGTCGTAGGCGCTGCGGTCGACGTCCTCGGGGTGGTTCTTCTCCACCACGGTGCCGCGGTCGCTGAGATCGTCGCCGGCGAAGCCCTCGGAGTGCTGCACGAGCACCGTCAGGCTGCCGTCGGTCGCGAAGTCGGCGACCTGCGTCAGGGCCTCGAGCCGGAAAGTCGTCGGCTGCCCGTCGGTGGTGAGGTGGCGGTCGACCTCCTCCCACGCGCCGGCGGTCTCGTCGAGCACGAGCAGGCGCACCTTCGCCTCGGCGTTGGCCGAGCCGTCCCAGCGCAGGCGCACCGCCCCGTCGGCGCCGCTCTCCGGTACCGCGACCTCGAAGGTCTGGTACGGCAGCTTGCCCGCCGACTCGGCCATCACCGACTGCTCGTCGAGCGTGCCGAGCGCCGCGACCTGCTCGGGCGTGATCGCCGTGGCAGCGCTGCGGTCGGTGCTCGCCGCATCCGTCGCCGCCCCCGTCGCGACCGCGACGCCCTCGCCCGGCGTCAACCGGAAACCGCGGGCGAAGTCGACGTCGAGCACGTCGCCGGTCGGGTCGACCGCCGTCGCGCGCAGCTCGACCGAGTCGGCGGCGATCTCCTCGCCGTCGAGCGGCGAGAGCAGCTCGTTGCCGGGCTCCTCCTCCGGCGTCGAGAAGCGCACGGTGCGCTCGCCGAGGTTGCCCAGCGCATCCGTCGCCGTGAAGACGACGACGTGCTCGGTCGCCTCGAGCGAGAGCGAGGAGGTGCGGTACGGCAGCTCGATGGCGCGGCCGTCCAGGGTCGCGGCGAGCGTCTCCACGCCGGTGCCCGCATCCGTCGCCGTCGCGTCGATCGTGAACTCGCCCTGGTAGCGGCGCTCCTCGAGCGCGGTGGCGATCTCGGGCGCCGAGTTGTCGACGGTCACCACGGAGCGAGCGGATGCGGCGCCGTCGGTGGCCGTGAGCTCGTGCGCGCCGTCCGCGACGGTCGTGGTGTCCCAGGCGTACGAGCGCGCGGTGAACGCGTCCTCCGGCACCGTGAAGCTGGCGTTCGCGACATCGAGCAGGCCCGTCGGCTTCCCCGCGTCGTCGACGCTGTCGCCCATGCGCAGCCATGCCTGCGGGTCGTAGCCCTCGCTCGGCCGCAGCGTGCGGCCGTCGGGCAGGACGAGCCGCAGGTTGCGCACCTGGAAGTTGTCGTTGTTCTCCCCCAGGTCGATCTCCGGCGCTGCCTTGGTGCCGGCCCAGACGCCGACCGTGAAGGCCTCGCCCGGGTCGACCGCGTCGAGCGGGATCTCGGTCGGGATCGTGACGACGTTCGCGTAGACGCCCTCGTCGAAGATCGTGAGCTCCTCGTCGCCGAGCTTCACGCCGTTGCGGAAGTACGCGTCGGTCGCCGTGGCCTCGAAGGCGAACACGGGCGAGGCCTCGAGCTCGGCCTCGCCGCTCACGGTGCCGCCGTCGATGCGCTGCGTCAGGGTCGCCGGGAAGGCGTCCGCTGCCGCGGAGAAGTCGACCGAGCCGCGCAGCTGCGCGCCGTCCGCCGGGGTGATGCGCACGGCGTCGCGCGGATCGGCGGCCTCGATCGCGAGCTCGCCCGAGTCGACGTCGTTCGTACCGTCGCTCGCCGCGATGCGGTACGTGTAGCGCTGCTTGCCGAGGGTGTCGACGCCGGCGATGCTCGTGCGGAACAGGCCATCCGCTCCGGGCACGAGGTTGAGCGTGCGGCTGCCCCCGTCGACGTCGTCGCCGATCTCCACGGTGACGGTGCGGACGAGCACGTCGTCGGCGATCTCGGCCACGATCTCGATCGGCTCGCCCGGGGTGAAGGTCGCGCTCGTGCGCGACTCGAGGGTCGGCGCGCTCACGTCCTCGGCCACGACCATGAGGCCTGCCGGCACCTGCGTCTCGGCGACGGTACCGGGGCTCGCAGCGCCGATCGACTGCTTGAGCTGCAGGCGGCGGTCGTCGGGGTTCGCCGCGTAGTGGATGCCCTGGTTGTAGGCCACGTCGACGACGCCGCCGAGGTTGTAGTACCCGCGGTTGACGCTGTACTCGGTGTTCGTGACGATCTCGATGCCGCGCGGGTCGCTGTTGGCCATGCCGCCCGCGAAGACCTCGAGCAGGTCGTCGCCGAGCGTCAGATCGGTGCCGAACTCGCGGTTGAAGTCGGCGTCGGTGAGCGCGTCGTTCGGGCCGTTCTTGACCCAGAGCACGAGGGTGCCGCCGGCGTCGATCACGGCCGAGCGCGGGGTGGAGGGCCAGAGGGCGGTGGACGAGTTCGTGAGGTCGGCGAGCGGGTAGAGGTAGCGCAGCGAGTAGTCGGCCCAGTCGACCGCGCGATCGGTGGCGTTGTAGACCTCGATGTACTCGTAGCCGTCGCCCGAGCCGACGTTCGCCGTGTTGACGTTGAGCTCGGTGAGCTGCAGCGCGGCCGTGTCGACGGCGGGATCGGAGGGGCGGATGCGGGCGCTCACGAGCGCGGCCGGGTCGACCTCGCCCGGGGTGGGCGCCACGGCGGAGCGCAGGATCGGCATCGAGCGCTCGCCGAGGGTGTCGGGCACGCGGAACTCGGCCGAGCGACCTGCAGCGACGTCGGCGGCATGGTAGTACGACCAGCCGATGGCGCCGCCGTCGGCGCCCGTGATGCGGATGCCGCGCTCGCCGGTGTTCGCGGGCGCGGTGCCCGTCACCGGGATCACGTCCACCCGCTCGTCGAGGCCGTAGAAGGCCCGGAACTGCGCACCCGTCTTCAGCCTCGCCGACTGGATCCAGAGCACGGCGGCCTCGCCGGCGGGGATGACCGTGCCGGCCGGCAGCGTGTAGCGCGCGTCGCGGTCGCGCACGTCGTCGTCGGCGTAGGTGTAGGCGAAGCCGATGCCCTCGGCGTCGAGATCGAGATCGCGGTCGGTGGTGTTGACCACCTCGACGTACTCGTAGTCGTCGGTGCCGGTGTTGTCGGCCATGATCTCCGTGACGACGAGCGGCCAGACGTCACCGACGTTGCTGCCGGCCCCCGGGGTCGGCGTCTCGGGCTCGGGCTCGGCCGGCTGGAGCAGCGCGGGGTCGGTCACGCCGGGGGTCGGGGCGCCGATGCCGCGGAACTCCAGATCGGTCGCGCCGTCGGCGCGCACGCCGAAGCTCGCGCCCTGCTGCACGCCCACCTGGCCGGCCAGGTAGAAGGACTCGCTGATCTCGGCGCCGTCCGCGTCGACGATCCGGATGCCGCGGCCGCCGCCGTTCGCCATGCCGTCCTGGCCGGTGACCCGCACGAGCGGGTAGTCGAGCTCGGCGGTGTCGGGGAAGGCGGCCCGGAAGTCCGCCTCGCTGCGCGCGAAGGAGTCGACCCTGCCGGTCGTGTAGCTCAGCCAGAAGACCACGCTGCCCCCGGCGGGCACGACCGCGGGCTCGGCGATGTCGAGCAGCGGAGAGGCGCCCGTGCCGGTGTACTGCAGCCGGATCCCCTCAGCTTCGAGGTCGATCGCCGCGTCGGTGCTGTTCGCGACCTCGAAGAACTCGAAGTCGTCGTGGCTCGTCGTATCGGGCACGATCTCGGTGACCATGAGCCGCGGCGGCTCGACGGCCGCGGCCGCGGGCGCCGCGCCGAGCAGGCCGGCCGCGAGCACCGCCCCGGTGAGGCCGACTGCGGTGCAGCGCTTCGCGAGCGCTGCGGGACGGATGGGACTGCTGGCGCTGGGCATGGGGGTGCGCTTCTCCGGCGAGGTGAGGGGTGCTGTGCGACCCCGGAACGGGGGCCACGCCCACCGTACGGAGAGAGCGGGGGCGTGCCGGTGGAGCGCGGGTGAACCGGCGGTGTCCCGCATCCGACCAGCTCGTGCGATCGATCCGCTCAGCGCACCCCGCTCACCCGGACCACCCGCGCGTCGAGCGCAGCGGACGTCGCGTCGCACTTCGACCAGATCACGGTGCGCACGGCGCCCGGACGCACGACGACGACGCGATCGCCGCGCCGTTGCCGGAGGAGGCGCCGCTGACGACCGCGAGGGCCGCGCCGCGCCTCCGCTCAGCCCTCGAGCTGCTCGGAGAGCTCCATCCAGGCCAGCTCGGTCTCCTCGACCCTGGCCTCGACCTCGGCGAGCTTCGCCTGCAGCGCGCCCAGCGCGTCGAAGTCGCCCTGGTCGGCGGTCGCGAACTTCGCGTGCAGCTGCTTGCGCTCGTCGTCGGCCTTCTTGAGCTGGCGCTCGAGGCGCTGCAGCTCCTTCTGCGCGTTGCGCAGCTCGGCGCCGGCGAGAGCGGATGCGCTGGGCGCCGCCTTCGCGGCCGGCGCGCCCGAGGCGGCCTGGTCCTGCGCCCGGCGCAGCTTGAGGTACTCCTCGACGCCGCCGGGCAGGTGCCGCAGCTTGCCCTCGAGCACCGCGTACTGCTGGTCGGTGACGCGCTCGAGCAGGTACCGGTCGTGGCTCACGACGAGCAGCGTGCCGGGCCAGGTGTCGAGCAGGTCCTCGATGGCCGCGAGCATGTCGGTGTCCATGTCGTTGGTCGGCTCGTCGAGGATGAGCACGTTCGGCTCGCGCAGCAGGATCAGCAGCAGCTGCAGGCGGCGGCGCTGGCCACCCGAGAGGTCCTTGACCGGGGTCGAGAGCTGCGCGCTCGAGAAGCCGAGCCGCTCCAGCAGCTGGCCCGGGCTCAGCTCCTTGCCGTCGACGACGTAGCTGGCCTTCTGGCGGCCGACGATCACGCGCACGGGCTCGTGCATGACCGGCTCGAGCTCGGCGAGCTGCTGGTCGAGCACCGCGATGTTCACGGTCTTGCCGCGCTTGACGACGCCGCTGGTGGGCTGCACGGCGCCCGAGACGAGGCCGAGCAGGGTCGACTTGCCGGCGCCGTTGACGCCGAGGATGCCGGTGCGCTCGCCGGGGGCGATGCGCCACTCGACGTCCTTGAGCACCTCGCGGTCGCCGTAGGTCACGCCGGCGTCGAGCAGGTCGACGACGTCCTTGCCGAGGCGCGTGACGGCGACCGAGCTGAGCGCGACCTTGTCGCGCACGGGCGGCACGTCGGCGATGAGGTCGTTGGCGGCGTCGATGCGGAACTTGGGCTTGGAGGTGCGGGCCGGGGCGCCGCGGCGCAGCCAGGCGAGCTCCTTGCGGGCGAGGTTCTGGCGGCGCGACTCGATGACGTTCGCCTGCCGGTCGCGCTCGACGCGCTGCAGCGTGTACGCCGCGTAGCCGCCTTCGAAGGGGTCGACGATGCGGTCGTGCACCTCCCAGGTGGTGTTGCAGACCTCGTCGAGGAACCACCGGTCGTGGGTCACGACGACCATGCCGCCGGAGTTCGCGCCCCAGCGCTTGTTGAGGTGCTCGGCCAGCCAGGCCACGCCCTCGACGTCGAGGTGGTTGGTGGGCTCGTCGAGGAACAGCACGTCCCAGTCGCCGACGAGCAGGGCGGCGAGGGCGACGCGGCGGCGCTGGCCGCCGGAGAGCGAGCGGATGGTCGCATCCCACGCCAGCTCGCCGACGAGGCCGCTGATGACCTCGCGGATGCGCGGCTCGCGCATCCACTCGTGCTCGTCCTTGTCGCCGACGATCGCGTGCCCGACGGTCTCGTCGAGCGGCAGGATATCGCTCTGGTCGAGCATGCCGACCGTGATGCCGCCGCGGCGGGTGACCTTGCCGGAGTCGGCCTCGTGCCGGCCGGCGAGCAGGCCGAGCAGCGTCGACTTGCCGTCACCGTTGCGGCCGACGATGCCGATGCGATCGCCCTCGGCGATGCCGACGGTCACGCCGTCGAAGATGACTTTGGTGGGGTATTCGAGATGCAGGGCCTCGGCCCCGAGAAGATGCGCCATGTTCCGGCCAGCCTAGGTGACGCAGCCCTGCGGTCGGCGCGCTCCGGATCAGGGGTGGTGGGACCCGGAGCGCCGCGCCGCGACGCTGCTGCGGCTCAGCGTCCGGAGCGGATGCGGAACTCGATCTCGTTGGTGCGGGCCCAGGCGGCGAGCATCTCGGTCCAGAACGCGGTGATCGGGCCGGGCACGGTGATGGAGGCGGTACGGGGGACGGTGATCGATGCGGTGGTCATGCATCCATGGTCCGCCGGATGCGCTCATGCGTCCAATGCCGCTTTTGCAGCTGACCCATGCGTATCGTGCATGCATGGACATCCGCACCCTCCGCTGGTTCCAGCAGGTCGCCGACGGTGCCACGGTCACCGAGGTCGGTGAGATCGAGCTGGTCAGCCAACCGGCGATCTCGCGGGCGCTGGCGCGACTGGATGCGGAAGTCGGCGCCCCGCTGCTGCGCCGGCACGGCCGCGTGCTGCGGATGACCGCCGCGGGCTCCGCCTTCAAGCGTCACGTCGACGAGGTGCTGCACCGCCTCGACGACGGCATCGCCGCGGTGGCGCAGACCGTCGACCCGGAGCTCGGCACGGTGCGGCTCGGCTTCCAGCTCTCGCTCGCCACGTGGCTCGTGCCCGACGTGGTGCGGGCGTTCCGCGTCGGGCACCCCGGCGTGCAGCTGGCGCTCACCCAGGTCGCCGACGGCGACGCCGACCGCCGGCTCGACGACGGCTCCGTCGACCTGCTGCTCTCGGCGGCGCGCACCCGACCCGGGCTCGCCCGGCGCGAGCACCTGCTCGCCGAGCCGCTGCGCATCGCGCTGGCCGCCGATCATCCGCTGGCCGGGGCCGCATCGCTGCGGGTCGAGCAGCTGCGCGACGAGGACTTCCTGGTGCTGCGCGAGCCGGCGGCGCTGCGCGAGCGCACGGTCGCGCTCGGCGAGGCCGCGGGTTTCGCGCCCCGGATCGGCTTCGAGGGCGACGACGTCGCCACCCTCGCCGGGCTCGTCGCGGCCGGCCTCGGCGTGGCGCTGCTGCCGAGCTCGGTGCGCTCCGACCCCTCCGCCCCGAACGCGGCGTTGCGGCTGGTGCCGCTCGAGCCCGCCATCATCCGCGACATCGCGGTCGCGTGGGTGCGCGAGCGCCCGCTGCTGCCGGCCGCCGCGCTGCTGCGCGACGAGCTCGTCGCCCGCGGCCGCGACGGCTCGCTGGAGCGGCTGCTCGCCGACCGCGGCTGAACCGCGGCGCGCGCGACCCTAGCCCGCGACGATGCCGTCGCCGAAGCGGAACACCGGGTCGACCGTGCTGAAGGCGAGGTCGGAGGGGCTGTCGATGACGGCCTGCATCGATCGCGGCAGGTCGAAGGGCAGCCGGCCGCGCGCATCCGCTCGTCCTGTGAGCACGTCGAGCAGGGCGCGGTCGCTCGCGCCGAACTCGACCACGAGCGCACCGGTCGGCGCGAGCGCCTCGGCGAGCTCGGTGAGGATCGCGGGCCGATCGAGGTAGACCACGAGCACGGTGGGCACCGAGCGGATGATCGTCAGCAGCCGGTCGAGTTCGGCCTGCGGGAAGGCGAGCGAGCCGGAGTGGAACTTCGACTCGAAGCCGCGCGGGCGCGCCTCGTGCGGGGCGTCGACGCGGATGATGGCGAGCTCGGCCTCGGCGAGCGGCACCGCTTCGCCGTCGACCTCCGCGGCGTCGACGCCCTCGACGTAGATGCGCCGGCCGGCGACGAGCGGCAGCGCCGCGTCGCTCAGCACCGTGACCGCGGCCCGCTGGGCGGCGAAGCCCGCCGCGACGAGCGTGCGCTCGCCCACGATGCCGTCGGCCGCATCCGCCTTCGCGTAAGGGTCGTCGAAGAGCCCGAGCAGGTGCTTCTCGCGCAGCAGGCGCGCCACCGACTCGTCGAGGCGCTCCTCGGCGAGCAGCCCCTCGTCGACGAGCTCCACCACCAGCTCGGGGCAGGCCTCGCCGCCGAACTGGTCGACGCCGGCGCTGAGCGCGAGCGCCAGGCGCTCCTTCGGCGTGAGGTGCTCGACCCCCCACGCGCGGGCGGGCATCGGCTGGCCCATGATCTCGCTGTCGGTGAGCAGGCCCCAGTCGGTGCAGACGATGCCGGCGAAGCCGAGCTTCTCGCGCAGCAGGTCGGTGATGATGCCGCGGTTGAAGCCGAAGGCCACCTCCTCCCACTCCGTGCCGATCGGCTGGCCGTAGTACGGCATCATCTGGGTCGCGCCGGCCGCGATGGCCCGGATGAACGGCGCCAGGTGGTCGTCGAAGGCGCCGGCCGGGTAGACCTGCTCCTTGCCGTAGTCGAAGTGCGGGTCCTCGCCGTCGAGCTGCGGCCCGCCGCCCGGGAAGTGCTTGACCATGCCGGCGACGCTCTCGGGGCCGAGCTCGTCGCCGCCGCGGAGGCCGCGCAGGTACGCCTCGACGATGTCGCCGCTGAGCGCGGAGCTCTCACCGAAGGTGCCGCCGCCGCGCGACCAGCGCGCCTCGGTCATGAGGTCGATCTGCGGGTGCAGCGCCACGCGCAGGCCCACGGCGGTGTACTCGCGCCGCACCGCGTCGGCGTGCGCCTCGACGAGGTCGAGGTCGCGGGTGGCGGCGAGGCCGAGCGACTCGGGCCACTGCGAGAAGGCGCCGGCGCGGAAGGCCGTGGCGGGGTTGTTCGTGAAGGCGTGCCGCGGGTCGCTCGAGAGCGTCACCGGGATGCCGAGCCGCGTGCCCGCCGCGAGGTCCTGCAGCCGGTTGTGCCACTCGGCGAACTCGCGGCCGCTCGAGGTGCCGTGCACGTTGAAGTGGTTGAGGTATCCGCGCGTCACCATCTGCTCGACCGAGGGGGTGCCGAGCATCGGCACGGGGTCGCTGAACGCGATCCGCGCGTCGTGCAGCACCATCTGGTGGAACAGCAGCCCGGCCTTCTCGGGGATGGTCATCCGGCTGATCAGCGATGCGGCGTGCTGCTCGGCGGCGGTCTCGCGCTGCGACGGGGCGGTGCTCTCGGTCACGGGGGTTCTCCTTCGATCCGATCGCGATCCTAACCCAATACCACCCACTAGGGTTGCTTTCGATCGGACGAGACGGACGAGCGGATGGGGGCACGATGGCGAGTCGCACCGCCGACGGCTACGAGAACGGCCGGCTCCGTCGCGAGGCGATCCTCGATGCGGCCTTTGGCTACTTCGCCCGCGCCGGCTACCACGGCGCCTCGCTGCGCGAGATCGCCCTCGCCGCCGGGGTCAGCTACCCCGGGCTGCGGCACCACTTCGCCACCAAGGACGCGCTGCTGCTGGCCGTGCTCGCCCAGCGCGAGGAGCGCGCCGCCGCACTGCTGGAGCGCGACGACGCGCTGCCCGTGCTCGACCGGCTCGTCGCGCTGCTCGAGGCCAACCGCGCCGAGCGAGGGCTGGCCCAGCTGTTCGCACGGGTCGCGGCCGAGGCGAGCGAGCCCGACCACCCGGCGCACGGCTACTTCCTGGAGCGCTACGCGCGCATCCGCTCGCACCTCGCGCGGGGCCTGCGAGCGGATGCGGCGGCCGGCCGCATCGGCGCCGGCGTCGACCCCGAGCGCGCGGCCGTCGCCCTCATCGCCCTCGCGGACGGCCTGCAGACCCAGTGGCTGCTCGACGCCGACGCGGTCGACATGGCCGCCGAGCTGCGCCGCAGCGCGACGGGGATCCTGCGGGGCTGAGCGCTCAGTCGTGCACGATGCGGGCGCCGTGCACCGGGCCGGTGACGCGCAGCGTCGTGTAGCCGGAGGCGCTCAGCGCGACGTGCAGCTCGAGCGCGGCGTCCGCATCCGACACCAGGAAGGCCGTGGTCGGCCCGGAACCGGAGACGACGCCGGCGAGCGCACCGCTCGCCTCGCCCGTCTCGAGCACCTCGGCGATGCTCGGCCGCAGCCGCAGCGCCGGCGCCTGCAGGTCGTTCGAGAGCGAGTCGGCGAGCATGTGCGGGTCGCCCGCGCGCAGCGCCTGCAGCACGTCGGCGCCGACCATGGGGGCGCGCACGGCCGGGAAAATGTCCTGCTTGTGCCGCTCGCGGTGCTCGTCGAGCGCCGCGTAGACCTCTGGGGTCGAGAGCCCGCGCTCGGCCGGCACGAGCACCCAGTGGAAGACGCCCTTCGCCAGGGCCGGGCTCAGCTGGTCGCCGCGGCCGGTGCCGATCGCGGTGCCGCCGGTGAGCGCGAAGGGCACGTCGGCGCCGAGCCGCGCGGCGAGGGCCAGCAGCTTCTCGCGCCCGAGGCCCGTTCCCCAGAGGGTGTCGCAGGCCAGCAGCGTGGCGGCGGCGGCGGCCGAGCCGCCGCCCATGCCGCCGGCGACGGGCACGTGCTTGTCGATCTCGAGGTGCACGCCGCCCTGGTAACCGGTGGTCTCGGCGAGCATGCGGGCGGCCCGGATCGCGAGGTTCGCCTCATCGAGCGGCAGGCCGCTCGTGTCGATCGAACCGGTGAAGGCGACCGTGAAGCCGTCGGCGCGGCTCGCGCGCACGTCCTCGTAGAGCGAGACGGCCTGGTAGGCGACGGCGACGTCGTGGTAGCCATCCTCCTGCAGCGCGCCGACCTGCAGCGCCACGTTGATCTTGCCCGGGGCCCGGGCGTGCACCACTGCGGGCTGCGGAGCGCTGCTCATGAGGCCACGCTAGCGGGTCGCGACGGGCGGGTCGTTCCCGCGATCGTCATGAGCGGATGCGCCGGTCAGGCGAGCGACGCCCGCGCGATCGCGAGGAAATCGGGCATCGACAGCGCCTCGCCGCGAGCGGTCGGCGCGAGGCCGGCCCGCTCGATGATCTCGGAGGCCGCGGCCGAGCTGCCGAGCACCGCCGAGAGCGACTGGCGCAGCATCTTGCGGCGCTGCTGGAAGGCCGCGTCCACGAGCGCGAAGGTGCGCACGCGCTCCTCCTCGGTGCCCGGGGCGTCGCCGCGCTCGAAGGCGACCAGCACGCTGTCGACGTTCGGCACCGGCCAGAACACCTGACGGCTGATCGTGCCGGCCAGCCACCAGCGGCCGTACCAGGCGGCCTTCACCGAGGGCGAGCCGTAGATCTTCGAGTCGGGGGTCGCGGCGATGCGCTGACCGACCTCGGCCTGCACCATCACGACGCCGCGGGCGAGGTGGTCGAAGCCGCCGATGAGGTGCAGCAGCACCGGCACCGAGACGTTGTAGGGCAGGTTGGCGACGAGCGAGGTCGGGCCGCCGGGCAGCTCGCTCACCTTGAGCGCGTCCTCGTTGATGACGGTGATGCGGGCCTCGGGCTGCAGGGCGGCGACCGTGTGCGGCAGCTGCTGCGCGAGCCGCGGGTCGATCTCGACGGCCAGCACCTCGGCGCCGGTCTCGAGGATGCCGAGGGTCAGCGAGCCGAGGCCCGGGCCGACCTCGAGCACCAGCTCGTCGGCCGTGACGCCGGCGACGCGCACGATCTTGCGCACCGTGTTGGCGTCGAGCAGGAAGTTCTGCCCGAGCTTCTTGGTCGGCTGCAGGTCGAGCAGCTCGGCGAGATCGCGGATCTCCGCGGGTCCCAGGAGTGCGCCCATCAGATGCCCCAATCGCCGTAGACGGCTTCGGTGTTCGTCGCGACCCGGGCCGCGAGCTCGTCGACGTCGGCGCCGAGATGCGCCGCCATGAAGCGCAGCGTGTGCGGGATCAGGTACGGCGCGTTCGGCCGCCCGCGCAGCGGCGCGGGCGTCAGGTAGGGCGCATCCGTCTCGACCAGCACGAGCTCGCGCGGGATCACCTCGAGCGCCTCGCGCAGGTTCGGCGCGTTCTTGAACGTGACCGTGCCGGCGAAGGAGAGGTACCAGCCGCGCTCGGCCGCCAGGCGCGCGAGCGCGGCGTCGCCCGAGAAGCAGTGGAAGACGGTGCGCTCCGGGGCGCCGACCCGCTCGAGCGTCGCGACCACGTCGTCGTGAGCGTCGCGGTCGTGGATCTGCAGCGCGATGCCGTGCCGCTTCGCGATCGCGATGTGCGCCTCGAAGGCCCGCATCTGCACGCGCCGCCCGTCGCCCTCGGTGCGGAAGTAGTCGAGCCCGGTCTCCCCCACCGCGCGCACGCGGTCGCGGGCGGCGAGCGCGTCGATCTCCTCGAGCGCGGCGTCGAGGGCGCCCTCGGCGGCGTAGCGCGGGGTCTCGTTCGGGTGCAGGGCGACGGCGGCGAGGATGCGGGGGTCCTCATCCGCTCGCTCCGCCGACCAGCGGGAGGTCTCGAGGTCGGTGCCGACCTGCACGATGCCGCGGACCCCGACCGCGGTGGCGCGGTCGAGCTGCTCGCGCCAGTCGAGCGGCTCGTCGCCGTCGGCGATCTCGAGGTGCGTGTGGTTGTCGTAGACCGGCACCGCCAGCGGCTCGGGCGGCGGCGGGTACGCCCGCTTCGAGGCGCCCGGCTCGGGCCCCTCCTTGCGCTGCCGAACGTGCACGGGGTCGGTCACGCGCGTCCGCCCTTGCGGCGGAGGCCGCTCACGCCGTGGCTTCCTGCTCGATGCGCGGGAACAGCGGCTCGAGCGCGACCGTCGGCGTGCCCGCGGGCAGCTGGCCCCAGCGCGCAGCGTCGCCGAGCGGCTGCGCGCCGAGCGCGCCGAGCACGGGCTCGGCCCCGAGCGCGGTCCAGAGCTTGGCCGCCGCCTTCGGGATCACCGGCGAGAGCAGCACCGCGAGCGCGCGCAGGCCCTCGGCGGTGGTGTTGAGCACGGTCGCGAGGCGCTCGCGGGTGGCCTCGTCCTTGGCGAGCACCCAGGGCTGCTGCTCCGTGATGTAGCCGTTCAGCTCGTCGACGATCGTCCAGACCGCGGCGATGGCCTCGTGGATCGCGAAGCGCGCGATCGCGGCCTCGGCGTTCGCGACGGCGGCCTCGACGGTCGAGCGGATGCGCGCCTCCGCATCCGTCTCCGCGCCCGCCGCCGGCACGGCGCCGTCGAAGTACTTGGCGAGCATCGCGATGACGCGCGAGGCGAGGTTGCCGAAGCCGTTGGCGAGCTCGGACTGGTACCGGGCCGAGAGGTCCTCCCAGCTGAAGGAGCCGTCCTGGCCGAAGTTGATGGCGCGCAGGAAGTAGTAGCGGAACGCATCCGAGCCGAAGGTGTCGGTGATGTCCTGCGGCGCGATGCCGGTGAGCTTCGACTTCGACATCTTCTCGCCGCCGACGAGCAGCCAGCCGTGGCCGAAGACGTGCTTGGGCACCTCGAGGCCGGCGGCCATGAGCATGGCGGGCCAGATGACCGCGTGGAAGCGGGCGATGTCCTTGCCGACGAGGTGCACGGCAGGCCAGCGGCGGGCGAGCTGCTCCTCGTCCTGGCCGTAGCCGGCGGCGGTGACGTAGTTGAGCAGCGCGTCGAACCAGACGTAGACGACGTGGTCGTCGTCCCAGGGCACCTTGACGCCCCAGTCGAAGGTCGAGCGCGAGATCGAGAGGTCCTCGAGACCGCGGCGCACGAACGACACGATCTCGTTGCGCACGCTCTCGGGCTGGATGAAGTCGGGGCGCGACTCGTAGAGGTCGAGCAGCCGCTCCTGGAAGGCGCTCATGCGGAAGAAGTAGTTCTTCTCCTGCAGCAGCTCCACCGGCTTGGAGTGGATGGCGCAGACCTTCTGGTTCTCGAAGGCGCCCGTGCCGTCGACGAGGTCGCTCGGCTGCTTGTACTCCTCGCAGCCGACGCAGTAGAAGCCCTCGTACTCGCCGGCGTAGATGTGCCCCTCGTCGTAGAGGTGCTGCAGGAACTTCTGCACGTTGACCTCGTGCCGCTCCTCGGTGGTGCGGATGAAGTCGTCGTTGGCGATGTCGATGGTCTCGAGCAGCGGCAGCCACGCCTCCTCGACGAGCTTGGTCGCCCAGGCCTTCGGCGTGGTCTCGTTCGCCACCGCGGTGCGCAGGATCTTCTGGCCGTGCTCGTCGGTGCCCGTTAGCAGCCAGGTGTCGTCGCCCGACTGCCGGTGCCAGCGCGCGAGCACGTCGGCCGCCACCTCCGTGTACGCGTGCCCGATGTGGGGGACGTCGTTGACGTAGAAGATGGGGGTGGTGATGTAGAACGAGTCGCCCGCGGCCATAACTCCCCATCCTACGGGCGCAGGAGGGTGCGCCTCCGCGCGCCAGAATGGGGAGGGTGACGATCCCCGCAGCGCTCCTGACCGACCTCGACGCCCGTTTCTCGGACTACCTCGCCACGGGCCGCGCGCCCGGCGCCGCATGGGGCGTCTTCGACCGGGGCGGCCTCGTGCACGCCGGCGGCGACGGGCGCAGCCGCGCCTACCGCATCGCCTCGTGCACCAAGAGCTTCACCGCCGCCGCGGTGCTCGCGCTGCGCGACGAGGGAGCGCTCGCGCTCGACGACCCGATCACGCGCTGGGTGCCGGCGTTCGCCGCCGTGCCCCTGCCGACGGCGACCTCGACGCCGCCGACCGTCGCGCAGCTGCTGACCATGTCGGGCGGCCTCGCCACCGACAACCCCTGGGGCGACCGCCAGGAGTCGATCACCGACGACGAGCTCGACGCCCTCGTGACCGCCGGGCTCGGCTTCGACACCGTGCCGGGCACCGCCTTCGCCTACTCCAACCTCGGCTACGCGCTGCTCGGGCGGGTCGTGCAGGAGGCCGCGGGGGCGCCGTTCCGCAGTGTGATCCGCCGCCGCTTCCTCGATCCGCTCGGCCTGGTGCACACCGCCTGGGACAGCGACGTCGACGCTCCCGGCGGCGTCGCGCCCGGCCTGCACGCGCGCGACGGCGCGTGGCAGGAGCTGCCGTTCAGCGGGCCCGGCGCCTTCTCGGCGATCGGCGGCCTGTTCAGCACGGTCGAGGACCTGGCGCACTGGGCCGGTTGGCTCGCGAGCGCCTTCGACCCGCAGCTGCCGGCGATCGGCGGGCCGCTCTCGGCGGCGAGCCGGCGCGAGCTGCAGCAGATCCACCGCTTCGACGGCGTGCGCGGCTACGGCTACGGGCTCGCCCTCGACGTGCACCCCGAGCACGGCCCGCTGGTCGCGCACTCGGGCGGCTACCCCGGTTTCAGCGCCCGGATGCGCTGGTCGGCCGAGCAGGGCGTCGGCGTCGTCGCCTTCGCGAACGGCACCTACGCGAACGTCGCCGAGCCGGCGGACGCCGCCCTGGTCGCGCTGCTCGACGGGCTGCCCCGCCGCGACCGCCTCGCCGAGCTGTGGCCGGCGACGCGGGCGGCGCAGGCGACGGTGACCGGCCTCATCCGCTCGTGGTCCGATGCGGACGCCGAGTCGCTGCTCGCCATGAACGTCGCCATGGACGAGCCGCTCGACCGGCGCCGCGCGCAGATCGAGCGCGCGGTCGCCGCGATCGGCGGCCTGCGCGAGGCGCCCGCCTTCGCCGAGCGCTCGGTGGCGCCCTCGCACCTCGAATGGCGCCTCAGCGGCGTCACCGGCTCGCTCAAGGTCGTCATCGAGCTGACGCCGCAGGCGGATGCGCGGGTGCAGACCCTGCGCGTGACGGTCGCCTAGCACCGGGCTGGCGCCCAGCCCGCACCGCGCCGGCACGGAGCGCGGGTGCGGAGACTGCACGGCATGACTTCATCCGACCCGCAGACCGCACCCGCCCGCATCGCCGTCGTGACGGGCGGCACCGCCGGTCTCGGCCGCGCCACCGTCCGCGCGCTGACCGCCGACGGCTGGGACGTCGCCGTCCTCGCCCGCGGCGCCGACGGCCTCGCCGGCACGCTCGTCGAGATCGAGGCGAGCGGACGCCGCGGGCTCGCCATCGCCGCCGACGTCGCCGACGGCGCGGCCGTCGAGGCCGCAGCCGACCGGATCGAGGACGAGCTCGGGCCGATCGACCTCTGGGTCAACAACGCCATGGCCGGCGTCTTCGGCACCTTCCTCGACACCGATCCTGACGACTTCCGGCGCGCCACCGACGTCACCTACTTCGGCGTCGTCAACGGCACCCGCGCCGCGCTCTCGCGCATGGTGCCGCGCGACCGCGGCCACGTCATCCAGATCGGCTCGGCGCTCGCGCACCGCGGCATCCCGCTGCAGTCGGGCTACTGCGGCGCCAAGCACGCGATCAAGGGCTTCACCGAGTCGGTCGTGGCCGAGCTGACCCACGAGGGCAGCGCCGTCGCCGTGTCGATGGTCGACATGCCGGCGCTCAACACGATCCAGTTCAGCTGGGTGAAGTCGAAGCTCGATGCGCACCCGCAGCCCGTGCCCACGATCTTCGAACCCGAAGCGGGAGCGCGCGCGGTCGTCGCCGTGGCGAACACCCCGCGCCGTCGCACCTGGGTGGGCGAGCCGACCGTCATGACCGTGCTCGGCAACAAGTTCCTGCCGCGGTTCATGGACTGGTACCTGTCGAAGGCCGCCTGGGACGGCCAGTTCGCACCGGACAAGAACGGCCCGCGACTGCCGGACAACCTCTATGCGCCTTCGCCCGGCGACCAGGGCGCGCGCGGCGCCTTCAGCGATCGCGCGAAGGAGGACTCGGTGCAGCTCTGGGGCATCCGCAACCGCCGGCTCGTCGCCGGCGCGGGCGCCGCACTCGGAACGGGCGCCGCGGCGCTCGCGGTCGGGCTGCTGCGCCGACGCTGAGCGGCGGCATCGAGATGACGGAGGGGCGCGGGCGACCGCGCCC
>JASCOA010000219.1 GCA_029959365.1 Microbacteriaceae bacterium PS02343 | reverse complement strand
CTGCACGACGGTGGCCGTGCGCTGCTGCCGTTCCAGCCCGCGCGCATCGAGCCGCTCTTCGCCGAGGCCGAGGCGCTCGGCCGCGAGCTGGGCGCGGACTGGTTCGTGGCCGACGTCACCGACAGCCGATCCGGGCTGCTGGGCATGACCGACCGCCAGGCGGACGCCGTGCCGGTCTCGCTGCAGGCCGCCGCCCTCTACCTCGCCGCGGGCGACCCGCGCAGCTCGGCCCGGGCGGCGCGCTACGCGGGCCGGCGGGGCGCGGCCCGGGGGCGCAACGAGGCGG
>JASCOA010000218.1 GCA_029959365.1 Microbacteriaceae bacterium PS02343 | reverse complement strand
CGTCCGAGCGGCCGGCGAGGTGCAGCACCCGCAGCGTGTTCTCGGCGGCCTGCGCGGCGCTCACGTTGCCGAACGTCACCGTCACGGCGGCGAGCGGCGCCCCCGCGCCGAGCAGGTGCAGGATGGCGACGGCGTCGTCCACCCCGGTGTCGCAGTCGAGCAGGTACACGGGGCTCCCTCCGCGGCATCCATCGAGCGGATGCGCGCCAGCAGCGATCCTCCCAGGTCGCCGACCGGCCCGCTCCCCGCACGCGGCCTGTGCGGGGGCGCGCGCGGCGTCTGCCCG
>JASCOA010000217.1 GCA_029959365.1 Microbacteriaceae bacterium PS02343 | reverse complement strand
GTCGTAGACCTCTCGCGAGTGCAGCGTGCGCGGGTCGTACATGGTGATGAGGATGCCGTCGAGGTTGATGGCCGGGTTCAGCCGGTCCTTCACCTTCTCGATCGTCTCGACGAGCAGCGCGCCGCCGCGCCGCGCGAAGTACTCGGCCTCGAGCGGGATGAGCACACCGTGCGCCGCGGGGAGCGCGTTCACGGTGAGCAGCCCCAGCGACGGCTGGCAGTCGATCAGGATCACGTCGTAGTCCTCGCGCACGTCGCGCAGCACGCGGGCGAGGCTCTGCTCGCGGG
>JASCOA010000216.1 GCA_029959365.1 Microbacteriaceae bacterium PS02343 | reverse complement strand
GCCGAAGATCGCGAGGTTGACGACCGGGTACGGCACGCCGGTGCGCTGGCTCGGCTTGGAGACCAGGTTGGTGAAGACCTGCACGATGACGATGCCGACGATGAGCGAGACGAGCACCTGCCAGCTGGCGATGCCGAGGGCGAAGAGGCTGCGCGCGGTGACGTAGCCGCCGACGCTGTGCACGTCGCTCATCCAGAACGCGAAGATGTTGTACGAGCCCCAGCGCTGCCTGCGCAGCGGCGCGAGGTCCTCGTTGGCCAGGCGCGGGTCGTAGACCGGCTTCATGT
>JASCOA010000215.1 GCA_029959365.1 Microbacteriaceae bacterium PS02343 | reverse complement strand
GATGAGCAGCGGCTCCCCCAGCCCGCGACGGCGGGCTCGGCGGAGGTAGGCGGCGAGGTCGACGTCGCGGAACTCGCTCGCCCACTCCTGACCGCTCTTGCCGGGGAAGCGCAGGCTGATGCGGTCGCCGTCGAGCGCCACGTGCTCGCCCTTGAGCGTCGAGAGGCCCCGGCTGCCGTGCGCGGCGAGGTACCGCGTCGATCCGATGCGGGGCGAGGCGGTGTCGAGGATCCGGAAGGCGGCGGCCAGCGCGCGCTCGCGCGAGCTGTCGTCGCGGCGCAGGTCGA
>JASCOA010000214.1 GCA_029959365.1 Microbacteriaceae bacterium PS02343 | reverse complement strand
GCCCTACATCGGCGACGCGAGCCAGGTCGCCGCCCAGGCGGAGGCGGTTATCGCCGAGACGGATGCGGACGGCTTCCTCGTGCAGCCCGACCACACCGGCGGCTTCGACCGCTTCGTCGCCCTCGTCATGCCGGAGCTGCGCGCCCGCGGCCGCGGCGCGGGCGACCTGCCGGCGATGACCCTGCGCGAGCGCCTGCTGGGCGAGGGGAACGCGAGGCTCGCCCCCGAGCACATGGGGGCCGGCTACCGGTCGGCGGGCGCGCTCGCCTGAGCGCGAGGGCACCGAGG
>JASCOA010000213.1 GCA_029959365.1 Microbacteriaceae bacterium PS02343 | reverse complement strand
CAGGCTTCCCCTACCGCGACTCCGCCGAGAAGGCGTACTCGACCGACGCCAACATCTGGGGCGCCACCCACGAGGCCAAGAAGCTCGAGTTCCTCGCCACCGGTGTCACCATCGTCGAGCCGATCATGGGCGTCGCCCCCTGGCGCGAGGACGTCGCCATCGCGAGCGAGGACGTCTCGATCACCTTCGAGGCCGTCCGGCCGGTCGCGCTCAACGGCGTCGAGTACGCGGATGCGGTCGCCCTGGTCACCGAGGCGAACATCATCGGCGGCCGTCACGGCCTGGGCA
>JASCOA010000212.1 GCA_029959365.1 Microbacteriaceae bacterium PS02343 | reverse complement strand
CGACGAGTGAGGCGAGGGTGGCCGCCAGGGCCGCAGCCCACAGCAGCGCCATCTGGTAGTTCTGCATCGCGCTCACGAGCAGCAGGCCGATGCCCTGCGGGGCGCCGCACCACTCTCCGATCGTGGCGCCGAGGATGGCAGCGGGCGCGGCGAGCGTGAGCCCGTCGACGAACGCCGGCACCGAGCGGGGCAGCGCGAGCAAGGCGAGCCGCCGCCGTCTGCTCGCACCGAAGACGGTGAGCAGGTCCTGCTGCGGGGCGCTGGTGGCCGCGAAGCCGGAGGTCGTCGC
>JASCOA010000211.1 GCA_029959365.1 Microbacteriaceae bacterium PS02343 | reverse complement strand
ATGCTGCCGGACGGCACGGTCAATCCCGGGGAGATGACCTCGTTCAATCACTACGCGCTCGGCGCCGTGGTGGACTTCCTCAACCGGTCCGTCGGCGGGATCGTCCCCGTCGAGGCCGGCTACCGCTCCGTGCGGATCGCACCGCGTCCCGGCGAGCTCTTCGGGGCGGCGAGCACCAGGGTGGTCACCCCGTACGGCGAGATCGCCACGACGTGGGCGCAGGTCGACGGCGAGCTCGTGCTCGAGGCCACGCTGCCGGTCGGTGTGCGCGGTGAGCTGGTCTGGCCCGACG
>JASCOA010000210.1 GCA_029959365.1 Microbacteriaceae bacterium PS02343 | reverse complement strand
CCCTTCGCGCCCTCGCGCCCCTCGATGGCGAGCGCGCCCTGGCCGGGCGCGGTCGGCCACGGCCCGAGCTCGAGCAGCTCGGTGATCGCCGACTCGCGGCCGAGCCGGCCGCGGCCGGCGGCGGCGAGCAGCACGGCGTCGAGGTCGGCGTCCTCGCCGAGCGCGCGGCCCAGGCGGGTGTCGATGTTGCCGCGGATGTCGACGACCTCGAGGGCGGGGCGTGCGCGCTTGAGCTGCGCCACGCGGCGCGGCGAGCCGGTGCCCACCTTCGCCCCCTCGGGCAGGGTCTCCAG
>JASCOA010000020.1 GCA_029959365.1 Microbacteriaceae bacterium PS02343 | reverse complement strand
TGGGCGCAGCTTGAGGCCCAGGCCGCCTGTGGGGGGGGGGTGCGGGGGCGGGCGGCGCCGCCGTCCACAGGGAGCGGCCGCTACTCCTGAGGCCGCTCGCCGTCGCCGTTCAGCAGGTCCTCGAGCGCCCTGTCGAACTCGTCGGGCTCCGGCGCCGGGCCCGTCAGGCGGGCGATGAGCGCCGCCGGGTCGTCGATGTCGGCGGCCGTCGGCACGACGTCGGGGTGCGCCCAGAGCTCGTCGCGGCCCTCGGCGCCGACGGCCTCCTGCACCGCCCGCCACATCGCGGCCGCCTCGCGCAGGCGGCGCGGCCGCAGCTCGAGGCCGACGAGGGTGGCGAAGGCCGACTCCGCGGGTCCGCCCGAGGCGCGTCGTCGACGCACCGTCTCGGCGATCGCGCCGGCCGCGGGCAGCCGCTGCGCGGCCTGCTCGGTGACGACGTCGACCCAGCCCTCGACGAGGGCGAGCATGGTCTCGAGGCGGCCGAGCGCCACGAGCTGCTCCTCGCTCTTCGGCGGGATCAGGCGCCCGTCGCTGAGCGCGCGCTGCAGCTCCTCGGTGTTGCTCGGGTCGAAGCCCTCGGCGAGCTGCTCGAGGCGCTCCGTGTCGATCGTGATGCCGTGCGCGTACTCGGTGATCGCGGTGATGAGGTGCAGCCGCAGCCAGCGCGCGTGCCGGAAGAGCCGTGCGTGGGCGAGCTCGCGCACCGAGAGGTAGAGGCGCACCTCCTCGGTCTCGACGCCCAGGTCGCGCCCGAACTCGAGCACGTTCTGCGGCAGCAGCGCCGCCTGGCCCTCGAGCAGCGGGATGCCGGCGTCGCCGCCGGAGACGACCTCGGCGGAGAGCTGCCCGACGACCTGGCCGAGCTGCATGGCGAAGAGCGTGCCGCCGAGGCCGCGCATCATCTTGCCGGCGCCGGCGAGCATGCCACCCATGTCCTCGGGCAGATTCTCCTGCAGTACGCGGGTGAGCGCGTCGGCGATGCTGTTGGCCACCGGCTCGGCCAGCTGGCTCCAGACCGGCAGGGTCTCGCGAGCCCACTCGGCGCGGCTCAGCAGGCGCGGCTCGCCGGCGAGCTCGCCGATCTGCGTCGCCTCGCTCAGCCAAAGCGCGGCGAGCCCGAGGGCGCGGCGCAGCGCCTCCTTCTCGTCCTCGATGCTCGGCACCATGCCGCGGCCGGCGATCTGCACGGCCTGGTCGCGCGCGAGATCCCAGTTCACGCCGTCGCCGCTCGCGTTCATCGCGGCCTGCAGCTGGCTCATCAGGCGCGCGACGCTCGCCGGGTCGTTGGGCAGGCCGGCGGCGCCGGCGAGCTTGGCCGGATCGATGTCGCCCTCGCCCGCCAGGAAGCGCTGCAGCATCTCCCGCATCTCGTCCTCGGGGCCGTCGGGGCGTGCAGGGTCGCTCATGCAGTTCACGTTACTTCGGCGCATCGGGGCGCGGATCGGAATCGACCTAGGATGGGCGCTCGTGGCGTGCGCCCTGCGCGAACGCCATCGGCATCGGGGGATCGCCGCAACCGCCCGCAGTGAGAGGACCCCGCCGCAGTGAGCACCACCGAGAGCCCAGCCGACGACCGCGCCGGGCGCCGGCGCCCCGTCTCCGCGCGCCGCTCCTGGATCGCGCTCGGCCTCGCGCTCGTCGGCGTGCTCGCGCTCGGCGCGCTGCCGGCGCCCTACGCGATCGACGGTCCCGGTCCGGTCACCGACACCCTCGGCACGATCGCCGTCGACGGCGAGGACGTGCCGCTCATCACGATCGAGGGCGCCGAGACGTACCCCACCGAGGGCCGCCTCGACCTGCTCACCGTCACCCGTACCGGCAACCGCGAGCAGCAGCCGCGCTGGCTCGACGTGCTCTCGGCCTGGTTCGACCCTCGCCGGGTCGCCGTGCCGCTCGACACCGCCTTCCCGCTGGGCACCACGACGGAGGCGGTCGAGCAGGCGAACGCCGCCGCCATGACCGCCTCGCAGCAGCGCGCGATCGCCGCCGCGCTGGTCGGCCTCGGCTACGACGTGGGCGCCGAGCTCACAGTCGGCACGATCGCCGAGGGGTCGCCGGCCGACGGCCTGCTCGAGGAGGGGGACCGCATCCGCTCGATCGACGGCGAGTCCTTCATCAGCGTCGAGGCGATGAGCGCGGCCATCGGCGAGCACGGCACGGGCTCGCCCGTGACGGTCGCGGTGGACCGTGCCGGCGAGGAGCTCGAGCTCGCCATGACGCCGATCGAGGGGCGCGGCGCGAGCGCCGACGCCGTGCTCGGGGTCGGCGTGGTCGCCGAGTACGACTTCCCGATCGACGTCTCCATCCGCATCGACCAGGTCGGCGGACCCAGCGCCGGCATGATGTTCGCGCTCGCGATCACCGACGACCTGACCCCGGGCGCGCTGAACGGCGGCGAGCACGTCGCCGGCACCGGCACCATCACCGCGGACGGCGAGGTGGGACCGATCGGCGGCATCCGTCAGAAGCTCTACGGCGCCCTCGACGCCGGCGCGGAGTACTTCCTCGCCCCGGCCGACAACTGCGACGAGGTCGTGGGGCACGTGCCCGGCGACCTGCGGGTCTTCGCCGTCGCCACGCTCGACGACGCGGCCGCGGCGCTGCGCGCGATCCGCGGCGAAGCGGATGCGGACGCCCTGCCCACTTGCGGCTGAGCCCGCTGCGAGGTCGCCCCTCGGCGCGGCGTCCGCCCTCGGCGGAACGCGCCCAGCACCCTCGGTACTCATTCAGAGGCGGCACCTAGGATGAGCGGAATCACTTCCTCCCCCGAGCCAGGAGCACCCTCTTGACGTCGACCTCCTCCTCGCAGCGCCCTGCCCGATCGAGGGCGGCTCTCGCCGTCACCGTCGGTGCTCTTGCGGCGCTCGTGGTCCTCTTCCTCATCTTCGCCGGCCTGTACACCGACTACCTCTGGTTCGACCAGCTCGGTTTCGCCAACGTCCTCACGACCCAGTGGCTGGCCAGCGCCGCCATGTTCGCGGTCGGATTCCTCGGCATGGCCGTGCCGCTGTGGGTGAGCATCGACATCGCCTACCGCTGGCGGCCGGTGTACGCCAAGCTCAACGCGCAGCTCGACCGCTACCAGCAGGTGGTCGAGCCGCTGCGCCGGGCCGCCAGCCTCGGCGTGCCGATCGTCTTCGGCTTCTTCGCCGGAGTCTCGTCGGCCAACCAGTGGCCGACGGTGCTGCTCTGGATCAACGGCGGCAGTTTCGGCGAGGTCGACCCGCAGTTCGGGCTCGACATCGGCTTCTACGTCTTCTCGCTGCCCTTCCTGCGCGGTCTCGTCGCCTTCGCCAGCGCGGTCGTGCTCATCTCGCTCGTCGCGGCGGTCGCCACCAGCTACCTCTACGGCGCGATCCGCGTGGCCGGCCGCGAGGTGCGCATCTCGCGCACCGCGCGCATCCAGTTCGCGGCCACGGCGGCGCTGTACCTGCTCATCCAGGGCGTCAGCCTCTGGCTCGACCAGTACTCGACGCTCACGCGTCAGGGCGACCTCATCACGGGTGCCACCTACGCCGACGTCAACGGCACCATCCCGGCGCAGCAGATCCTCGCAGGCGCCGCGATCGTCGTCGCGATCCTGTTCGTGATCACGGCGATCATCGGCCGCTGGCGGCTGCCGATCGTCGGCCTCGCCGGCCTCATCGTGGCGAGCCTGCTCATCGGCCAGGGCTACCCGGCGCTCATCCAGACGCTGCAGGCGACCCCGAACGCGAACCGCGTCGAGCTCGACTACATCCAGCGCAACATCGACGCGACCCGCGACGCCTACGGCGTGGCCGACGTCGCCGAGGAGAGCTACGCGGTCACGACCGAGCCGGAGCCGGGCGCGCTGAGCGCCGACAGCGAGACGACCGCGAGCATCCGCATCATCGACCCGGCCCAGGTGACCAACGCCTTCGGCCAGCTGCAGCAGTTCCGCCAGTACTACGGCTTCCCGCAGTACCTCGACGTCGACCGCTACGAGATCGACGGCCAGGTGCAGGACACCGTGATCGGCGTCCGCGACATCGAGACCGACAACCTCGGCGCCAACGCGCAGACCTGGGTCAACCAGACCCTCGTCTACACGCACGGCTACGGCGTCGTCGCGGCCTACGGCAACCAGCGCTCGGCGAGCGGCCAGCCGGTGTTCCTCGAGTCGGGCATCCCGGCCTCGGGCGCGCTCGGCGAGTACGAGCCGCGCGTCTACTTCGGCGAGACCAGCCCCGACTACTCCATCGTCGGCGGCGACAACCTCGAGTTCGACTACCCGGGCACCGAGGACGGCGAGGAGGACGCCACGTACACCTACACCGGTGACGGCGGCCCCGCGATCGACAACATCTTCAAGCGCGTGCTCTACGCGATCAAGTACCAGTCGACCGACCTGCTCGTCGCGGAGGGCATCACCGAGGAGTCGCAGATCCTCTACGACCGCGACCCCGCGGAGCGCGTGCAGAAGGTCGCACCGTACCTGACGCTCGACTCGGACGCCTACCCGGCGATCGTCGACGGCCGCATCCAGTGGGTCATCGACGCGTACACGGTCAGCGACAACTACCCGTACTCGCACATCGAGTCGCTCTCGGAGCGGATCACCGACACCTACACGCCGGCCCCGACCCTGCCGCTCGACGACATCAACTACATCCGCAACTCGGTCAAGGCGACCGTCGACGCGTACTCGGGCGAGGTCACCCTCTACGCCTGGGACGCGGAGGACCCGGTGCTCGAGGCCTGGCAGAGCATCTTCCCGACCTCGCTGACGGACATGGACGAGATGAGCGCCGAGCTGCTCGACCACGTGCGCTACCCCGCGGACCTGTTCAAGGTGCAGCGCGCGGTGCTCGGCACCTACCACGTGACCAACCCGAGCACCTTCTACTCGGAGAACGACGCGTGGATCACGCCCACCGAGCCGACCCAGTCGGGCGAGGGCACGCCGCTGCAGCCGCCGTACTACCTCTCGATGCAGGTGCCGGGCGCGGAGACCCCCGCGTTCACGCTGTACTCGACCTTCATCCCGAGGGCGACCGGCGACAACACCCGCAACGTGCTCACCGGCTACCTGTCGGTGAACGCCGACGCGGGAACGGGCTCCGCGGGTGAGATCTCGGAGAACTACGGCAAGTTCAGCCTGCTCACGATCCCCGGCGACGACACGGTGCCGGCGCCGGCGCAGGTGCAGAACAACTTCAACGCCGACCCGACCGTCTCCCGCGAGCTCAACATCCTCTCGCAGGGCGACACCCGGGTGATCCGAGGCAACCTGCTCACCCTGCCCGTCGGCGGCGGCCTGCTCTACGTGCAGCCGGTCTACGTGCAGTCGAGCGGTCAGAGCGCCTACCCGGTGCTGCAGCGCGTGCTGGTCTCCTTCGGCGACGAGATCGCCTTCGAGACGACGCTCGACGCCGCCCTCGACGTGATCTTCGGCGGCGACTCCGGAGCGGACGCGGGTGACGGCGACGTGACCCCGACGGATCCCGAGACGGGCGAGCCGGTCGACCCGGGCACGGATCCGGGCACCGACCCGGCCACGCCCGAGGTCGACACGCTCGAGCAGGCGCTCGCCGATGCGCAGGCGGCGATCACCGAGCGCGACGCGGCGATGGCCGACGGCGACTGGACGGCGTACGGCGTCGCGGATGCGGCCCTGCAGGACGCGATCGAGCGCGCGCTCGCCGCGACCGGCGGGCTGCCCGCGGACGAGCCGGCAGCGACCGACGAGGACGCCGCCGCGGGGGAGTGATCCCGCGCTGACGGAACGGCCCCCCGGCGCGCGGCGGGGGGGCCGGGCGCGGGGGCGGCGCCCCCGCCCCGCCCCCGCCGCGGGGGGGGGGGGGCCGGTCCCGCGTCTCCGGAGCACCGATCCCGATCCGGACTTGCGCGATGCCGGAATCCGTACTATGTTTATCTCTTGTGCCGCAGGGTGGAGCAGTTCGGTAGCTCGCTGGGCTCATAACCCAGAGGTCGTAGGTTCAAATCCTGCCCCTGCAACAAGAAGAAGGCCCGGTTCCGTCAGGAACCGGGCCTTCTGTCATCTCCGCTTCATGTCCCGAGGAAGCCTGCGGGCCCTCACTCCCGCGCGGGCGGGGGGCGGGCGGATGCGGCGCTACAGTGCCGCAGCCACCGCCTGCAGCACCTGCGGCACCGTCGGCACTCCCTCGGCGCGCAGCACCTGCGCGCCCGCGGCGTCGCGGAGGATCACGGTCGGCGTGCTGCGGATCTCCTCGGCCTCGGCGCGCGCCTCGTGGCGCACGACGTCGAACTCCTCCACCCGCAGCGCCGGCACGAGCCGCGCAGCGTCGGCGAGCACCGCGCGGGTCGCATGGCAGGGGCCGCAGAAGGCGCTGGTGTAGAGCTCGGCGATCATGACGGGCTCAACGCATCCGCTCGCGCGGTCATTCCTCGAAGGAGCCGGCCAGGCGGCCGTGGAACCGGGTGCTGGCCTCGTTCATGCCCTCGAGGCGCACGGTCGCGCCGTGGCGCCGGTAGCGCTCGGCGACCGCGTCGAGCGCGGCGACGGTCGAGGCGTCCCAGACGTGCGAGGCGCTGAGGTCGATCACCACCGAGGCGGGGTCGGCGGCGTAGTCGAACTGCTGCACGAGGTCGTTGCTCGAGGCGAAGAAGAGCTCGCCCTCGATGCGGTAGCGCGCCTCGGCCTCGGTGCGCGCGACGAGCGTGACGGTGGCGAAGCGCGCCACCCGTCGGGCGAAGACCACCATGGCCGCGAGCACGCCGAGGCCGACGCCGATCGCGAGGTTGTGGGTCACGACCGTGCCGGCCACGGTCAGCAGCATGACGAGGGTCTCGCCGAGCGGCATGCGCTTGAGGGTCGACGGGCGGATGCTGCGCCAGTCGAAGGCCGCGCCCGCGACGACGATCATGACCGCCACGAGGGCGGCCATGGGGATCAGCCCGACGATCGGGCCAAGGGCCAGCAGCAGCGCCAGCAGGAAGGCGCCGGCGAGGAAGGTGGAGACTCGGCTGCGGGCGCCCGAGGTCTTGACGTTGATCATCGTCTGGCCGACGACCGCGCAGCCGCCCATGCCGCCGAACAGGCCCGAGGTGATGTTGGCGACGCCCTGACCCCACGACTCGCGCGTCTTCGACGAGCCGGTCTCGGTGATCTCGTCGACGAGCTTGGCGGTCATGAGCGACTCGAGCAGGCCGACGACGGCCATGCCGAGCGCGTACGGCCCGATGATCTGCAGCGTCTCGAGCGTGAGCGGCACCTGCGGCAGGCCGAGCACGGGCAGCACGTCGGGCAGCGCGCCCTGGTCGCCGACCGTCGGCACGTCGAGGTGCGCGACGACGGCCACGAGGGTGACGAGCACGATCGCGACGAGCGGACCGGGCACCGCCTTGGTGAGCTTCGGCATCAGCAGCACGACGGCGAGGCCGCCCGCGACGAGCGGGTAGACGAGCCACGGCACGTCGATGAGGTGCGGCAGCTGGGCGGTGAAGACGAAGATCGCGAGCGCGTTGACGAAACCGGTCATGACGCTGCGGGGGATGAAGCGCAGCAGCTTGGCGACGCCGAGCAGGCCGAGCACGATCTGGATGACGCCGCCGAGCATGATCGTGGCGATGAGGTAGTCGATGCCGTACTGCGGCGCGATGGGGGCGACGACGAGCGCCACCGCGGCGGTAGCGGCGCTGACCATCGCCGGACGGCCGCCGACGACCGCGATCACGATCGCCATGACGACGGAGGAGAACAGCCCGACCCGCGGGTCGACGCCGGCGATCACCGAGAAGGAGATCGCCTCGGGGATGAGGGCGAGCGCCACGACGAGTCCGGCGAGCGCCTCGCGCACGAGCAGTCGGGGGCTGCGCAGCACGGCGAGCACGCCGAGGGGGCGGTTGGCGAGCATCGGGGGCGTCCGTTCGGTGCGGCGGGAGACGGGAGAATGGGGGAGCGGTCCGTTCGGGCCGCGCAAACCTAACCTAACGTAAGGGTAGGGTTGCGAGCGACGGGAGCGGGGCGACGTGGGCATGATGCAGATCGGCGAGCTGGCCGAGCGGGCCGAGCTCTCGCTGCGCACGATCCGCCACTACGACGAGGTTGGGCTGCTCGTGCCCTCGGGCCGCAGCGACGGCGGCTTCCGGCTCTACACCGAAGGCGACCTCGAACGGCTGCTGCTCATCCGCCGCATGAAGCCGCTCGGCTTCACGCTCGAGGAGATGGGCGAGCTGCTGGCGGCCATCGACGCGCCGCAGGATCCCGCATCCGCTCAGCGTCTGGCGGCCTTCCACGACGAGGCGGTGGAGCGTCGCGAGAAGCTCGCGCGCCAGGTCGGCTGGGCCGACGAGTTCCTCGGGCTGCTGGAGGCGCGCAGCGCCTGAGCGCCGAGCTCAGCGCAGCCGGGCCGCGATGCGGGCCACCTCGTAGCGGATGCGCTCCTCGTCGAGCGTGAGCAGCTCGCCGTCGCGCAGCAGCGGCCGCCCGGCGACGACCACGTCGGTGACGTCGGCTCCGGTCGCGACCCAGCCGAGGAAGCCGCTGGGGGAGTGGAAGGGCTCGGCGTGCACCGAGTCGGCCGAGACGGCCACGAGGTCGGCCGGGTCGCCGGGCTCGAGCGCGGTGGGCTCGAAGCCGAGCGCCTCGTAGCCGTTGACGGTCAGCATCTCGAGGCCGTCGTCGACGCTCAGCGCATCCGCCCGCTCGAGCGAGCCCCGCTGCAGCTGCAGCGCCAGGCGCAGCTCGCGCAGCGGGTCGAGGGCGTCGTTCGAGGCGGGGCCGTCGGTGCCGAGCGCCACGCGGATGCCGGCCTCGCGCATGCGCGTCACCCGCGCGATGCCGCTGCCGAGCTTGAGGTTGCTGCCCGGGTTGTGCACGATGCTCGCGCCGCTGGCGGCGATCAGCGCGAGGTCGTCGTCGGTGGCGTGCACCGCGTGCGCGATGACGGTCGACGGGGTCAGCAGGCCCGTGCGCGCGGCCGTCTCGATCGGCGTCTCGCCGCGGGCCGCGAGCGCCTCGGCGACCTCGGCGGGCGACTCGGAGAGGTGCACCTGCACGCCCATGCCGTTGCCGGCGGCCCGCTCCGCGACCCGCGCGAAGACCTCGGGTCCGCTCGTGTACACGGCGTGCACACCGTAGGTGGGGCGCACGAGCGGATGCCCGCGGAACGCCTCGCCGATCCGCTCGGCCATCGCGATCTGGCCGTCGAGCGGCTGACCGCCCGCGGCCTCGTAGGGCACGCCCTCCGGCCCGAAGACGGCGACGCCCGGCGCGATGCGGATGCCGGCCTCGACGGCGGCCTCGACCAGCCGTTCGTTCCAGAGGAACGCGTCCGCCACCGCGGTGGTGCCGCCGCGGATCATCTCCGCGAGCGAGAGGCGCAGGCTCCAGAGCACGTCGTCCTCGGTGAGCAGCGACTCGGCGCTCATGACCACGCGCAGCCACTCGAGCAGCGGCAGTCCGTCGCCCAGGCCGCGCAGCGCGGCCATGCCGGCGTGCGAGTGGCCGTTGGCGAAGCCCGGCACGAGCACCTTGCGCGCCGTGCCGCCGGAGGCCTGCTCGAGGCTGCGCACGCGTCCGTCGTCGCCCACCTCGATGCGCGCGTCGGGCAGGTCGGGTCGGCCGGCGCGCACGAGCGCGCCCTCGAATCGCAGGGTCATGCCCTGCATCGTACGGCCGAGCGGATGCGGCACCGCGACCCCCGGATGGACGTCTCGCGCGCGGACGCCCCTCCGTTTATCGTCATGAGGAGACACGAACGTGTGCAGCGCGTAACGCGCGTGCAACATGAGGTCGATTACTCTGCATCCGGGGATCACCCCGTCCCGCACCACAGCACCCACCCACCCGAGGAGTCCCCTTGCTCAAGGCATCCCGTCTCGGCGTCGCCGCCGTCGCCCTCGGCGCGCTCGCGCTGACCGCCTGCTCGACCGGCACCACCGGCGGCGACGACACGTCGTCCGACGGCCCCCACTTCGTCTACATCACCCCCGAGGCGCTCGGCATCAACGAGTTCCTCAAGCTCGGCGACAGCGGCACCAAGGCCGCGGCCGAGGAGCTCGGCGGCACCGCCGAGACCTTCGAGAGCGACGGCACCGAGCAGTCCATGCGCTCGAACATCGAGGCGGCGCTCGACGACGCCCCGGACGCGATCGTGCTCACGACGTTCCAGCTCACCGCCTTCGCGCTCGAGTACGCGACCGACAACCCCGAGCAGCCCTTCGTGCTGATCGACGACTGCCCCGTCGTCGACGGCGACCTGCCGAGCAACCTCTACTGCGCGCAGTTCGCCGAGTACGAGGGCGCCTACCTCGCGGGCGTCGAGGCCGGCCACCTGACCGAGACCGGCGCCGTGGCCTCGGTCGGCGCGCTCGACACCCCCTTCATCAACCGCTACACCGACTCCTTCGCGCTCGGCGCGCAGAGCGTCGACGCTGCGATCACCGACAGCCAGACCTTCGTCGGCGGCGACAACCCCTTCGCCGACCCGGTGGGCGCCAAGGAGACCGCGATCGCGGCGCTCGAGGGCGGTGCCGATCAGATCTTCGCGGCCACGGCCGGTGGCAACGGCGGCGTCTTCGAGGCGGCGCAGGAGCGCGACGCCTACTCCTACGGCGTCGACATCAACCAGTGCGGCCAGGCCGAGGGCGTCGTCGTCGACAACGTCATCAAGAAGATCGACGTGGTCGTGCTCGACCAGCTCACCAGCATCGTCGACGGCGTCGAGGGCGGCTCGTCCACCATCTACGACCTCGCCTCGGGCGGACTCTCGCTGACCGGTCTCGAGGAGGGCGTCGCCGACAGCGGCTGCGTCATCGCCGAGCACCCCGAGGTCATCGAGGCCGTCGAGGCGGCGCGCGACGCGATCATCGCGGGCGACATCGTCGTGCCCGACCCGATCGCGGCCGGCTGACACCGACAGCAACCGAGGGGGAGGCGGGCCCGCCCGGCGGCCGCCCCCCCCCCCCCCCCCGGGGGGGGGGGGCGGCGCGCCCCCCCCCCCCCCCCCCCCCCCCACCCCGTTCCCGCCCCAGCACCGATCGGCCAGGCATGCGAGCCCTCGAACTCTCCGGCATCACCAAGCGCTACCCCAAGGTGGTCGCCAACGACGGCATCTCCCTCGCGGTCGAGCAGGGTGAGATCCACGCCCTGATCGGCGAGAACGGGGCGGGCAAGTCCACGCTCGTGTCGATCCTCTACGGCTTCGTGCAGCCGGACGAGGGCACCATCGTCGTCGGCGGCCAGCGCCGCGACTTCAAGAACCCCACCGACGCGATCGCCGCCGGCCTCGGCATGGTGTTCCAGAACTTCAACCTCTTCCCCGAGCTCACCGTCGCCGAGAACGTCGTCTTCGGAGCCGAGCCCGGCCGTGCCGGCCTCGTCGACCGCCGCGCGGCCGCCGCCGAGGTGAACGCGCTCGCCGAGCGCTACGGGCTGCAGGTTCCCGTCGGCAAGCGGGTCGAGCACCTGCCGGTCGGCGTGCTGCAGCGCGTCGAGATCCTCAAGTCGCTCTACCGCGACGCGCGCATCCTCATCCTCGACGAGCCCACCGGCGTGCTCACCCCGCAGGAGAGCGAGGCGCTCTTCGCCGTCATGCGCTCGCTCGCCGACGCCGGCAAGTCGATCATCTTCATCACCCACAAGCTCGACGAGGTCATGGCCGTCGCCGACCGCGTCACCGTGCTGCGCGACGGGCGGGTCACGGCGTCGCTCGTGACCGCCGAGACCAGCCCGCGCGAGATCTCGCGCCACATGACCGGGCGCGACGTCGAGCTCAGCCAGCGCCTCGGGCGCGGCGAGCCCGGCGAGCCCGTGCTCGAGGTCGAGGGCGTCACCGTCGAGCTCGACGGCCGCACCGCGGTCGACGACGTCACGCTCGCCGTGCGCCGCGGCGAGATCGTCGGCGTCGCCGGCGTCGCCGGCAACGGGCAGGACGCCCTCGCGGCGGCCATCGGCGGCCATCACGCGCTGCGCGCCGGCCGCATTCGCATCGCCGGCACCGATGCCACCGGGCTCGACAACCGCCGCCGACGCGACCTCGGCTTCACGCACATCCCGGAGGACCGCCACGTCGCCGGCAGCGCGCCGCTCGGCGACGCCGTGCTCAACCTCGCGGTCGGCTACCACCGCTCGGCGCCGCTGCGGGTGCGCGGGCTGCTGCAGCCCAAGCGGATGGTCGAGCACGCCGAGCGCCTGATCCGCCGCTTCGGCGTCAAGATCGCCGGCCCGGCCGTCGCGGTCGGCACGCTCTCCGGCGGCAACCTGCAGAAGATCGTGGTCGCCCGCGAGCTCGGCCACGACGCCCCGCTGCTCGTGGCCGAGCAGCCGACCCGCGGCGTCGACATCGGCGCCATCGAGTCGATCCACGGCGAGCTCGACGAGTACCGCGCCCGCGGCGGCGCCGTGCTGCTGATCTCGAGCGAGCTCAGCGAGGTGCTCAACCTCTCCGACCGCATCGCGGTCATGTTCGAGGGCCGCGTCATGGCCGTGATCCCGGCCGCCGAGGCGACCGCCTCGCTGCTGGGCCTGATGATGGCGGGCGTGCCCTACGAGACCGCGCTCGCCGAGGAGGCGGCCTCGGCCGCGGAAGGAGGCACGGCCCGATGACCGCCGTCACCACCGCCGGACGGCGCAGGGACCCGGCGGTGCTCGCACGACGCCTGCTCGCCGCGCTCACCGGAACCGTCACCGTGTCGATCCTCGCCGCGCTCGTCGCCGTCGGCGTGCTGCTCGTCGCGATCGGCCAGAACCCCTTCGCCGTCTACGGCGCGCTCGTCGAGGGCTCGCTCACCGGCCGCGGCCTCGTCACGACGCTGCAGCGCTCGGTGCCGCTCGTCGGGCTGTCGATCGCGCTCATCTACTCCTTCCGCGCCGGGGTGTTCAACCTCGGCGGCCAGGGGCAGTTCCTGGTCGGCGGTCTCGCGAGCGTCGTCACGGCGCTGGCCCTGCCCGGCACCGGCATCGCCGGCATCGTCGTCGCCTGCGCGGCCGGCGTCGCCGCGGGCGCCGCCTGGGGCGTCGTGCCCGGCGTCATCCAGGTCACCCTCGGCCCGCCCGTGCTCGTCACGAGCCTGCTGCTCAACTACATCGGCATCGCCGGGGTGTCGTACATCATCTCGCTGCTCAAGCCGCCGGCCTCCAGCGAGCAGGCCACGCCGACCATCGCCGAGGACCTGAAGATCGGCGCGCTCGTACCCGCGCAGAGCGATCTCGGCGCGGCCATGGGCCAGGCGCTCGAGCGCAACGACGTGCTGCTGCTCGCCGTGCGCGGCCTCAACTGGTCCTTCGTGGTCGTCATCCTGCTCGTCATCGCCACGATCCTCTTCAACCGCCGCACGGCGACCGGGTTCGAGGCGGGGGTCACCGGTCTGAACGGCGCCTTCGCGCGCAACGTCGGCATCCGCGGCGGCCGCATCGTGCTCACCAGCCTGGCGATCAGCGGCGGCCTCGCCGGCCTCATCGGGGCGCTCGTGGTGCTCGGCACCAACTACCGCCTGCTCGACGGTCAGTTCGAGGCCACCGGCTACGCGATGACCGCCATCCTCGTGGTGCTCCTCGGCCGCAGCTCGCCGCTCGGCGCGGTGCTCGCGGGCTTCTTCTTCTCGATGCTGCAGGTCGGCGGCGAGGAGCTCAACCGCACCTTCGCGCTCTCGCCCGCGATCGCCTCCATCATCCAGGCGCTGGTCATCTTCTTCGTGGTGCTGCGTCTCGGCATCCCCTTCGTCACCCAGCGGCTGCGCAAGCGCGCCGAGGCCGCGGCGACGGGGGAGCGGATCGAGGAGGTACCGGACGCGGTACCCGGCCCGCGCGACAACAGCACCGTGAAGGAGGGCTGAGATGCTCGAGATCCTCATCGCCCCCGAGACCTTCGCCGCACTCGTGCGCAGCCTCGTGCCGCTGCTGCTGCTCGGGCTCGGCGGCCTCATCTGCCACCGGGTGGGCGTCTTCAACGTCTCGCTCGAGGGCATCATGCTCGCCGGCGCCTTCGGCGGCCTCGCGGGCAGCGTACTCACCGGCAGCGCGATCGCGGGCACGGCCATCGCGATCGTCAGCGGCGTGATCGTCGCCTCGTCGCTCTCCTTCGGCGGCATCGTGCGCGGCGCCGACCCGATCGTCATCGGCATCTCGGTGAACCTGCTCGTGGTCGGTCTGACGAGCTTCCTGCTCTTCGCGATCTTCGGGGTGCGCGGCTCGCTGCAGCAGCCCGGCACCGACGGGCTCGACGCCATCCGGCTGCCCGGCCTCGGCGAGGTGCCCTGGCTCGGCTCGATGCTGAACTCGCTGACGGCGCTCGGCTACGTGGCGATCCTCGCCACCGTCGCCATGCAGCTCTACCTGAGCCGCACCCGTTCGGGCCTGCGCCTGCGCGGCGTGGGCATGCGCCCGGGCGCCGCGGCGACCCTCGGTATCAGCCCGTCGCGCTACCAGACCGCCGCGGTGCTCGTCTCCGGCGTGCTCGGCGGCCTCGCCGGCGCGCAGCTGTCGCTCGGCAACGTCGTGCTCTTCACCGAGAACATGTCCGCCGGTCGCGGATGGATCGTGGTCGTCGCGGTGCTGCTCGCGAACGGGCGCGTGCTGCCGCTCGTGGGCGTGCTCGCGCTGTTCGCCTACGTCGATGCGGTGGGCATCCGCCTGCAGTCCTTCGGGCTGCCGGTGCAGTTCGCCGACGCCGCGCCCTACATCGTCACCCTCATCGCGCTCGTCGCCATCGCCGCGCTGCGCCGCCGTCGCGGCGGCATCGCGGTCGCCGCAGCCTGAACCCCACGGAGACCACCATGGCCAGCCCCTACCTGCTCGACGTCGACACCGGCATCGACGACGCCCTCGCCGTCGCGTGGATGGCGACGCATCCCGAGGTGGACCTCGTGGCCGCCACGAGCATCTTCGGCAACGTCAACACGCGCCAGGCCGCCCGCAACACCTGCGACCTGCTCGCCCTGCTCGGCCGCGGCGACGTGCCGGTGGCCGCGGGACCGGATGTGGCGATGGGCCGCCGGCTCGGCGAGGACGCGGCCTTCGTGCACGGCGTCAACGGCATCGGCGAGGTCGAGCTGCCTCGCGCGAACCGCGACCCGGAGGGCGACCTCACCGCCGCCGAGATGATCGTGCGCAAGGCCCGCGAGCACGAGGGCGAGCTGCACATCGTCGCCGTCGGCCCGCTCACCAATCTCGGCCTCGCCCTGCAGCTCGAGCCCGAGCTGCCGCGGCTCGTCAAGAAGGTCACCACCATGGGCGGCAACGTGCTCGTGCCGGGCACGAACTCCGCCCGGCTGGATGCGAACACCGCGAACGACATCGATGCGGCGGCCCTCGCCTACGCGGCGCCGTGGGACATCACCATGGTCGGCCTCGACGTGACCATGGTGAACACCCTCTCGGCCGACCAGCGCCGGCGCCTCGAGTCGGACGGCAACCGCGCCGTGAGCTCGATCGGCGAGATGCTCAAGTTCTACTTCGGCTTCTACGAGACCATCTTCGGCCGCCCGCAGTGCGCCCTGCACGACCCGCTCGCCGCCGCGATCGCCACCGGCGACGTCGTGCCGACGGTCGCGCCCAGGCTGCCGACCTTCGTCGACCTCAGCGACGGACCCGAGCAGGGCTCCACCGTCGTCGACGCCCGCACCATGTGGCGCGGCTTCGACGTCGAGCCCGCCGACGCGAACGTGCGCGTCGTGCTCGAGTGCGGCACCGAGTTCGGCAGCCTGCTCACCGAGCGCCTGCTCGACGCCTGAGCGCACGCACGACCCGAACCCGAGAGAGCACCGCCCCATGAGCAAGTTCAACACGATCGAGCAGCCGGAGCCGCATCCGCTGCACCTGCCGCCCGTGCTGCCCAGCCACGCCGGCAAGCGCTACCTCGTCACCGGTGCCGCCCGCGGCCTCGGCAAGGCGGTGGCTGCGCTGCTGACCGCGCAGGGCGCCTCCGTCTGGGGCGTCGACATCCTCGAGACCGAGCTCGCGCTCACCGCCGACGAGCTCGGGCTCGCCGGCTCCGGGCGCATCGACGTCGGCGACGAGCAGTCCATCGCCGCTGCGGTCACGACCGCGCGCACCGGGCTCGGCGGCTTCGACGGCGTCGTCAACATCGCCGGGATCGTCATCCACGCCGATCCGCTCGAGATCTCCTGGAGCGACTGGCGCCGGCTCGTCGACATCAACCTGCTCGGCACCTACGAGGTCTCGCGCCTCGTCGCGAAGGCGATGATCGAGGACGGCGTGCGCGGCGCGATCGTCAACACCGCCAGCGAGGCGGGCAAGGTCGGCCACGCCGACTCGCTCGCCTACAGCGCCACCAAGGCGGCCGTGATCAGCCAGACCCGCGTGCTCAGCGAGAGCCTCGCCCAGCACGACATCAACGTCAACTGCGTGTGCCCCGGCGGCCTGCCGACGGCGATGCTGCGCGAGGTCGCCGACGCCTACTCCGAGATCGTCGGCGAGGACGCGGAGGCGATCTTCGGCAAGATGGTCGCCACCCAGCTGGGCCGCCACACGAGCCTCGAGGAGGTGGCGAGCGTGTACTCGTTCCTGCTCTCCGACGCGGCCTACGTGATCCGCGGTCAGGCGGTCAACGCCGACGCGGGCGGCACGCCCTACTGAGCCGCGGCGCCCGGCCGCACGTCGACGGGCGCCCCGCGGGGCGCCCTTCGACGTGCTGCGGCGTGCTCAGCCCTGCGGCGGTACCGGGAACGGCACCTCGCCGAGCGAGCGCACGTTCGCGGCGTGCGCGCCGAGGCGCTCCACCCAGAGGTCGCTCTCGGTGAGCATCACGCCGATGCCGACGACCTCGGCGCCCACCTGCTCGAGCAGCTCGACGCTCGTCGCCACGCTGGCGCCGGTCGAGAGCACGTCGTCGACGACGACCACGCGCTTGCCGGCGACGAGCGGGATGCGGCTCTTGTCGAGGATCAACGTCTGGGTGTCCTGCGTCGTGATCGAGTTGACGTCGAGGCGCGGGCTGTCGCGCAGGTACCACTTGCGGCTCTTCTGCAGGATCACGTAGTCGTCGTAGCCGAGCGCGCGGCTCACCTCGAGGGCGAGGGGGATGCCGAGCGTCGCCGGCGCGGCGATCACGTCGGGGCGCAGATCGCGCAGCAGCTCCGCCAGGTCGGCGCCGGCTCGCGTCATGAAGCGCACGCCGAGGTCCACCGTGATCATCAGCGCCATCCGCTCGCCCTCGCCGAGCTCCACGATGGGCAGCTCCGTCTCCTGGCTGCCGATGGTCACGCCGAACGTCTCGGGGCTCGTCGTCTCGGGGCTGGTCTCGCTGGGCACGCTGCTGCTTTCGATGAGGCGGGAACTGGGCGAGCGGATGCGCGTGCCCGGTCATCGAGGCTACCCGCTCGGCCGGCCGCTCCCCTCCGAGCGGCCCCTAGGCTGGCGGGCATGAGCGCCACTCTCGCCGTCGGCATCGCCCAGTTCGCGCCGGGCCCGGACCGCTCCGCCAACCTGGAGTCGATCGAGCGCCTCGTGCGCCTCGCCGCCGGCCGCGGAGCCCGCCTCGTCGTGCTGCCCGAGTACTCCTCGTACTTCGGCGGCGAGCTCGGGCCGCACTACGCCGAGCACGCCGAGCCGCTCGACGGGCCCTTCACCGCAGCGCTGGGCGCACTCGCCCGCGAGCTCGACGTCTTCCTCGTCGCCGGGCTCATCACGACCGTGGCCGACCCCGCGCGCTTCGCGAATACCGTCGTCGCGGTCTCCCCGGACGGCGAGGCGGTCGCCCGCTACGGCAAGGTGCACCTCTACGACGCCTTCGGCGTGCGGGAGAGCGACTGGATGGAGGCGGGCGCGATCACCGGCGCCGCCGTCTTCGACGCCGACGGCTTCGCCGTGGGCCTGCAGACCTGTTACGACATCCGCTTCCCCGAGGTCAGCCGCAGCCTGATCGACGCCGGCGCCGAGGTGCTGGTCGTGCCGGCCGAGTGGGTGCGCGGTCCGCTCAAGGAGCACCACTGGCGCACGCTGCTCACGGCGCGCGCGATCGAGAACACCGCCTTCGCGGTGGCAGCCGATCACATCCCTCCGGTCGGCGTGGGCGTCAGCCTCGTGATCGACCCGATGGGGGTCGAGCTGGCGGGGCTGGGCGAGTCGGAGGGCGTGTCGGTCGCCTGGCTCGAGCGCGCCCGTCTCGACGAGGTGCGCGCGAAGAACCCGGCGCTGGCGCTGCGCCGCTTCACGGTCGCGCCGAGGTAGCCCCCGCGGTTCGCCCGGCGTTCACCCGGGCGCCGTCGATGGGACACGCAGCCTCCTTAGGTTCGCCTGCGGGCCACGGGTTCCCCGGCGCGACAGCACGCGCACCCCGGCCCCAGATCTCCTGGAGGATCCCTTGCGCAAGCGCACCCTCGTCGGCTTCGCGGCCGCCGGCATCGCCCTCGCCGTCACCCTCACCTCGTGCTCGAGCACTGCAGAGGCCGGCGACACCGAGGCGCACGCCACCGCCACCAGCGCCGACGACTTCGGCGGCTTCGACGCGCTCGTCGAGGCCGCGCAGGCCGAGGGCGAGCTCAACGTCATCGCCCTGCCCGACACCTGGGCGAACTACGGCGCCATCATCGAGGGCTTCGAGGAGGAGTACGGCATCACCGTGAACTCCGACTCGCCCGACGTCTCCAGCGCCGAGGAGATCACGGCCGCCGAGAACCTCAAGGGCCAGGACGGCGCCCCCGACGTCTTCGACCTCGGCTCGGCCGTCGCGCTGACCAGCACCGACTACTTCGCGCCGTACCAGGTGCAGACCTGGGACGACATCCCGGCCGAGTACAAGGAGGAGTCGGGCCTCTGGGTCTACGACTACACCGGCCTCATGTCGATCGGCTACGACGCCGACGCCGTGCCCGCGCCCGAGTCGCTCGACGACCTGCTCGGCGCCGACTACGCCGGCAAGGTCGCCATCAACGGCGACCCGACGCAGGCTGGCGCAGCCGCCGCGGCCGTGCAGTACGCCGCCCTGCAGGGCGAGGGCTCGGCGGACGACATCCAGGCCGGCATCGACTTCTTCGCCGAGCTCCAGACGGCCGGCAACTTCCTGCCCCTCGACCCGACCCCGGCCACCATCGCCTCGGGCGAGACCCCGGTCGTCTTCGACTGGTCGTACAACAACCTCGCCGAGCAGACGGCGAACGAGGGCGTGCGCGACTGGCAGGTCACGGTGCTGCCGGGCGTCACCCTGGGCTCGTACTACAACCAGGCCGTCAACGTCGACGCCCCGCACCCGGCGGCCGCCCGCCTGTGGCAGGAGTGGATCTTCAGCGACACGGTGCAGAACCTCTACCTCGAGGCCGGCGCCTACCCGGTGCGCCTCGCGGCGATGATCGAGGCCGGCACGGTCGACCAGGCCGCGCTCGACGCGGTCGGCGAGCCGAGCGAGGACCTCGTGCAGCTCACCGCCGAGCAGACCGAGGCGGCCTCCGCGCTCCTCGCCGAGCAGTGGGCAGCGGCCATCTCCTGATGACCGCTCGCCGCTCCGGCGGCCGGGGGTGGGCCCTGCTCGGGCTCACCCCCTTCTCCGCCTACGTCGTCCTCTTCCTCGCCGTGCCGACGGTGCTCGCGCTGGGCACCGGCCTCTTCGACGGCGACGGCGCGCTCACCCTCGACAATCTGACGGGCCTCCTCGAGCCCGCCGTGCTGCGCTCCTTCGTCGACCTGCTCTGGCTCTCCGGCCTCACCGCCGTCCTCGGCGCCATCGCCGGCGCGCTCATCTGCTTCTCGCTGCTCGGCACGCGCGAGGACGGCTGGCTGCGCACCGGCATCTCCGCGGCCAGCGGCGTGCTCGCCCAGTTCGGCGGCGTCATGCTGGCCTTCGCGTTCATCGCGCTGATCGGCATCCAGGGCCTGCTGACCCAGTGGCTGCTGCGCACCTTCGATGCGGACATCTACGAGGGCGGCGTCTGGCTCTACCAGGTGCCGGGCCTGATCCTGCCCTACCTCTACTTCCAGATCCCGCTCATGGTCATCACCTTCATGCCCGCGATGTCGGGACTCAAGCCGCAGTGGGCCGAGGCCAGCGCGACCCTCGGCGGCACCGGCGCGGTGTTCTGGTGGCGCATCGGCTTCCCGGTGCTCGCGCCGAGCTTCCTCGGCAGCCTGCTGCTGCTCTTCGCCAACGCCTTCTCGTCCTACGGCACGGCTGCGGCGCTCGTCAGCCAGGGCGCGCCCATCGTGCCCCTGCAGGTGCGCGCCGCGCTCATCAGCGAGACCGTGCTCGGCCGCGAGAACATGGCCGGCGCGCTGGCCATCGGCATGATCGTGGTCATGGTCGTGCTCATGAAGGCCTACTCGGCGCTGCAGTCGCGCGCGGAACGGTGGATGCGATGAACCGCGTCGGCATCGAGCCCCGCGCCGTGACGCGCTGGCTCATCCTCGGCGTCATCGGCCTGCTCATGGCGCTGCCGATCGTGGCGATGGTCGAGTTCAGCCTGCGAGGCGCACCGGGCGAGTACACGCTCGACCACTGGACCGGCATCCTCGACCCCGAGAACGAGCGCAAGTACCGCGGGCTCTTCGAGGGCGTCGGCAACTCGCTGCTGCTCGCCGTCGTCACGGTGCTCATCGTCAACGCCATGCTCGTGCCGACGATGGTGCTCGTCGCACTGCGGTTCCCCAAGCTGCAGCGCTGGCTCGAGTTCGTCTGCCTGATCCCGATCACGGTGCCCGCGATCGTGCTCGTCGTCGGCCTCGCGCCCGTCTACGGCGTGGTCTCCCGCATCTTCGGCTCGAGCATCTGGACCCTCGCCTTCGCCTACGGCATCACCGTGCTGCCCTACGCCTACCGGGCCGTGCGCGCGGCCATGGACGCGGTCGACATCGTCACCCTCAGCGAGGCGGCGCGCTCGCTCGGCGCCGGCTGGCTCACGGTGTTCTTCCGCGTGCTCGTGCCGAACATCCGCCGCGGCATGCTCGCCGCCTCCGTCATCGCCACCGCGGTCGTGCTCGGCGAGTTCACGATCGCCTCGCTGCTCAACCGCGAGAACCTGCAGACCTCCGTGCTGCTCATCTCGCGCAGCGACCCCTACGTCGCGACGATCTTCGCGCTGCTCGCGCTGCTCTTCGCGTTCGCCCTGCTCGTCATCATCGGCCGCGTGGGCGCCGTGCAGCCCCGAAGGAGTTCCTCATGACCGCCAGCACCCCGACCGGCACCCGCGTGCAGTTCCGCGCGGTCACCAAGCAGTACCCCGGTCACCGCGCCCTCGACGGCGTCGACCTCGACATCGCGCCCGGCGAGTTCGTCGCCCTGCTCGGCCCCTCCGGCTGCGGCAAGACGACGGCCCTGCGCAGCCTCGCAGGTCTCGAGCAGATCACCGACGGCGAGATCCTGCTGGACGGATCGGATGTGGCCGCCACGCCGGTCAACCGCCGCGACATGGGCATGGTGTTCCAGTCGTACTCGCTGTTCCCGCACATGACGGTGCTGGAGAACGTGGAGTTCGGACTGCGGATGCGCAAGGTGGGCGCCGCCTCGCGGCGCACCCGCGCCGAGGAGGCCCTCGAGATGGTCGGCCTCGGCGTGCACGGCAAGCGCTTCGCGCACCAGCTCTCCGGCGGACAGCAGCAGCGCGTGGCGCTGGCCCGCGCGCTCGTCACCCGCCCGAAGGTGCTGCTGCTCGACGAGCCGCTCAGCGCCCTCGACGCGAAGGTGCGGGTGCAGCTGCGCGACGAGATCCGCCGCATCCAGCTCGAGCTCGGCATCACCACGCTCTTCGTCACGCACGACCAGGAGGAGGCGCTCGCCGTCGCCGACCGGGTCGCCGTCATGAAGGCGGGCCGCATCGAGCAGATCGGCGCCCCGGAGGACCTCTACCAGCGCCCGTCCTCGGCGTTCGTCGCGGACTTCGTCGGCGTCAGCAATCGGCTGCCCGGCACGGTCAGCGGCGGCGAGATCGACGTGCACGGCGTGCTGCTGCCGCTGCTCGCGCCGGCGCGTCCCGACGGCGCCGCCGTGGCGCTGGTGCGCCCCGAGGACGTGCGCTTCGCGGCCGCCGGTGTCGCGGCGACCGTGCTGACCACGAGCTTCCTGGGCGCGCTGCGGCGCACCAGGGTGGCGCTGGCCGACGGCACGGAGCTCGCGGTGCAGCACGGCACCGAGGTCGCCCCGGCCGAGGGCGCCGTCGTGCACCTCGCCTTCACCGGCGCCCCGGTGGCCCTGGCCGACTGAGCGCGGGGCGCGGCGAGGCCGCTCGGGCCGGCGGCCCTCGGCTGACGGGCGCTTCAGGCCCGGGCGAGCCCGGTCAGCCGGCGCGCGGCCTCCTGCAGCACCTCGGGCCGCTTGCAGTAGGCGAAGCGGATGAGGGAGCGGTACCCGGCCCGGTTCGGCGGGTTCACGAAGGCGGTGAGCGGCACGCCCACGACCCCGGCGAGCTCGGGCAGCCGGCGCGCGAAGTCCGCGGCGTCCGTCACGCCGAAGGGCGCCGCGTCCGCGACCACGAAGTAGCCGCCCTGCGGGGTCGAGACGTCGAAGCCGGCCTCGCGCAGGCTGGCGCTCAGCAGATCGCGCTTGCCGCGCAGCGCATCCGCCGCGCCCGTGAAGAAGGCGTCGGGCAGGCGCAGGCCGACGGCGATCGCCGGCTGGAACGGCGCCGCGTTGACGTAGGTGAGGTACTGCTTCACGGCGGTGACCGCGCGCACGAGGTCGACCGGGCCGCTCAGCCAGCCGACCTTCCAGCCGGTCGTGTTGAAGGTCTTGCCGCCCGAGCTGATCGTCACGGTGCGCTCGAAGCCGCCGGGCAGCGAGGCGAGCGGCAGGTGCGGGTCGCCGAAGGCGAGGTGCTCGTAGACCTCGTCGGTGACGATGACGGCGTCGTGCCGGTGCGCGAGCTCGATGACGAGCTCGAGGGTCGGGCGGTCGAGCATCGTGCCGGTCGGGTTGTGCGGGGTGTTGACCAGGATGAGGCGGGTGCGGTCGGTCACCGCCGCGCGCAGCTCGTCGTGGTCGGGCTGGAAGCCGGGCCACCGCAGCGGCACCGTGCGCAGCACCCCTCCGGCGAGCGCGACGGCCGCGGCGTAGGAGTCGTAGAACGGCTCGAGCACCACGACCTCGTCGCCGCGGTCGACGAGGGCCAGGATCGTCGCGGCGAGCGCCTCGGTCGCGCCGGCCGTGACGAGCACCTGAGCGGGGTCGAGCCCGATGCCGTAGAAGCGCTGCTGGTGCTCGGCCACGGCTTCGCGCAGCACCGGCGCGCCGGGACCCGGCGGGTACTGGTTGACGCCGTCCGCGATCGCCTGCCGCGCGGCCTCGAGCACCTCGGCGGGGCCGTCCTCGTCGGGGAAGCCCTGGCCCAGGTTGATCGCCCCGGTCGCCGTGGCGAGCGCGCTCATCTCGGCGAAGATCGTCGTCGCGAGCCTGCCCTCGTCGTCGAGCAGCAGGGCGCCGCGGGCGGTGCGCTGCCAGGGTCCGGGGATGTCCATCGCTACCTCGTGTCGTGCTGGGGCCGGGGCGTGCGCGCTCGGTCGGCGCCGCCGCACCGAGGCTATCGCCGCAGGTCTCCGGCCCTCCACCGCCGCTCGAAGCCGCATCATCCCGAGGGGAGCGGAGGCGCGGCTCGCAGCGCCGCCGCAGCCCCCGGACGGCGGGCGGTTCCGCCCCCGGCGAACCCCGCTGGCAAGGCCATAGACAAGGGCCAACCGGCTCACAGAATCGCCATACAGTTCATTCAGGTGCGCGCTGGAAGCTGGCTCCGCCTGAAAGGAAACCCCGATGAACGAGAACCCCAACACCGGCGCCGGCGACACCGACCCGAACCGTCAGCACGACAGCGCGTCCGCCCCCGCCGAGGGGGCCTCGACGCCGGAGCAGCACCCGAGCGCACCCCAGCACCCGGCGGAGGCCCAGCGCCCCGTCGAGGGCCAGCAGGCCGCCGAGTCCGCGCCGACCGCGCCCGTGCACCAGCAGCCGGGCCAGCCGGCGCCCGCCGCGTCGGACCCGGCCTACCAGCAGCCCGCAGCGCCCCAGCCGCCGACCCGGCAGTTCGCGGCGCCCGACCAGCCCCGCTACGGCCAGTACGCGCAGACGCCGCCCGCGCCCCAGCAGGGCCAGCACGCGCAGCACGGCCAGCACGTCCCGGGCTCCCACAGCCTGCCGGGCGCGTCTTTCGGTCCCGCGGCCACGCCGCAGGCCGGCCAGCAGTGGGCGGCGCCCGCGCCGGCCAAGCCGAAGAACCGCCGCGCGGGCGTGGCCATCGCGGCCCTCGCGCTCGTCGCCCTCATCGGCGGCGGCGCCGGAGCCGGCGTCACCGCGCTCGCCATGTCGAACTCGGCCAGCAGCCCGGTCGCGGGCGTCGATCACGCCAACCCGACCACCGTCACCGTCAACGACAGCGACGACGTCAACCTCGTCACCGCCGTGGCCGCCCAGGCGACCCCCTCGGTCGTGACCATCGCGGTCTCGGGCGGCGACGCCTCCGGCAGCGGCTCGGGCGTCATCATCAGCGACGACGGCTACGTGCTCACCAACAACCACGTGGTCTCGCTCGACGGCTCGGTCGCCGACCCGACCATCCAGGTCACCGACTCCGACGGCAACCTCTACGACGCCACCGTCGTCGGCACCGACCCCGTCTACGACCTCGCGGTCATCAAGCTCGAGGGCGCCAGCGACCTCACGCCGATCGAGTTCGCCGACTCCGACGACCTCAACGTCGGCGACCAGACCATCGCGATCGGCGCGCCGCTCGGCCTCAGCAACACGGTCACCGACGGCATCGTCAGCGCGCTGAACCGCAGCATCTCGGTCGCCTCGAGCGAGGTGCCCGACAGCAGCGCCGACGACCAGGGCGAGTCCCAGCAGCAGAGCCCCTACGACTTCTGGGGATTCGACATCCCGGGCCAGGAGGGCTCGCAGCAGGGTCAGGCGAGCAGCACGATCTCGCTCTCGGTCATCCAGACCGACGCGGCGATCAACCCCGGCAACTCGGGCGGCGCGCTGCTCGACGCCGAGGGCAGGCTCATCGGCATCAACGTGGCCATCGCCACCGCCGGTAGCGGCAGCACCACCTCGAGCGCCGGCTCCATCGGCGTGGGCTTCTCGATCCCGTCGAACGTCGCCGAGCGCATCTCGAGCGAGCTCATCGCCAACGGCGAGGCCAGCCACGGCCTGCTCGGCGCCACGGTCACCGACGTGACCAGCACGGAGCAGTCGGCCACGGTCGGCGCGCTCATCGACGACGTCTCCGCCGGCGGCGCTGCTGCTGCGGCCGGGCTGCGCTCGGGCGACGTCGTCACGGCCCTCGAGGGCAAGCCGGTCACGAGCATGAGCGACCTCGTCGCCCAGGTGCGTGCGCAGGCCGCCGGCGCCACCGTCACGATCACGTACAACCGCGGCGGCCAGGCCGGCGAGACCGAGGTGACGCTCGGCTCCATGTGAGCCGGGGTCATCCCGACGGCGACGGCGCATCCTCCTCCGGAGGGTGCGCCGTCGCCGTCGCCATGTGCCGGGACTCACTACCATTGGCCTCATGCCGCAGGACGACTCCCTTCCTGGCGTCTCCTACGTGATGCCGGTGCTCAACGAGGTCGAGCACGTCGAGGCGGCCGTCCGCTCCCTCCTCGCGCAGGACTACGCCGGCGAGGTCGAGGTCATCCTCGCGCTCGGCCCGAGCATCGACGGCACCAACGAGCTCATCGCGGCGATGTCGGCGGAGGACTCGCGCATCCGCTTCCTCGACAACCCGGTCGGCTCGACGCCGGCGGGGCTGAACGTGGCGATCCGCGCCTCCGTCTTCCCCGTCGTCATCCGCGTCGACGCGCACTCGGTGCTCACGCCCGACTACACCGCGATCGCCGTCGAGACGCTGCTTCGCACCGGCGCCGACAACGTCGGCGGCATCATGCTGGCGGAGGGGAGCACCCCCTTCGAGTGCGCGGTCGCCTTCGCCTACGGCTCGCCCGTCGGCCTCGGCGGCGGCTCGCACCACGTCGGCGGCGAGGAGGGCCCCAGCGAGACCGCCTACCTCGGCGTCTTCCAACGGCACCGCCTGCTCGAGGTCGGTCTCTTCGACGAGGACATCAAGCGCGGCCAGGACTGGGAGCTCAATCGCCGGCTGCGCCAGACCGGCGGCACCGTGTGGTTCACGCCGCGGCTCACCGTCACCTACCGACCGCGCTCGAGCCTGCGCCGGCTCACCCGCCAGTTCGTCGCCACCGGCATGTGGCGCGGCGAGCTGGCCCGGCGCTTCCCGGCGCAGAACTCGCTGCGCTACTTCGTGCCGCCCGCCGCCGTCGTCGCGATGCTGCTCGGCACCCTGGTCGGCATCGCGGGCGCCGCCTCCGTCGCGCTCGGCGGCGCGGCCCAGCCCCTGCTCGGCTTCGCCGTGCCGGCCCTCTACCTGCTCGGCGTGCTGGCGATCGCGCTCGCGTGCATCCCCCGTCTGGGCGCGGGCGCGGCGCTGCGACTTCTCGTAGTCTTGCCCTGCATCCACATCGGATGGGGGCTCGGCTTCGTCATCGGCTTCGCCAAGCTCACCCGCAACATCTCCTACTACCGAGGGCGCTAGTGTCCGCATCATCCGCCGGCGTCCGCCCGGCCTCGATCGCCGAGCTGCGCGCGGTCACCCAGCCGCCGGAGGTGCGCCTGCGCGCCAACGCCGAGCACTGGACCGCGAGCCTCTACCTGCGCGACCTCTCGCCGTACCTCACCTGGGTGCTGCTGAAGACGCCGATCAGCGCCAACGGCGTGACCGGCCTCATGATCCTCACCGGCTGGGCGGCGGCCGCGGCCGTGCTGATCCCGGGCATCCCGGGCGCCCTGATCGCCGTCGTGCTCGGCCAGCTGCAGATGCTCGTCGACTGCTGCGACGGCGAGGTCGCGCGCTGGCGCGGCACCCGCTCGCCGATGGGCGTCTTCCTCGACAAGGTCGGGCACTACTCCACCGAGGCGCTCATCCCCGTCGCCCTCGGCGTGCGCGCGGCCGGCTGGCCCTTCGACGCCCCGGCCGACTTCCTCTGGACCACCCTCGGCCTGCTGCTCGCCCTCGTGATCGTGCTCAACAAGGCGCTCAACGACATGGTGCACGTGGCCCGCGCCAACGCCGGGCTCGAGAAGCTCGCCGACCGCAAGCACGAGTCGGTGCCGACCTCGGGCGGGCTCGCGACGCTGCGCCGCGCCGCCCGCTTCCTGCCCTTCCACCGGCTCTACCACTCGGTCGAGCTGACGCTGCTCATCGGCGCCTCCGCGGTCGTGGGGCTCTTCGTCGGCGAGATCGAGGCGGTCCGCTGGCTGCTGATCGCGCTCGTGCCGCTCTCGCTGCTCGCGCTGGGCGGGCACTTCGTCGCCATCCTGGCCTCGAAGCGGGTCCGTTGAGCCCGGCTCCGGGCGGAGGAGCGGATGCGGTCGCGCCGCCGCCGCGCGTCGGCGTCGTCTCCCTGACCCAGGGCACCCGCCCCGACGACCTGCGCCACGGCCTCGAGACGCTGCTCGCGCAGACCGGCGTCGAGCTCGACGTGGTGGTCGTCGGCAACGGCTGGGCGCCCACGGGCCTGCCGGATGGCGTGCGGCCCCTGCACCTGCCCGAGAACCTCGGCATCCCGGCCGGTCGCAACCGCGGGGTCGACGTGGTGGCGGGGGAGTGGATCTTCTTCCTCGACGACGACGCGAGCCTGCCGAGCACGACGTTCCTCGCCGACGCGATCGCCCTCATCCGCTCGGACCCGTCGATCGGGCTGCTGCAGCCGCGCGTCGTCGACCCCGAGGGGCGGGCGAACCCGCGGCGCTGGGTGCCGCGCATCCGCAAGGGCGAGGCCACCGACTCGGGCCCCGTGTTCTCGGTCTGGGAGGGGGCGACCCTGCTGCCCCGCGACGTCTTCGATCGCACGGGCGGATGGGCGGAGCCCTTCTTCTACGCGCACGAGGGCATCGAGCTGGCCTGGCGGGTCTGGGACCAGGGGCTGCGCACCTGGTACGCCGGCGACCTCGTCGCGAACCACCCCGCGATCGACCCCGCTCGGCACGACTACTACTACCGGCTCAACGCCCGCAACCGCGTCTGGCTGGCCAAGCGCAACCTGCCCTGGCCGATCGCGCCGATCTACGTGGCCAGCTGGACGGCGATCCAGGTGCTGCGCTGGGCGCGCCGGCCCCGGCTGCTGCGGGCGTGGTTCGCGGGCTGGGCGGAGGGGTGGCGCACGTCGCCGCCGGGGCGACGCCGTATCTCTTGGGTAACGGTCGGGCGCATGTTCAGGGCCGGTCGGGGGCCGATCATTTAACCTGGTGACTCCCCACGTTCATCTGGAGTTCACCATGCCCATCAGCCGCGACCTCGCCACTGCACGACGGCTCGTCGTCGATGCGCTGCACGCCCGCCGACTGCAGCGTCGGCTGTGGCCCCTCTACCGCGAGCGGGAGCGCCTCGGGCGCGGCGAGGCGAAGGTGGCCGTCTACTTCGCCGACAGCGACGTGAACATGTACCAGATCCGGCAGTGGTACGCGCCGCTCGCAGAGCTGCACAAGACCCATCCGGTCACGATCATCGCCCGCAACCCGACGGCCGCGCTCGCGCTGCTCGAGGAGTCGCCGGTGCCGATCGTCTACGCGAGGAAGGTGCAGCAGCTCGAGGAGTTCATCGAGCAGCAGGACCTGCGCGTCGTGCTCTACGTGAACCAGAACGCCAGGAACTTCCAGATGATGCGCTACGGGCGCATGTGGCACGTCTTCGTCAACCACGGCGAGTCCGACAAGATGTACATGACCACGAACCAGTTCAAGGCCTACGACTACGCCTTCGTTGCCGGCGATGCGGCGCTCGAGCGCCTCGGCCGAGTGCTCTGGGACTACGACTTCGACAAGCGCGCCATCCCGATCGGCCGCCCGCAGGCGGACCACTTCGCCGGCAGCCTGCCGTACACGCCCGACGAGCGCACGGTCGTGCTCTACGCCCCGACCTGGGAGGGCGACCGCCCGGCGGCCGCCTACGGCTCCATCGCCACGCACGGTCGCGAGCTCGTGCGCGCCCTGACCGTGACCGGCCGGCACCGCGTCATCTACCGTCCGCACCCGCGCAGCGGCGTGCTCGACGCCGAGTACGGCCGTGCCCACCGCGAGATCGTCGCCGAGCTGGCGCGAGCCAACGCGGCCGATCCCGGTGCTCAGCACGTCTTCGACGACGGCGCCGAGATGGGCTGGCAGCTCGCCGCCGCCGACGTGGCCGTCTGCGACATCTCGGCGATGGTCTACGACCGCCTCGCCACCGGCAAGCCGATCATGGTGACCCGGCCCGCGCATCCCGAGGCCAGCGTCGACGAGTCGGGCTACCTCGGCGCCGCCGAGTGGCTCACGGTCGAGGGCGCAGCGGATGCGGTGGCCGAGCTCGATCGCGTGCTCGGCAGCACCGATGCGCAGGAGCGCCTGCGCTTCTGGGTGCAGCGCCACTTCGGCGACACCGCGCCCGGTTCCGCCACCGCGCGCTTCCACGCCGCCATCCAGCGGCTCATGGACGCCTGGGACCGCCACGCGCGACTGCACGAGGTGCCGTCGCTGCCGACGGCCTCCGAGCCGCAGCAGTCCCTGCGCCGGGCCGGCTGAGCCCCGCGCAGACCGCCGTCACCGGCGCGCGTCCCGCCGTTCCGGCGTCAACAGGCGCCGGTTCGCTGTCCTAAGCCTGCTCGCGCTTGCGGCCGAGCAGCGCCCGACGCGGCGTGAGGGAGCGCGGCGGTTTGGGCTCCCGAGGAGGCTTCGACGCGATCGCGAGCGCCTCCGGGAAGGCCACGGGCGGCGGTCCGAAGGCCGTGCGCGAGGCCGCGACGACGCGGCGGCCGAGGATGAGGTTGCCGGTGCCGCCGATGGCCGCACCGATGCCGAAGGGCACCAGCCTGCCGACCGCGCCGGCGCCGGTGTTCGCGGCGAAGCGGCGCAGGAAGGCGTTGCGCAGCTGATCGCCGATCGGCCCGAAGGCCGCGCGCGGCAGGGTCGAGGTCAGCGCCCCGCCCCAGGCGCCGTTCACGCCGACGCCGCTGCCGGTGGCCTGCGCCGCGAGGTGCTTGACGAGCTCCACGCCCGGCCCGCCCATGAGCATGGTCATGACGAGCGCGCGAGCGCGCACCGGATCGTCGAGCGCGATGCCGTGCAGCTCGGTGATCGACTGCGCGTAGAGCGCGCTGGCCTCGAGGAAGCCGGCCGTCTCGACGCCGGTGAGCGCGAGCGCGGCACCGGTGCCGATGCCCGGCACCGCGGCGCTCGCGCCGACCGCTGCGCCGCCGGTGGTGACGGCCGCCAGGTAGCGGCGCTCCAGCAGCCGGGTGATCTCCGCGGGGCTCGCGTCCGGCTTCATCCGTCTGATGCTGCGCAGGTGCGCCAGCACGACCGGGCGGTGCACGCTGAGCAGCTTGTCGACCCAGCGTCCCATCCGCTCGGCCATCGGATCCTCGACGGGCCGCGTGTCGAACGGCGGCACGTCGTCCGGCTGCGGGCCGTCGGATGCGATCGGCGGCACGATCGGGCGGATCGGCTCCTGCTGGCTCGGCATGGTCCTCCTGGGTCGGGTGCGAGCGAGTCTAGGAGCGTCTCCTGGGCGATCCGGCGGCCCGCCCTGGAGGCGGACCGCTAGAAACCTGCCGCAGGAGCTCCCCGCCGTCGAGCGCCTCAGCGCCGCGCGACTCGCCGGTCTCCCGGTGCGCGAAGGCGCGAAGATCCGAACGCCGAGAACTGTATTGATCTATTGCAACTAGAACAATAGGATCGAAGCGTGCTCATCCGCGTCGATCCCTCGCTGTCGCAGCCGCTCTTCGAGCAGCTCGCCGCAGCCGTGCGCCGCGCCGTCGTGCGCGGCGAGGTCGTCGCGGGGCAGCGGCTGCCGTCGGCGCGCGAGCTCGCCGAGTCGCTCGAGCTCAACGTGCACACCGTGCTGCACGCCTACCAGCAGCTGCGCGACGAGGGGCTCATCGAGCTGCGTCGCGGACGCGGCGCGATCGTGCGCGCCGAGGCGGTCGACGCGGGCGCCCTCGGTGAGAGCGTCGCCGCGCTCGTGGCCGAGGCCCGCCGACGCGGTGTACCGGCCGGCATGCTCACCGCCCTGATCGAGGAGGAGTACCGATGAACCTGCGACCGACCGCGCCGTCGACCGGAGGGCGCGCGAGTCTGCGACGGCCCGTCCCGGTGCTGCTCGTCCTCTTCGGCGTCCCGCTCGCCCTCGCCGCAGCGGCCGTCGCCGTGGTGCTCGCCTGGGCGCCCGAGCTGCCGGACCCGCTGGCGATCCACTGGTCCGGCGACGGGCCCGACGGCTTCTCCTCGTTGGGCGGCTTCATCGCGCTCATCGCCGCGACGCTCGCCGGCATCGCCCTGCTGCTGGGCGCCATCGGCGTCGCCGCCATCCGGGCCGGGCAGTCGATGCGGGCGCTGCGGGCGCTCGCCGCGCTGCAGCTCGCCACCGCGGGCTTCCTGGCGGTGGGGATGACCGCGAGCGTCGCCATCCAGCGGGGCCTCGCGGATGCCGGGGATGCGGACGGCGCGGCGCTCGGCCGGGGCATGCTCGTCGCGGCGGGCGCCGCCGTCGCGCTCGGCGCCGTCGGAGCACTGGCGCTGCCGCGTCAGCACGAGACGGCTCCCACGGGTGGTCTCGACGCACCCGCACCGGCCCTCGAGCTCGGCGCGCAGGAGCGCGCGATCTGGACCGGTCGGGCCGCGATGGAGACGAGGGTGCTCGTCGCGCTGCTGCTCACGCTCGGCGCCGTCGCCCTGCTGCCGATCCTCGTCGGTGTCGAGGGTTGGGCATCGCTGATCGGCGCCGGCGTCGTGCTGCTGATCCTGCCCTTCCTCTTCTGGAGGGTGCGGGTCGACCGCCGAGGCCTGACGACGCGGTCCGTGCTGGGCTGGCCGCGCTGGAGCATGGCCGCCGGCGACATCGTCGAGGCGCGCGCCGTCGCGGTGAACCCGCTCGCGGAGTTCGGGGGATGGGGCATCCGCTTCGGCGGCGGCGGGCGCTGGGGTCTGGTGCTGCGTCGGGGCAGCGCCCTCGAGATCCATCGCGCGGGCAAGGCCCCCTTCGTCGTCACGGTCGACGGTGCGGAGGAGGCGGCCGCGCTGCTCAACGGCTACCGGCGCCGCGACGCATGACACATGTCATGCGGCCGGGTGCCGCCTGACACTGTTCCGCACGGCCCGGTCCCGGCCACAGTGGGATCACACGAACGACGAGGGGAGCGCCGCATGGCGAGACGAGGATTGCCCATCGAGGTCAGAGGCCTCATCAAGCAGTACGGCGCCACGCGCGCCGTCGACGACCTGAGCTTCACGGTCGAGCCCGGCAAGGTCACGGGCTTCCTGGGCCCGAACGGCGCCGGCAAGACGACGACGCTGCGCAGCCTGCTGGGGCTCATCCGGCCCACCGCCGGCTCCGCCACGATCGGCGGCCAGCGCTACGCCGAGCTCGACAGCCCGCTCACCACCGTGGGTGCGGCGCTCGAGGCGAACAGCTTCCATCCGTCGCGCAGCGGCCGGGCGCACCTCGCCATCCAGGCGAAGGCGGCCGGCGTGCCCGCCGCGCGCGTCGACGAGGTGCTGCTCCGCGTCGGCCTCGCCGAGGCGGGCTCGCGCAAGGTCGGCGGCTACAGCCTGGGCATGCGCCAGCGCCTCGGCCTCGCTGGCGCGCTGCTCGGCGACCCCGCCGTGCTCGTGCTCGACGAGCCGATCAACGGGCTCGACCCGGAGGGCATCCGCTGGATGCGATCCTTCCTCAAGGTGCTCGCCGAGGAGGGCCGCACCGTGCTGATCAGCTCGCACCTGCTCAGCGAGGTGCAGCAGACGGTCGATGAGCTCGTCATCATCGCCAAGGGCCGGCTCGCCTACCAGGGCGATCTCGCCGGCCTCGCGGGGGAGACGACCGTGACCGTCGACGCGCCCCGCCGCGCCGAGCTGCAGGCGGCGCTCGCGCCGCACGCGACGGTGCAGCCGCTGCCGAACGGCCTCGCGGTCGTCGGACTCGACGCCGAGCAGGTGGGCGCGCACGCGTTCGCCGCCGGCATCCCGCTCAGCGCGCTCGCCACGACCGCGAGCGGGCTCGAGGACGTCTTCCTCAGCCTCGTGACCGGCGAGCATACGACCACCGCGACGGAAGGAGCGGGGCGATGACCCTCATCCGCTCGATCAGCGCCGAATCGGCGAAGCTCTTCACGCTCAAGACCTGGTGGATCCTGCTGCTCGTCATGGTCGGCTACGTCGGCTTCACCGCGGCCCTGTTCGCGGTGATCTTCAGCGGTCTGCTCGGAGGCGTGCAGCCCCTGGAGGGCGCTGCCGCGGCCCAGGCGGTCTACAGCGCCGGCAGCACCATCGGCTACGCCTTCCCGGTGCTCGTCGGTGCCTTCCTCGTGACCGCAGAGTTCCGCCACGGCACGCTCACGCCGACGTTCCTGGCCACGCCCTCGCGCGGTGCCGTGCTCGGCGCCAAGGCCATCGTGGCCGCACTGATCGGCGCGGTCTTCGGGTTCGGCATGCTGCTCGCCTCGGTGCTGCCCGGCGCGGCCATCTTGGGCGCCACGGGCAACGAGACCGCGCTCGGCGACAGCGACGTCTGGGCGCTCTTCGCCCGCACCGTGCTCGCGATGGCGATCTGGGCCGTGCTCGGTCTCGGCCTCGGCTCGGTCTTCCGCAACCAGGTGATCGTCATCGTCGTGGTGCTCGCGTTCACCCAGTTCCTCGAGCCGATCCTGCGCGTGGTGCTCAGCTTCACCGACGTCAGCGCGAGCTTCGGGCAGTTCCTGCCCGGCGCTGCGAGCGACGCCCTGGTCGGGTCGGGCTTCATGAGCATGATGATGACCGGCGGCGCTGGGCCGGCAGGTCTCGACTGGTGGCAGGGCGGGCTCGTGCTCGCCGGCATCGCCGCGGTGCTGGTGCTCATCGGCGCGCTGACCACCTGGCGACGCGACGTCGACTGACGACGACGGCGCGCATCCGCTCGAAGGGCGACGACGAGCGGATGCTCGGGGCGGGGCGGGGTGCGCACGGCGCGCCCCGCCACGCTCGCGTGCCCGTCGCGGCTCGAGGCTCCCGCCCCGGGCCGCCCGCCCGCAGAACTCGGATAGGTTAGGAACGCCTAACCAACCCGCTCGCAGCTCTGGAGCCCCCATGCGTCCGCACCGCCTCCGCACCACCGCGCCCGCCCTCGCGGCGATCCTCGTCGGCGGGGCGCTGCTCGTCCCGGCGTCCCCGGCGTCGGCCGAGGTCGCGACCGAGGGCTGCACGATCGACGACGCGAGCATTTCCTGGGGCTTCAAGGAGTCATTCCGCTCCTACATCTCGGGCTCGATCGCGAAGGGGTCGTGGCAGGTCGCCGACGGCGCCGCCTACGAGACCCCGAGCTTCGGCTTCTCCGCCGGTACCGGCACGACCGATGCGGACGCCGCGACGGGCGCGATCTCCTTCGGCGGCAGCATCCGGTTCACCGGCCACGGCGGGCTGCTCGACACGACCGTCGCGAACCCGACGATCGCGCTCACCGGTCCGGGCACCGCGCAGATCCTGCTCGACCTGCGCAGCGTCTCGATGGAGGACGCGATGGCGGGCGGCACCGAGGCGGCGACGCTGACCCAGGTGCCCTTCGGCGACCTCGATCTCTCGGGTGCGACCATCGCGCGCGACGGGGAGTCGCTCAGCATCGCCGTCGATGCGGCGCCCGCGACCATCACCGCCGAGGGCTTCGACGCCTTCGGCAGCTACGAGGCGGGCACCGCGCTCGACCCCGTGACGTTGACCGCGAGCGGCACCTGCGCCGAGCCGGTCGCCGCCGCGCCGACGCCGCTGCCGACTGCCGAATCGCTGCTGCTCGAGATCGAGCCGGAGTACGAACCCGTCTCGCCGGGCATCGTCGTCGCGATCGTGGGCGGCCTCGTCGCGCTCGCCGGCGGGGTGACCGCCGCGATCGTCGTCCGACGCCGCAGGACCGGCGCCTGATGCGCCGGGTCCTGCTCGCACCGCTCGCGGTCGCGCTCGTCGTCGGCCTGGCGGCCTGCTCGGGCGCCTCGAGCGGCGAGCCGGTCGAGGCGGTGGCCGAGGAGGCGCGCGCACCGCTGTCGGAGCTCGTGCCGCTCGACGACCCTCGCGGCTACGTGGGGGAGTCGACCGCCCTGGTCGCCGACGCAGCGATCGAGCCCGTGCTCGACGACCCGGTGCCCTCGCTGCCCGTCACGATCACGTCGCGCGACCTCGCCGGCGACGTCGAGGTCACCGTCGACGACGCCTCCCGCATCGTCGCGATGGACCTCTCCGGCTCGCTGGCCGCGACGGTCTGGGGCCTCGGCCTCGGCGACGCGCTCGTCGGCCGCGACACCTCCACGACCTTCCCCGGCACCGAGGGCCTCCCCGAGGTGACGTCCGGAGGGCACAACGTCAACGCCGAGTCCGTGCTCGGCCTCGACCCGAGCGTCGTGATCACCGACGGCAGCATCGGGCCGAACGACGTGGTGCTGCAGCTGCGCGACGCCGGCATCGCCGTCGTCTTCGTCGACACCGCCACGTCGTACGCCGCCGCCGAGCAGCAGTCCCGCGAGGTCGCGGCCGCCCTCGGCGTGCCGGAGGCGGGGGAGCTGCTCGCCGAGCGCATCCGCTCGCAGGTGGAGTCCACGGCGCAGCAGATCGCGGCGCTCGCGCCGACGGCGGAGTCGGACCGCCTGCGCATGGCGTTCCTCTACCTGCGCGGCAGCGCGGGCATCTACTACCTCTTCGGCGAGGAGTCCGGCGCGAACGAGCTGATCGAGAGCCTCGGGGGCATCGACGCCGCCGGCGAGATCGGCTGGACGGGCATGATGCCGGCGACGGACGAGGCGCTCACCGAGCTCGACCCCGACCTCATCCTCGTCATGACCGGAGGGCTCGAATCGGTCGGCGGCGTCGACGGCCTGCTCGAGGAGAAGCCCGCCGTCGCGCTGACGAGGGCCGGACAGAACCGCCGCTTCGTCGACATGGCCGACGGTCAGATCCTCTCCTTCGGCCCGCGCTCCGCCGAGGTGCTCGACGCCCTGGCCCGCGCGATCTACGCCCCGGAGGACTGAGCCCCGCCTGTCGCCTTTCGAGACCTTCTCGTTACCGCGGATGCATACGCATTAGTCAGGTAAGGCTAAGCTGACTGAGTCTGCCCTAACTTCGGGGCGCCAACCCGACTCACTCACGGAGGTCTTGTCGTGCAAAGAACCAGGAGGGCGCCCGGACGGCGCACCCTCGCGAGCCTCGCGATCGCAGCGCTGCTCGCATCCGCCGCCGCCGTCGGCATCGCGGCCCCGGCGTCCGCCGCGTCCGGAGACGTCTCATCCGGATCCTTCGATTGGGGGTTCAAGGCGAGCTGGCAGCGCTACGTCGGGATGTTTGGCGGCAGCTCCACACCGTCGGACGGTGCGACGGCGCTGGACTCGGGCGGATTCCGTTGGGGCGGTGGAGTCGGTGAGTACGACGCCGACAGCGCCACCGGTGCCGTGGCATTTCGAGGCACGGTCAACTGGACGATCGACTCCCACGGCGTCGACATCGATCTCACTGGTCCCACGATCACCTTCGACGGTGACGGAAGCGCCGAGCTCAGCGCCGTCGTGAAAGACCCCACCGGGGCGATCGAGCGCGGCGTCGTTGCCTCGCTCGATGTCAGCCAGGTCACCGAACCGGTGGTGGACGGCATCGCGACCTTCTCGAACGTCCCGGCCACCGCTGGAGCGCGCACGGCCGCAGTCTTCGGTGGCTCCTACGCCGTGGGCACGGCGCTCGACCCGGTGACGTTCAGCTTCTCCGTCGAGGAGGAGCCGGCGGTCGTCATCGAGCCGGAGGTCTCCGTGTCGAAGACCTCCGACCTCGCACCCTCCGGGGAGATCATCGCGGTCTCCGGCACCGGCTTCGTGGAGAACGCGCCCGCCACCGATGGGCTGCGACCGCCCATCATGGGAAGGTTCGCTGGCGTGTACGCGCAGTTCGGCTACTTCGTCGGAGAGAAGTTCACCGGTACCTCGGCCAGATGGGCAGTGCTCGAGTCTGACGTGCAAGCCGTCGGCGGGGAGGCAGCCGGAGCGATCGTGCTCGGCCCCGACGGTTCGTTCACCGCGCAGCTGGAAGCGAAGTGGACCGAGGGCGCCCCCGAGGGAGCTCGATTCGGCGTGCAGACCAAGGCGGGCGGTAGCGCCGTGCATGCACCGTTCACGACCTTCACCGACGTCACCTTCGCTGCCGAGCCCGAGCCCGAGCCGGAGCCGGAGCCGGAGCCCGAACCGTCGATCGATCCGGCGGTGACGGTGACTCCGAGCGGCGACCTCGACCCGAACGTCGCCAACACCCTGACGATCAAGGGCACAGGTTTCACCGGAGCCGCCGCCTCGAACGGCGCCTACGTGGGCATCGGAGCGTCGACGCTCTTCAACGGCAGCGGTCCGCTTCCCGCGAACGGGTGGCTCGCGCTCGGATGGGTCATGCCCTCGTCGATCATCGACGGTGCTTTCGAAACCACGTTGACGGTCGAGAAGGGGGCGCTCGTTCCAGGCATCGCGTACCAGGTGGTCACCTCCGCGGCGCACGGTCTCTCCATCACCGACCGCAGCCTCGACACCTTCACGCCCGTGACGGTCAGGAACGTGACGGTCAAGCCCGTGATCAACCTCGGCATCGACACCGTGCTGCAGGGCGGTGCCCTCACCGTCACCGGCGCCGGCCTCGAGGCCGGCAAGACCGCGGTCGTCACGGTCAACTCCGCCCCGTACGAGCTCGGCCGCACCCCGGTCGGCGCCGACGGCCGCTTCTCGGTGACCGGCACCCTGCCGGCGACCTTCGCCACCGGCTCGCACACCGTCACGGTCGCGGTCGACGGCGTCGTGCTCGCCTCCGCCCCGATCACGGTCGCCGCGGCGCTGCTGCCTGCGGCCGTCGAGACGCCGCAGGCCGACACCTGTACCGCCCGCGCCGTCAGCGGCGCGAGCATCTCCTGGAACGTCAAGGAGAGCTTCCGCAGCTACATCGAGGGTCCGATCGCGAACGGCTCGTACTCGGTCAACTGGGGTGCCGGCTCGGGTGCGTTCAACACCGACGACGACCGCGGTCGCGTCGCGTACTCCGGTTCGGCCAGCTTCACCGGCCACAGCGGTCTGCTCGACATGAACCTGTCGAACCCGCGCATCCAGGTCACGAGCCCCACCACGGCCTCGCTGATCCTCGATGTGCGCTCGGCCGGCTACGGCGACAATGCCGCCGTGAGCGCCAGCGGCGTGACCTTCGCGACGCTGCGTCTGCCGACCGCCACCGAGACCGCCGATCGGATCAGCTGGAACGGCGCATCGGCGACGCTCACCGCCGCCGGTGCGGAGGCCTTCGCGGGCTTCTACGAGGCGGGCACCGCCCTCGACGCCGTGTCGTTCAGCTTCCCGCTGGGCGCCGAGGTCGAGTGCGACACCACCACGAGCACGACGCTCGCGCGCACCGGTTCCGAGCAGGGCGCCGAGACGCTCTGGATCGGCCTCGGCCTGCTGCTGCTCGGCGCGGGCGCCTTCGCCCTCCGCCGCCGCACCGCGCGCGTCTGATCACCGGGTGCCGGGCCGCGTCCAGCGGTTCGGCACCGACCACGACGGAGCCCCGTCCCGCCACCCGGCGGGGCGGGGCTCCGTCGTTCCGGCCGCGCACCGCGCCCGCGCGGCTGGCTCGCCCGGCGGGTCGGGGGGCGGG
>JASCOA010000209.1 GCA_029959365.1 Microbacteriaceae bacterium PS02343 | reverse complement strand
CCGTTGTCCTGGCGCCCGTCGCGGAACCGGAAGCTCACCGCGCCCGCGGCCTGGTCGTCGCCGCCGGCGATGAGCTGGAACGGCACCTTGGCCGTGGTGTGGTTGCGGATCTTCTTCTGCATGCGGTCGTCGGAGTCGTCGAGCGCGGCCCGCACGCCGTGACGGCGCAGGCGGGCGACGATCTCGCCGAGGTACGGGGCGAAGTCGCCCGCGACGGGGATGCCGACGACCTGCACGGGGGCCAGCCAGGCCGGGAAGGCGCCGGCGTGGTGCTCGAGCAGGATCGCGAAGAAG
>JASCOA010000208.1 GCA_029959365.1 Microbacteriaceae bacterium PS02343 | reverse complement strand
TGCACGGGCAGGGCGGCGCGATCGCCGTGCAGCTCTCGCACGCCGGCCGCAAGGGGTCGACGCAGCCGCCGCACCTGGGCCGCGACAGCGTCGCCGCCGAGGACGGCGGCTGGACGCCCGTGGCCCCCTCCAACCTCGCATTCGGCCGCTACGCGGCGCCGGACGCGCTCGACGAGGCGGGCATCCGCTCGGTGATCGACGACTTCGCGGCGGCCGCCCGCAACGCCGTCGGGGCCGGATTCGACGCCGTCGAGGCGCACGCCGCCCACGGTTACCTGCTGCACCAGTTCCTGT
>JASCOA010000207.1 GCA_029959365.1 Microbacteriaceae bacterium PS02343 | reverse complement strand
TCTCGAGGGCGATCGCGTAGCGCACCTCCTGCAGCTTGCGGGCCGGGGTCGTCTCGGTCGCCTCGGTGAAGAGCCGGTCGGCCAGCTCGGGGTCGCTCTGCACGTAGCGCTGCGACTCGGCGCCCAGCTCGTTGCGCACCAGCTGCATCGTGATGGTCGATCCGCCGGCGTCGTCGTTGCCGGCCAGCACGGCGGCCGTGGCGCGCAGCAGCGAGGGCAGGTAGACGCCGTTGTGCTGCCAGAAGTTCGGGTCCTCGGCGGCGATGGCCGCGTCGAGCGCGCTCTGGCTGATGC
>JASCOA010000206.1 GCA_029959365.1 Microbacteriaceae bacterium PS02343 | reverse complement strand
GGGCGAAGGACATCACCTGACCGAGGTTGAAGATCTCCAGCAGGTCGAAGCCGTCGCCGAGCACGTCGGCGGCGATGTCGTTGATGCTCGAGAAGGTGTTGGTGGCGATCAGCACCATCCACCTGAGGAAGGTGGCCACCACGGTGATCACGCCGACGGCGACCGCGATGAGGAACGACAGCTTCACCATCGACCAGAAGTCGATGTAGACGAGCTTCAGGCGGACCTGCTTGCTCGCCTGGCCCTTGGGGGCCTTGCGGCGAAGCTTCTCGCCAACGCTACTCATTCGGAATCC
>JASCOA010000205.1 GCA_029959365.1 Microbacteriaceae bacterium PS02343 | reverse complement strand
CCCAGCGCCACGAGCCGCCCGCCGACGGCGCCGGCCGCCGAGAGCCCCCACACCGCGGCGCTCGCGAGCGAGCCGGCGGGCAGCACGGGTCGGGTGAGCCAGCTGCCGATGAGCAGCAGCACGGAGAGCAGCGCGAAGGTGGGCCAGTAGCCGCGGCGGCGCGGGCGCGCGGCCCAGGGGCGGACGGCGGCGAGACGCACCGCGAGGAGCGCGCCGACGAGGAACACGGGGAGGTAGACGAGGGCCTCGAGGCCGGCGATGCGCCCGATGAGGCTCGCGGCGATCGCCACGACGG
>JASCOA010000204.1 GCA_029959365.1 Microbacteriaceae bacterium PS02343 | reverse complement strand
AGCGCGAGCAGACGCTCAACCAGCTGCTCGTCGAGATGGACGGCTTCGACCCGAAGACCAACGTCATCCTCATCGCGGCGACCAACCGCCCCGACATCCTCGCCCCCGCCCTGCTGCGCCCGGGCCGCTTCGACCGCCAGATCGGCGTGGACGCCCCCGGCAGCGAGGGCCGGAAGAAGATCCTCGAGGTGCACTCGGCCGGCAAGCCGATGGCCGAGGGCGTCGACCTCGATGTGCTCGCCCGCAAGACGCCCGGCTTCACCGGCGCCGACCTGGCGAACGTGCTCAACGAGGC
>JASCOA010000203.1 GCA_029959365.1 Microbacteriaceae bacterium PS02343 | reverse complement strand
CTCGACGGCCGAGGCCGTGCCGATGAGCAGCATGCCCACGCCGGTGGCGATCGCCACGATGGGCTTGAGCAGCACCTTGCCGAACCTGCCGCGGCTCCTGGGGATGCGCACGCGGCCGAGCTCTGGCGAGCTCAGGAAGAAGAGGCCGCCGAACAGCGTGAGCGCCGCCGGCACGAGCACGCCCACGGGGGTGCCGATCTGGGTCGCGAGGAAGGTGACGGCCACGGGGCCGGCGACCCAGATGATCTCCTGCGCGCGGGCGTCCAGCGAGAAGAGGGGGGTCAGCTGCTTGGAG
>JASCOA010000202.1 GCA_029959365.1 Microbacteriaceae bacterium PS02343 | reverse complement strand
CCCTTCACCGTGCTGCTCGCGGTGCTGCTCGTGCTGTGGGAGCGCACCTCGGTCGACATGCCGTTCCTGCTGCCGCCGCTCGCGTCGATCGGCGAGACGCTGGCGAACGACCCGATGTACTACGACGAGAACGCCTGGATCACGCTGCAGGAGGCGCTGCTGGGACTGCTCATCGGCGTGGCCGTGGCACTGCTGCTGGCGGTCGCGATCAGCGAGGTGCGCCTGCTGCGCCGGGCGATCATGGCCGTGGCCGTCGTGCTCAACGTGACCCCGCTCGTGGCCATCGCCCCCGCCC
>JASCOA010000201.1 GCA_029959365.1 Microbacteriaceae bacterium PS02343 | reverse complement strand
CCCGCGTCTCGACGCCGTCCCGCAGCAGCGAGGCCTCCTTCGCGCCGCGCTCGAGCAGCGCCTGCAGCGCGGCCCCGGACTCGCGCTTGGCCCGGTGCTCCACCCAGCGCCCGGCGAGCACGAAGACGGTCACGATCGCCGCGACCTCGAGGTAGATCTCGCCCGCGCCCTGCGAGGGGGGCCCGAGCAGGGTGATCTCCATGCGCATGCCGGTGCGACCGGCCATGCCGAAGAAGAGCGCGTAGAGCGACCAGCCGAGCGCGGCGAGCACTCCGACGCTCACGAGGGTGTCCATGGTC
>JASCOA010000200.1 GCA_029959365.1 Microbacteriaceae bacterium PS02343 | reverse complement strand
CCCGTGACCCTGCGCCGCGCCCTGGCGCAGCTCGAGCGCGAGGGGCTGCTCGTGCGGGTGCACGGCGGTGCCGTCGCGCCGAAGCGCGGGGCCGGCGCGCCGACGGCGACCGGCACCGAGTCGGGCCCGATCGCGGTGCTCGTGCCGTCGCTCAACTACTACTGGCCCGGCGGGGGGCGCGGGGCCGAGGCCGCGGCCAAGCGCCACGGGTACGCCGTGCTGCTGCGCGGCGCCTCCTACGAGCTGCAGGACGAGCGCCCGGTGCTGGAGCGCCTCGTGCGGGACGAGCGGGTCCGCGG
>JASCOA010000001.1 GCA_029959365.1 Microbacteriaceae bacterium PS02343 | reverse complement strand
GGGGGGGGGGGGGGGGGCGCGGCCGGGCCCGGGGCGGGCGGCCCCGCGCGGGGGCCCCCCCCCCCCCCGCCCCGGGCGCGTCAGGGGCGGGCCCGGCTCCGTCCTGTGGTCAGGCTCGCGCCGCGTACTGCGAGCGGATGCGGGGCTGCGGGTCCGGCTGCAGGATCGCATCCGTGGGCACCGGCCAGGCGGGCCGCTCGCCCGTGAGCGCCCACGCCGCCTGGACGGCGGCGCCGAGGGCGACGTACTCCCCCGGCTCCGGCACCTCGATGGCGACGCCGAACAGCTGCGCCGCGACCGCGCGGACCGCGGGGTTCTGGGCGGCGCCACCGATGAGCAGCAGCCGCTCGACCTCCGTGCCGGCGGCCAGGATCGCGTCGAGGCCGTCCGCGAGGCCGCAGAGCATGCCCTCGATCGCGGCACGGGCGAGGTTCGGCCTCGTGCTGCCGTGCAGCGTCATGCCGAAGAGGGTCGCCGTGGCGTCCGGCAGGTTGGGGGTGCGCTCGCCCTCGAAGTACGGCTGCAGCACGAGACCGCCGGCGCCGGGCTCGGCCTGCAGCGCGAGACGCCCGAGCTCCACGTGGTCGACGCCGAGCAGACCGGCGACGCCGTCGAGCACGCGCGCGGCGTTGAGGGTGCAGACCAGCGGCAGGTGGCGGCCGCTCGCGTCGGCGAACCCGGCGACGATGCCGCTCGCATCCGCTGATGGCCGCTCGGTGACGGCGAAGACGGTGCCGCTCGTGCCGAGCGAGACGACCACGTCGCCGCCGTGGGCCGCGAGGCCGAGGGCCGCGGCGGCGTTGTCGCCGGCTCCCGGGGCGACCACGATGCCGGCGGGCACGGGGCCGGATGCGGCGGTGACGCCCATCCGCTCGTCCGGTCGCAGCACGCGGGGCAGGATCGCGTCGTGGCCGAGCGCGGCCACGAGCAGCTCACGGTCGTCGCCGCCGGTCGACGGCGACCAGTAACCGGTGCCGCTGGCATCGGAGCGGTCGGTGGCGAGCGCGCCGAGGTCGGGGTTCCGCGGCCCGAACCCGCGCAGCCGCCAGCTGAGCCAGTCGTGCGGCAGCGCCACGGCCGCGACCCGGGCCGCGTGCTCGGGCTCGACGTCGCGCAGCCAGCGCAGCTTGGCGATGGTGAAGGAGGCCAGCGGCACGCTGCCCGTGCGGCGGGCGAGCTCCTCAGCGCCGAACTCGGCAACCAGGGCGTCAGCGGCGGATGCGGAGCGGGTGTCGTTCCAGAGCAGCGCGTCGCGGATCACGCGGCCCTCGGCGTCGAGCGCGACGAGACCGTGCTGCTGCCCGGCGATCGAGATCGCTGCGACGTCGTCGAGGCCTCCGGCATCCTCGACCGCGGCGAGCAGCGCACGCCACCAGTGCTCGGGGTCGACCTCGGTGCCGTCCGGATGCGGCGCGCGGCCGCTGCGCACGACGCGACCGGTGTCGAGGTCGCGCACGACCACCTTGCAGCTCTGGGTCGACGAGTCGATGCCGGCGATCAGCGACGGTGCCATCGGGCCAGTCTGGCGGATGGGGTGGTGTGCGTCACCGGGGAGGTTGCGGAGCCGTCGCGAGTCGGTGATGGCCCCATCGGAAGCGTGCGATTAGGGGACCTTCACCGGACAATTCACCGTACGGGTCTATCGAACAGGTCTGATCGCCTCCGCGGGGAAACCCCTGATCACAGCACACGGTGTGCGATAGGGGTGCGCTCATCGGACGAATCACGACGCCGCGGATGCGAGACCGCGTGTCGTCGCATGAGCTGCGGCCGAACACGCCGAGGAGCGTTTCGGCCTGTTGCTTGCGAGCGTCGGGCGGTGGCGGTCGAGCTGCCTGCAACCCCGGAACGACAGGCATCGAGGTGACTCGACACTCGCGAGTTCAGTCGTCGGAGCAGTGGGAGCGGCGCCACGTGACCTGTCGGCTGGAAGCGTTCGGAGCCCTTGAACCGATCAGCCTGACGCCCACCCGTCGAGGTGTACGGATAACCATGGTCTATCGAACACGGCGCCAGCGGTCGGATTTGGGGTCCTCCGCCCGGTGGGCGCGGCGAATGCCGGCTGGCCCTACCTTCGTAGCGTGAGCAAGCGCACTAGTCGGAATCTTCTAATGCTCGCTGCAATGCTGCTGGTTCCGGCCGCGCTCATCATCGTCTTGGTCGGTCACATAGCTAGGAACTGGGTCGAGCCAAGCGCGTTCGATCTCGCCCAAATGGAAGCAAAGTTCGGCTTAGAACTACCGGAGGACGCTGATCTGGTGTGGTCTGTCAGTGACGGCTTCATCAAGTTCGACCGCGAACGAGGCTGGGCGGAGTGGCCGTCCGCAACAGAGCCAGCGCTGACATCACGGGACGGCGAAGTCATTGACTGCTACTCCCCCACAGCTTGCAGGCCCTTCATGTACGCCCTCTCCGAGGCAGAGCGCCGCGACTACACCATCACGACCTGCCGCTATGTCAGAGACGAGCCAGGGTGGGGTAGCCATGTGTGCTTCGGAACCGGAGAGAACGGCTCCGCTGCTTACATGGAGCGCACCTTCGATAAGTAGCCTGCGGCGTGCTGCGCGGCCGACCATGGGCTATCGCACACATGAAACGAGTAGGCCAAGGCGCGTGGCCGAGACCGACTCAGGCTCAATGCTGGCGTCGTACTCCATCGAGAAGGAGGTCGGCGGCGGCGTGCAGCGCTGTCGGTTGCACTCCGTCGAGCAGCTGTGTTGAGACGCCGAGCACGAAGGAGTGCAGCATGATCGTCGTCGCCTCGGGATCGAGCTCGGCACGGGTCACGCCTGCAGCGCGCCCACGTCGCAGACACGCCTCGATGCGCGCACGGTCCTCCGCGCGGCGCGCGGCCACGATGCTCCGCGCGGCGGCATCGTCATAACCGTCGGCCCCGAGCGTCGCGGAGAGCGCGACGAGGCAGCCGCCCGGGTGCCCCTCATCGGACTGCATCTCGATCGTCCCATGCAGCATCAGGCCGAGCGCCTCGAGCGGATCCCTCGTCAGGTCGCCGACGAGCTCGCTCACCCGTCCCGGTCCGGCGATGTAGTGCTCGACGGCGCGCTCGAACAGGCCCTCCTTCGAGCCGAAGGCGCCGTAGAGACTCGCTGAGGAGAGCCCGGTCGCGGCGCGCAGCTGCGCCATCGACGACGCCTCGTACCCGTGACGCCAGAAGACCAGCATCGCTGCCTCCAGCACCTCGTGCTCGACGAAGGCCCTCGGACGTCCTTGCTGCGCCATGCTCACCCTTTCGGATCGGTCGATCCAGTTTGACACATCACCCATCGCTGACCACTATTGGACCGACCGATCCATAATGAGAGAAGAGCGCCCGGTGTCCCACCCCGCACCCGAATCGACCGCCGCACACCAGCAGCACCGCGAGCGGCCTCTGCCGGTACTGCCCCTTGTTTTGATGGCCCTCAGCGGGTTCATCATCATCATGACCGAGACCCTCCCAGCAGGGCTCCTCCCCCAGCTCGCCAGCGCGTTCCAGGTCAGCGACGGCACCGCGGGCCAGCTCATCACCGTCTACGCGCTCGGCACCGTCATCGCGGCGATCCCCACGATCGCGATGACGCGCGGTGCATCCCGCAAGCCGCTGCTCGTCATCGGTCTGCTCGGCTTCCTGATCGCCAACACCCTCACCGCGATCGCCCCGACACTGGCGGTCGCGCTTGTCGCGCGCTTCATTGCAGGCGGCTTCTCCGGCCTCATCTGGGGCATGCTCGCCGGCTACGCCCGCCGCATCGCCGCCCCGGAGCACGCAGGGCGCGCACTCGCCATCGCGATGGCCGGCACACCGATCGCCCTCTCGATCGGCACCCCGCTTGGAGCATGGCTCGGCGCAGCCGTCGGCTGGCGATGGGCCTTCGCCGCAGTCTCCGCCGTCACGATCATCGTCGTGCTGCTGGTGCTCGCCTGCGTGCCGAACGCGCCAGGTCAGCGTTCGAACTCGAGGCTCCCGCTCGGCCGAGTGCTCGTCATCCCCGGCGTCGCGGTGATCCTTGCTGTCGTGTTCGCGTGGATGCTCGCGCACAACCTGCTCTACTCCTACATCGCCCCCTACCTCGCAGGCTCCGGTGTCGGCATCCGCCCCGATCTTGCCCTGTTCATCTTCGGCGTCGCCGCACTCGTCGGCATATGGATCACCGGCGCACTGATCGATCGATCACTGCGAAGCCTGACTCTCATCAGCACGGCAGCATTCATCGTCGCCGGAGCGGTACTGCTGCTCCTCCCGGCTTCGGTGCCCGCAACGATCGCCGCGATCACTCTGTGGGGTGTCGCGTTCGGTGGCTCCGCGACGCAGCTGCAGACGGCCATGGGCAACGCGGCCGGCGAGAGCGTCGACGTCGCGAACGCGATGCTCACGACCGCGTTCAACCTCGCCATCTTCGGCGGAGGAGCCGCAGGCGCGATCCTCGTCGACGGCAGCAGCCCGTCCACACTCCCCCTCGCGATGATCGCGCTCTCCGCGATCGCGCTGCTCATAGTCGCCTTCGGACGCCGACGGGCCTTCCCGCCGCGCTGATCAACCACTGGCCCGACACACCTAGGACGCTCAACCGTGCCGCGGCGGCGTGCGGTGAACGATGGGCCATCGCACACACCGGTTGCGCCGAGTAGGAGCTCGTCGGCGAGACTGTCGTTGCAGGGATGCAAGCTGATGCTTAGGGCGCGGGAGGGGCTGGATGTTGACGGATTCCGTACGCCGCCGTGCGATCCGGACGTCGGCGACGCTTCTGAGTGGCCCCGTCGAGCTGCTTGACTTCCTCATTCCGCTTTGGGCGGGCGCGGTTCTTGGGCTCGACGCCTCCACGGTTGGCTGGCTAGTGGCCGCCGAACTGGTGGTGTCGGTGCTGATTCGCCCGGTTGCGGGGTATCTCGCCGATACGCGCCCGCGCACCCGGGTCGCCGCGGTTGGAGCATTCGCCTTCAGCGCCAGTTGTGTGCTCTATGCGTTCTCGGATACGTCCGTGATGGCGTTCATCGCGGCGGTCGTTGGTGGTGTCGCGGGACCCTTGTTCTGGATCTCGCTGCGCGCGATCGCTGCCGAGTACCTCGATGACGACTCGGGAACATTCGCGGGGCTGATGTCTTCCGAGGCCCTCGGATCCTGGATCTTCTGGGGACCCGCGATGGTCCTCCTCGGATCGTCGGGGTACGCGGCAGTCTTCATCGGACTCGCGATCGCGGCTGCAGCTGCCGGTGTGCGCCTGATGATCACCACGAAGGAACCGATCGTCGCGCGAGCTGAGGTCGCTGGCGGAACCCGCGGACATGTCCGCCGGCTCGCACCATTGATGGCGATCGGTGGTCTCGTCACCGCCGCCGAGGCTGGCGTGGGCTTAGCGCTCCTGCTCCAGCTGCAAGCCCTCGGCCTGGAGGTCTGGCAGATCGCCTTGATCTACCTGCCGGGCGGTATCGCGCTCACGGTTCTCCCGCGACCCCTTCACCGCCTCGTCGAACGATGGGGCCGCAAACCCGCCTATGTCGCCGCTTCCACTGCATCGGCGGTGGGCGCAGCTGCGCTGGCGCTCTCCCCGCCTGTGGTCGTCATATCCGCGCTGTGGATCATCATGTGCGCGGCTTTCGCCCTCCTCTATCCACTGCAGAAGACCCTCGTTTCGGAAGCCAGCGGCGACCGGGTCGCCCGCGGGATGAGCTTGCAGGCAAATGCGGACACGATCGGTGCAGCGATCGGAGTCGTCGCTGCAGGCGCCTTGGTCGCTGACGGATCCTGGGCTCCGTCGTTTATCGGCCTCGCTGGAATCATCCTGGGCGGGGCCACCGTCGCTCCCCGGGTCATCGACCACACACTTCGAGCACGTGGACGGGTATAGCAAAGCCGGTTGCGCCGTCCCGGGCGGAGCACTCCCTCAGAGGTTCAACTTCGACCGGAAGCGCGGAGGTGCCGTCGGACGTGAGCACCTGGAGATATCAGTGCACCGCAAGTGGCACAGAGTCCGCAGGCACTCCGACGTGTACGGCCAACCATGGTCAATCGCACACTTGGTCAGGCGCCTCTGTTACTGGTGCGGAGCTCTCGCGCAGAGGATCGCACGAACCACTTCCACAGGGGGCGAGCCGTGATGAAGATCAGCGCCCCGAACAGGCTCTGGCTGATGACGCCGAAGAGCGAGAGCCCACCGACCACTGCGAAAACGGTCCAGTTCGTCGCGATGTCGACGAGCATCACGCTGCAGCCGAGCACGATGCCGGAACGCCGTCGAAAGATGATCAGCGCAACGACGACCGGATCCATGATCGTCAATGCCAGCCAGAACAGCCGGACGCCAGGAGGGAAACCGCTGTAGACGTTCACGCCACCGACGATCACATCAGTCATGTGAGTGGTCGTTCCGACGAGAAAGCCGATCAGCCAGATGACCTGGATCACTCTGACCGCCCGTGCTGATGGTGCGGGAGTGATCACCTGACGACAGTATCGGGCTCACCTCACATGCCTTTGGCTCCACGCTCGTTCGCGATGAGCCAGTAAGCAAGGAGGTGCTCGAGCCCTCGGCGTCGTACAGCAGCCTCTCCTGGAACGTGGCACGTCCACTGCTCGGTGCCTCGATATCTCCACCCCAGCAGGTGTGCACCGCGTGGAGACCGACGGCCTCGACCCGCGTCATGTGGCGCTTCAGCTGCTCGATCTCACGGGCTGGCTCGAAGGCTCTGCAGCTGCACTCGCACAGACCCAACGGCGATGATCCTTCTGGCGGTGGACGCCCGTCGGCTCCTGCTCAGGGAGTGTTGAGGCATGCGGAGATGGTTCACTGGGACGCTGATTGCGATCGCGCTGAGCTTGACCTCCGGCCTCTTCGTCATCGTTTACGCAGCCGTCAGCCGCGCGATCGGCGCCGAATCGGGGGATCTGGACGCACCCGGATTCCAACTCGCGTCGATCGGCTTCGGAGCGATGAACCTACTCGCGTTGAGCGGTTCGGTACTGGCGGTGCTGCTCATCATCGTGACGATTCGAGAGATTCGCCGAGCACGCTCGCGTTAGCCCATGATCTACCGCACAGCGATGGCGCTGCGGAGCGCTGCGATCCAGTGATCGAACGCGTCGAGGTGCGCGTCGTGTGACGCTTCAGGGATATCGACGCGTCGGACCTGGCGACCTCGGCCGATGAACTCCGCTTTCTGCTCCTCGGAGAACATGCCGCCATCGGCGTAGATCACCACGGCGGGAACTTCGACGCTCTCCCACTCGGACCAGCGAGGCTCGCCGACCGCTTCGATCGTCGTCTGCATGACATCGGCGTCGAATCGCGGATACAGCCCGTCGGCGCGCTGTTCGAGGTCAGCGGCCCATGCGCGCGCGAGAGGTCCGTTGCCAAGAGCCTCGGCTGCCTCAGCGCGCGACGAGAACGGCACCTCCCAGGACCGGAAGAACGCACCGAGTGCTTGATGCTCCTCGGTGGTGGTGCCGCCTTGGTCACCCTCGAGCATGATGAGCTGACGCACCAGGTCGGGTCGCTCCGCAGCCACGAGCATCGCGGTGTGAGCTCCCATGGATTGTCCGACCACCACAACCGGCTCGCTTGCCTCTGCTGTGATGACGCGGGCCACATCAGCGACGTGCGCGGCGCGAGAAGTGTTCGCCGGTCGAGTCGTGCTGCCGCCGTGCCCGCGCTGGTCGATGAGGATGACCCTCCGTCCGGCCAGAGCCTCGCCGGTAGGCAGGAGCTCTCGGCTGCTGCCAGCAAGCCCGTGAAGAAGGACGACAGCAGGTTCGGCGCCGTCGAGTACGAGGTATTCGATCACCACGCCGTCGTCCACGGTCAGCTGCTTCGTCGTCGATCGCACCTCTGCATCGTAGGAGCGGAGGATCGATAGACCATCGCCCACCGCACGCGATCAGTCCTGATCGCTACCGGGCCGCTGCAGACGTCGCTCGTCGCAGGTCGCTGCGTGCCAGGATGGCTGCTCCGACGGCGGTGAACCCTGCGCAGAACATCCCCACCGGGACGAGGATCAGCGTGCCAGGAGCACGCCCCACTATCAGCGCCACGATGAGGATCGCCATCACCCATACAGTTCCGGCGCCGATCAGCGCACCGATGGTGATGTCGTTCAGAGGGGACGGGTCGCGCCGGCTGCGAAGCCGGAGCGCTGCGAAAGCACCGAGGAGGCCGCTCAGCCCGTGAGCCGCGCCCGCCACGGCGCCGAAGGACATGATCCAGACGAGGTTCCAGTTGCTGCCCCAGATGCGAGGTGACGGGACGAGCCCCATGTAGGTGACGGATGCGAGAACCAGCCCGACGGCGGTCGCAAGCGGGATCGCCCAGATGATCGATCGCCGATGCGTGCCCCAGATCATGGGGTGCACGATAGCGGGGCCTCCAGGTCATCGGCCGGGGATCGAGCGCACCCGTCTCGGTGCTGACCAGCGAGACGCGCGAGAGGCCATGGTCTCTCGCACGCCCACGGAGGCTCTCGACCTCAGGCCTTGGAGCGGAACATCCGTTCGGCGATGCGGAGCGCGATCTCGGTGGGGAGCACGCGGGAGGCGAGGAACGCGGTGAGCCGGTTGCCGCGGCCGTCGACGACCGACGGGGCGCTCGATCGCAATGCCCGCCACGCGGTCTCGACGACCTGCTCGGGACGGCGCTTCCGGCGCGGCGGAGCACGGCGTCATGCAGGCTCCTGCGCACGGGACAGGGGCGCGGGCCGGTCATGATCGGTCTCCCCGGGCCGTCGAGCCGCACAAGCGCTCAGTCACCTCGGGTGCGGATCGTCCGGGCGGTCAGTCGGGTGAGCTCGGTGAGGAGTCGCCCATGAACTGCTCGCGCGATGCGGCATCGACGATGTCGAGCCATTCGGTGTGCTTGCGGATGTAGGAGGCGATGTACGGGCATTGCGGTACGACTCCGTAGCCCTGCGCTCGGCTGTCGGCGAGCGCCGCCTCTGCGAGCGCACCGGCCAAGCCCTGACGCGCGAACTCCGGGAAGACGACGGTGTGCGTGAAGGTGCGCGCTCGACCGTGCTGCTCGTAAGTCGCTACGCCGGCCCTCGTACCGTCGACGAACACTTCGAACCTGGCGGCATCGCGGTCGACCTCGACGGTGACCTGGCGCTCGTCGCTCATTCGGTTCTCCTCGTCCGGTGGCCGTCGTGTTCGCTCCGTCCGCTCACTGTACGACTGCGCTCCGCAGCTCCACACGGGTCTCCGAGGGGCCGGATCGGAGCGCTCCGGGCGACGTCAGCCGAGAAGGGCCCGCGCCGCACGGGCGGACGCCTTCTCGGCCGGGATCGCGCACCGCGTCAGTCGGCGGTGGCCGCCTCCGCCACCAGCGCCGTGTCGACGAACTGCTCGAAGCGGACGATGAGCCCGCCGCGGACCACGAAGTGGTGGGCGACGCGAGCGTTCAGGGTCTTGCCGGTGACGCGGTGCGTGGCGGTGTATCGAGCGAGGACGACGACGCTCTCGCCCTCGACGACGTAGGTGTCGTCGTGAGCGGCCCATCCCTCCCAGTCGCGGCCGAGGATCTCCATGACGTTCGCGGTGACGCCCTCGGGTGTCCGGTAGGTGCCCGCGAGCGGGAACCCGGCCATCTCGGTCCACTCGACGTCGGGAGCCATGGTGGCCCGTAGTGCGTCGAGGTCGCCTGCGGCCGAGGCGAGGTACTGGCGGCGGACGACGTCGCGCGGTGCCGAGCTCACGGTTCCGTCCTCGTGCGTGTTCTGGTTCAACCCCATGTCATCTCTCCCTTGGCGACCTTGGGCCCGATCTGGGCTGCGATCATCATCCCCGAGTTCGGGTACTTCTGGGCCAGCAGCGCCGTGGCCCCGGCGCCGTCGGTGGCCTCGGCCAGCACCTCTTCGAACTCCACGAGGTAGGAGCGGGTGTACTGCAGGGCGCTCGCATCGGTCGCGGTGCCCGGCAGGCGGTGGCCCGGCACGACGAGGGCCGGCTCGAGGGCGAGCATCTCGTCGAGCAGGTCGACCCATGCCGAGCGCTGCTCGACGCTGGCGGTGTCGGCGGTCCAGACGTGCTCCTGCTGGAACACGAGGACTCCGCCGAGGATCGCGCGCTGCGCGGCGTACCAGAGGTAGTGGCGATCGGGCAGGACCGACGAGCCTCCGCGGAGCTCGAGCTTCTCGCCGTCGACCTCGATCGAGTCGGAGGCGAGCGGGGCGATCTCGACGAGGCGCGTCGGCAGGTTCGCGCCGAGCGTCTCCCAGGCCTTCAGCTTGCCTTCGAACGAGGCGTGGATGTGCTCGATGACGATCGGGGTGGCGACGATCGCCGCCTCCGGGAAGGCGTCGGCGATGGCCTCGAGCCCGAAGTAGAAATCGGGGTCGGCGTGGCTGACGAACACGGTCGTCAGCGTCTTGCCGGAGTCGAGCACCGCGGCGACGAGGCGGTGGCCGTCGGCGCGGGTGAAGCCGGCGTCGACGAGCACGGCCTCGGTCTCGCCGGTCACGAGAACGGCGGACTTGTTCGGGGAGCCGACGGGGAAGTCGAGATCGAATACATCGAAGGAGAGAGTCATAGTCGCTGATCGCTTTCTCGGAACGCGCGGCGCCGATCGCCGTGCTTCCATGCCAACTTAGCTGCGCAGTCAGCTATTCCCGGAGGTTCAAGGCAAGCGGGAAGATTCCGCGATCACGGCATGATCGGCAGCGATCGGGCCGCGCCCTTGCTGAGCGCCTCGACCGCGGCAGCGAACGCCCCGCGATGCTCGGCCGGGAGAACGGCCAGCATCGTCCGCTCGATGTTGGCGGCGTGCACCGCACTCGCGCGCAGCAGCATCCGCTTCCCCTCGGCGGTGAGCTCCACCAGCTGCACGCGGGCATCATCGCTCGATGTGCGGCGCTGCACGAGGCCTCGCTGCGCGCCGCGCTGCACGAGTCGTGTCGCACCTCCCGAGGTGAGGACGCGCGCCTGCGCGATGTCGCGCACCGCGATGCCGCCATCGCCTGCTCTTCCGACGACGACCAGCAGCTCGAACAGGGTGTGATCGAGCCCGGTCTCCTCATCGAGCGCTTTCGCGAGGAGGTGCTCCCAGCCGTTCGCGGCGCCGAGGAGCCGGCCGAAGACGAGGATCCGCGGGTCGCTGACGGCCGCGCGCACCGTGGGCATCATCGCTTCCGAACTCATGTGCTCACCCTAGACACCAGCGCAGGGGCGCCCCTGCCTCGCCTCCGATTCGACGGCCTTCGAGCGGCGTTCGGCAGACCGCGGCCTCTCGCGCACCCGACGCGGAATCGACCGCTCGGCGGATACCGGCTCGCAGCTCGAGCGAGACGCTCGTCGCCTCGGGATGCCGATGCGAGCAGTCGCCTGGCCCCAGGTCGCCGATGCCGGAGCCGGCCTCGCCATCGTCGCGGCCGTCATCACCGCGGCCGGCTTCGACGACGGCAGCCGGGAGGATCGGGGGCTGCGAGCTGGCCGACGCGGTCGTCCCTCGTGATGGACCCGCGGCAGTCCCCGAAGTCGCTCGACTCGTCACCCTTCCTAGAGTTGCAGGATGAGCATCGCGCTGCGGTCCAGCCGCCCTGGGGACATCGATTGGCTGGTCGAGCTCCGAGCGGACGTCCTGCGTCCGGACCTCGAGCGTCTCGCGCGATACGACGAGCGCCGAGTGCGGGACCGCATGCGACTGAGCTTCCGTCCGGAGTGGACGCGCGTCATCGTCGAGGGCGGTGACGACGTCGGCTCGATCACCGCGCGCCCGGAGGGCTCGGTGCGCTGGATCGAGCACTTCTACCTCGCCCGCGAGCGACAAGGTGCCGGTCTCGGCGGCGATGTCCTGCGGGTGGTGATCGCGGAGCCCTGGGAAGGAACGACTCGGCTGAACGTACTGCAGGGGAGCCCTGCCCGCCGCCTCTACGAGAGGAACGGCTTCGTGGCGTACGCCGAAGACGATGTCGACGTCTTCATGACGCTGCGCGCGTCGCCCTCTCGCAGAACGCGCACCGCACGTCCGCGCGACTAGGAACGGTCCGCGTTCGCGAGCCGATCCTGCCGACGGATGAGGACCTGTGCCGAGCCAGCCGTCAGCAGGGTCGCGCTTGCTCCTGTCACCGCGAGAGGAGCGACGACGCTGGCGTCGCCAACGACCGCGATCAAGATGATCAGGGTCCAGGCGAGCAGCACAGCTCCCGCTGCCGCCAACGCTGTCCAGCGGCCCCCGTTCTCGAACCGGCGGATGAGCGCGCCACCGGCCGCGGCGATCAGCCCGTGCGCGATGCCGACGACCAGGCCGATGACGAGCGCGTAGAGGAGCGCCCCGATGGTGCCCGGCATGGGGATGACGAAGACGGCGATGAAGAGAACCGCGGCGATCGTGACGCCGAGGAGGCCCGAGGCGATGATGCCCGCCCGGAACAGGGCCCAGGTGCTCGCTCTCACCCGACCAATCTAGAACCGCAACCGTGCGCACGGACCAGAACGGTCCATCGCAGATGGACGGCGCGTCGCCCGTTCCCCGGAACGAGGGGGTCGCGGGCTATGCGCTGCGTGGGCTGCGCGTCAGACCGCAGCCTCCGAGCCGGCCAGGTCGAGCTCGGAGGGCACGAGCACGTATGCGAAGCCGACTCGACCCCGCTCATCGGGCGTTGCGTCGGCCGCGCATTAAAGTCGTTCCTCGGTTCGCCCTCAGGGCACGGTTGATCACAGCGAGGAGAGAAGTTTGGCCGCCTTCGAGCCCACCGTCGACGTCACTGATCCGGGGCCCATCCGGAGGACTCGACCCCGTCAGGAGTCCTCGCCCGTCACGAAGAGCTACACGGCAGTCTCCAAGGAGGTCCGGGACGCCGGCCTGCTCGACCGGACCCGCGGGTTCTACGGGGCCCTCGCCGGCGGCCTGCTCGCGGCCCTCGGCGCCGCGGTCGCCGGGTTCGTGCTCCTCGGGGACAGCTGGCTGCAGCTGATCATCGCCGCGGTACTGGGGGTCGTCTTCACCCAGCTCGCCTTCCTGGCGCACGAGGCCTCGCACCGCCAGGTGCTGGCCTCCGGGCGCGCGAACGACCAGCTCGGTCGCTTCCTCGCCGCAGGCATCGTCGGCATGAGCTACAGCTGGTGGATGACGAAGCACACCCGTCACCACTCGAACCCGAACAAGAAGGGCAAAGACCCCGACATCGAGTTCGACACGATCTCCTTCACCGAGGAGTCCGCGCGTCAGCAGCGAGGCCTGCTGGCGGTCATCACCCGGAAGCAGGGGTACCTGTTCTTCCCGCTCCTCACGTTCGAGGGCTACAACCTGCACTACCGGTCCATCGCGACGCTCTTCTCGCGCAGGCCGGTGAAGGGCCGCTGGGTCGAGCTCTCGATGATCGCCGTGCGGTTCACGATCTACCTCGGCGCGATCTTCTGGATGCTCCCGCTCGGGCTGGCGATCGCCTTCGTCGCCGTGCAGATGGCCGTGTTCGGCGTCTACATGGGCGCATCCTTCGCCCCGAACCACAAGGGCATGCCGCTCATCCCCGCCGACACCAAGCTCGATTTCTTCAGCAAGCAGGTGCTCACCTCTCGCAACGTGAAGGGCGGCTGGTGGGTCACGGCGCTGATGGGCGGCCTGAACTACCAGGTCGAGCACCACCTCTTCCCGAGCATGCCCCGACCGCACCTCGCGCGAGCCAGCGAGATCATCCGCGAGCACTGCGCTGCCCAGGACGTCCCCTACACCGAAGCGAAGCTGCTGGAGTCGTACCGGATCGTGATCCGGTACCTCAACCGCGTCGGGCTGCACGCTCGCGACCCGTTCGACTGCCCCGTCGCCGATGAGCTCCGGCGTCGCTAGCCTCGACGCCGCCAGCGCGGCTCAGGCCCGGCTGGGGGTAGCGAACCCCGCTCCGATCGACCACGCTCGACGTGATGACTGACACCGGTTCGACTCTGCTGATCCGTCGAGCACGACTCGACGACGTGCCGCTTCTCACCGAGTGGCGGACCGAGGAGCCCGTGGCCTGGGTGGATGCGACGCGCCTGACCGCGGAGCTCGCGACGGGCAACTACCGCACCGAATGGACGTGGGTCGCCGAGCAGGACGGTCGTCTCGTCGGGCGCGCCCTGTGGTGGGGCCGCGCCGACGCGGCGAGGCCCGCCACCCTCGACTGCCTCACCGCCTCGCCCGGTCCGACCGCCCCCGAGGAGATCGGCGCAGCGCTGATCCGCGCAGGGCTGACCGCCTTCGGTTCCGGATCGCCGCTCGAGTTCAACGTCGACGTCGCCTCGACCTGGGCGACCGATCCCGCCGCCGCGGAGGCTGTCCGATGGCGTCAGGCAGCGGCTCACCGAGGCGGTCTCGCCCGCACGACCGAGCGGGTGAGCTTCGCGTGGACCGAGACGGACCCGCTGCCGGAGCGATCGACGCGGCTGGACTTCATCACCGCCCCGGACTCCGAGTTCCGGGAGCTGTTCGCGCAGGTGGCCGCGGGCTCGCTCGATGCGCACACCATCGACATGGTCGAGCGTGAGGGCGTCGACGCGCTCGCCGACGACGATCTCGAGTTCTACCGGTCCCTGCCGGGGCAGCGGGAGGCCTGGCGCATCGCCCGACTCCCCGACCGCACGATCATCGGCTTCATCGTGCCCACGCGCACGGCCTACGACGCGAGCATCAGCTACCTCGGCGTGCTGCCGCAGCACAGGGGCCACGGCTACGTGCACGACCTGCTCGCGGAGATGATCCACATGCATCACGACGATGGCCAGCGCCGGGTCGTGGGCACCACCGACGCCGGGAACTCCCCGATGCGGGCCGCCTTCGAGCAGGCGGGATTCGCCGTCACCCGGATGCGCATCGTCCACGCCCAGTGAAGCGCTCGAGGGTGCACCGGACGGGATCGGACTGCAGCGACGGCTGATCGTGAGGAAGGTGCGGCCCCGCGATGGCGGCGCCGAGGAGCCGGGTGCGCGGCTCGAGCCTCTCCGCGCGCGGTGCTCGCTCGATCGGGACGGAGTGCTGCGTGCGCGGTGGGGGTACGGGTGCTGAGCGGCGATCAGGATACTGTTCCGAGCGTGCAGCAGACCGAGGGCCCCGACGGCGACAACGAAGCCGCGCGGGACGCGTTCCTGGCGTTCCGCAACGCGGACATGGAGCTCTGGCGACGCGCCAGCACCACCCTCGGGCTCTCCTTGCTCGCGACACGGGTGCTCGCCCGCATCATCCGCTCAGGGGAACGGGGCACCCCGCTGCGCCAGGTCGATCTGAGCCGGTCGCTGCAGATCAGCCCCGCCGGGCTCTCCCAGATCATCGACGTGCTCGAGGAGCGCGATCTGGTGCGACGCACGCCGCACGCCACCGACGGCCGGGCCCACGGCATCGAGCCCGGCGAGGCGGCCGCTCCGATCGCCCAGGTGCTCCTCGACTACTACGCAGAGTTCGACCGGCTCACCGCGGCGATGCCACCGGACCAGCTCGCCGCCTTCACCCGCGTCATGCGCGGCATGGAGGCCGCCTCCGCGGCTCCGTTCACCGGATGAGCACCGCGGCGTAGCGACGCCCCCTGCCGGACGCCTCCGAGCGCGCGGGAGGGCGCGGTCGCCGGCCCGAGCGTCAGCGAGACCGTGCGAGCGCGCCGGAGACCGCGAGCAGGAGCAGCGCGACCGCGGCGACGGCCAGGACCGCGAGCGGTGCGCCGGCGGCCTGGATGAGGATTCCGGCGAGGGCGCTGCCCGCGGCGCCGCCGACGTTGTGGCTGGTGTTGACCCAGGTCGTCGCGGAGTTCTGCCGGTGCTCGCCGCCCGCCGCATGCGCGGCGAGGTAGGCGACGACCATGACCGGCGAGAAGAACAGCCCGGCCGCTGCGAGCACGATGCCGACCACGACGGCGCCGGTCGCCACCGCGACCAGCGAGGAGACGGCGACCAGCGCCGTGGCGAGCACGATCAGCTGCCGCGCGGGTGAACCCGGCGCCCTCATCGCTCCGTAGAGCAGCCCGCCGACGGCGCTCCCTCCGGCGAAGAGGCCGAGCGCGATACCGGCGGCAGCGGAGCCCCCGTCGGCGGCCACGACGACGGGGACGACGACGCTGAGACTGCCCGAGATCCCACCGGCGACCAGCGCCGGCAGCAGCATGCCCGCGAACCGGCGATCTCGCAGCAGCGATCGTTGGCCGCTCGTCACCGTCGCGCCTCGAGGGCGCGCCCGCATCGCCCCCACGGTCGGGGTCGCGACGAACAGCAGACCCCCGACCACGACGAGCGCCGCCGGGACGAGCAGCGCATGACCCGGTGCGATCAGCGCGAGCGCGAGGCCGGCCAGGGCGGGGCCGGCGAGGTAGAGCAGCTCCTCGACGACGGCGTCGAAGCTCAGCCCTCGGCGCAGCAAGTCGCCGTTCGGGGCGAGGGCGCCCCAGGCGACCCGCATCGTCGGGCCGAGCGGCGGGGCGACCGCGCCCGCCACGACGGCGAGCACCAGGAGCAGCGCTCCGGGGCCGTCGAGGAGCGAGGTCGCCGCGAGCGCCGCGATCGCGCCGCCGAAGAGCAGGATGAGCAGAGCGAGCACCGGCCGCGCACCATGGCGATCGATCAGCCAGGCGCGGGCCGGCGCCAGGAGGCTCGCGCCGGCACCGTAGAGGGCGACCGCGATGCCGGCCTGCGCGATCGAGCCGGTCGCGTCGGTGACGGCGTAGAGCAGCGGGAGCAGCACGAGGGCGTACGCGGCGCGGCCGACGAGGGCGGCGCCGAAGGTCGGCAGGACGTGGGGGATCGCGAGCGCGTCGCGATAGCGCGGAGTGGACACGGGGGACGAGCGCCCGGGCGAGGAGCACGCCCGGCGGGCGTGCCGGTGAAGTGGATCAGACGGCCGCGCGCCCGGACCGGGCGCGGCTTCCGATCAATCCCTCGTGGTGAGCATCCCCGCAGCCTATCGATCGGTCCGCGCGGCTTCAGCGGCGGGCGGAATCCGGCGACGCGGCGCTGCGCTTCCGGTTGAGTGGACCCATGCGCAGAGTCCTGATCCTGGGTGGCAGCGGATGGCTGGGTCGCCGCATCGCGGAACGGGCGCTCGCGTCCGGTGACGAGGTGACCTGCCTCGCCCGGGGCGAGTCGGGGCCCGTTCCGGAGGGGGCGCGTCACCTCCGCGTCGACCGTCGCGAGGCTGGCGCCTACGAGGCCGCGAGCGGCGACTGGGACGAGGTCGTGGAGCTCGCCCACGCGCCCGGCCTGGTGCGCCCGGCGCTCGCCCACCTGGCGGCCGCGGCCGCGCACTGGACGCTCGTCTCCTCCGTGTCGGTGTACGCCGAGGCGGATCAGCCGGGGGCGGACGAGACGGCCGCGCTGGTCGACGCGTCGGACCCCGACCGGTACGCGGATGCGAAGGTGCTGGCCGAGCGCGCCAGCGCCGAGGCCCTCGCTGACCGGCTGCTGATCGCGCGCCCCGGCCTCATCGTCGGCCCCGGCGACCCCAGCGACCGCTTCGGGTACTGGCCGGCGCGATTCGTCCGCGGCGGCGCCGTCCTGGCGCCGGAGACCGCGGGGCGCTTCGCGCAGGTGATCGACGTCGACGACCTCGCCGCGTGGCTGCACCGGGCCGGCGTGACCGGCGTGACCGGCCCGATCGACGCCGTCGGCGACGTCATCCCCTTCGGCGAGCTCCTCGGCACGGCCGCCTCGGTCGCCGGCTTCACCGGCGACCTCCTGCACGCCGACGACGAGACGCTGCTCGCCCACTCGGTGGACTACTGGGCGGGGCCGGAGTCGCTCCCTCTCTGGCTGCCCGCCTCGGCGATCGGCTTCTGCCAGCGCAGCGGCAGCGCCTACCGAAGCAGCGGCGGCACCGCGAAGCCGCTCGGCGAGACGATGCGTCGCGTCCTCGACGACGAGCTGGCACGAGGAGCGGAACGGACTCGGAAGTCCGGTCTCGACCCGCGGCGAGAGCGGCAGATCATCGAGTCGCTGCGCTGAGCGGTAGCCCGTCGTAGCAGCGCGGAGGCGGGCTCAGCCCTCCCCCACCCAGTCCGGCCGCGCGAACAGCTCGCCGAGCTCGTTCACGAGCCGTGCCACGTGGAAGCCGTCCGCGGCGGCGTGGTGCACCTGCACCGCGAGCGGCAGGAGCAGGCGGTCACCTCGCTCGACGTAGCGCCCGAGGGTGAAGATCGGCGCCAGGTGATCCCAGGCATCGCGCACGTCGAGTGTGAAGCCGGTGAACGACGCCCAGGGCAGGCTCGAGACGTCGAAGGCGTTGCGCGGCGGAGCGCCCTGCGGGAACAGCTCGGCCGCGCCGCCGTGCTCGGCCATCACCCGCAGCGCCGCCTCGTGGAAGCGCGCGAAGTCGGGGTCGAACGGCACCCATACCGAGGCGAAGGTCTCGCGCTCCCGGTCGAAGACCGTGAACGACGGATGCACCACCGGCCAGATCGCGGGCGCCCCGTCCTCGGCGAGCGCCATCCGGAACTCCTCGTGGGCGTTCACCGCGGAGGCGATCGCCCAGATCTGCGCCGGATACGTCTTCCGCGCAGAGGCCTTCATGGCCGCCGCGAACGCGGTGACGTCGATCTCGACCGTCATCGCGTACGTGCACGGCACCGCCTTGCGGTAGTGCTCGAAGTGCGGGCGGCGCGGCCAGGTCGCCAGGTCGATCGGAACGGGCTGGTCCATGCCCCCAGTCTGACGCTACGGCCGCGACGCCGCCCAGCGCTCGAGCTTGAGGAAGAAGTCCTCGAACATGAGCCGGGTGTCCAGCCGCGTGTAGACGCGGATCTCGCGGGCGCCCTCCGGCACCGGACCGTACTCGCCCTCGTCGGTGATCGACGGCGCCGGGCGCAGCTCCCAGGCGCTCGACGCCGCATCCGGCTCGAAGGTCGTGGTCAACGCCGTGGCGAGCACGAGCGGGCTGTCGCCGAGGCAGTAGGTCTCGCCGCCGAGGACGCCGAAGCCCGCGAGCTTCTCGCTCAGCAGGTCGATCGCGGTGACCAGCCGGTGGCCGAGCTCGCCGTGGGGGCGCACGCGCAGGTCGAGCTCGGCGAGCGAGACGAGCGCCTGGCGGTAGGCGTCGCGCGGGAACTGGTGCAGCGCCACGGAGGAGGCGAACACCGCCTGGGCCGAGGGGATGTCGATGCGCAGGTTGTACTCGCTGCCGTCGATGCCCGGGGGCTTCGGCCTGCCCGGGTACTCCGGGCCGCCGATCCAGACGACGGTGAGCCGGTCGGCGATCGAGGGCTCGAGCAGCAGGGCGCTGGCGATCTCGGTGAGGCCGCCGCCGACGGCGACGACGAGCGGCAGCTCGGTGTCGTCGCGCAGCGCCTCGGCGATGATCGCCCGCGCTGCGGGAGTGTCGATCGGGGTGACCGCATCCGTCAGCCCGACGTTGCTGCCCTGCACGACCGGGATCGACGAGCCGATCAGATCGAGCAGCCCCCGCGCGATGCGCACGGCGTTCTCGGCCTGCACCTCGCTGGGGTCGAAGCCGTCGCCGACCCGCAGGTGCGAGCCGATCACGAAGGGGATCTCGACCGAGGGCGAGAGCACGTGGTGGGCGAGCTGGTAGAGGTCGTCGGGGTCGCCGGAGAAGTCGTTGTCGACGATCACGCGGATGCGGGGCTTGACGGTGGCGAGGCTCATGCGGGGTCTCCAGAGTCGATGGCGCCGAGCGCGGCGTCCACGTCGGCGAGCAGGTCGGGCGAGACGAACATCAGCGACTGGCTCACGGTACGCCGCTCGGCCCAGACGGTGCCGAGGCGCACCCCCTCCGCCTTCTCGGGGTCGTGCTTCGCGACCGTGTCGAGCAGTGCGCGGTAGGCCCGCGGGTCGTCGATCACGCTGGCGGTCGACGAGTGCAGGCCGTAGGGCCCGCGCGGGGCTTCGGCGCGCGGTGCGGCGACCCGCCACTCGTGCCGGCCCGACCCGACCTCGACCGGCTCGGCGCCCTCGAGTAGCACCTCGGCGGTCGTGTTCGCGGGCACCAGGGCGGTGACGACGAGCTCGTCGCCCTCTCGCCGCCAGGCCACCTCCGCGAGACCGTACGGCGTGCGGTGACGAGCGGATGCGCGCTGCAGCGCCTCGAGCGGGCGCGGCGCCACGCGGATGCGCCGGTACCCGGGCGCCGCAGGGGCGAGGCCCGCGACGTGCCGGTGCAGCGAGTCGGCCACCGCGCCGAGGGCGTAGTGGTTGAAGCTCGTCATCTCGCCCGGGTTGACCGAGCCGTCCTCGAGCAGGCTGTCCCAGCGCTCCCAGACGGTGGTGGCGCCCTGCGTGATCGGGTACAGCCAGGAGGGGTTCTCGGTCTGCAGCAGCAGCCGCTCGGCGGCGGCGCGATGGCCGTGCTCGATGAGCGCGTCGACGACGAGCGGCGTGCCGACGAAGCCGGTGGCGATGCGGTAGCCGCGGCGGCGGGTGATGTCGGCGAGGCGGTCCGCGAGCCGCTGGCGCAGCTGCGGATCCTGCGCGAGATCGAAGCCGAGCGCGACCGCGTAGGCGGTGGGCGCATCCGACATCATGCGGCCGTTCGCGGTCACGTAACTGGCCAGGAAGGTCTCCCGCGCGAACTCCGCCTGCTCGCCGTAACGGTCGGCCTCGGCGTCGTGGCCGAGCAGCGCCGCGGCGTCGGCGACGATGCGCAGCGAGCGGGCCAGGTAGGCGCTGGCCACGATGTCGCCGTCGACCTTCGCCGCGCCAGGCTTGTCCGGCGGCGCATCCGGGTCGAGCCAGTCGCCCAGCTGCATCTCGCCCGCCCAGAGCCCGGTGCCCTGCGAGTGCTCGAGCTCGTAATCGGCCCAGGCGCGCATGCTCGGGTACTGGTCGCGCAGCACGCCGAGGTCGCCGCGGCGCTGGTAGAGCGTCCACGGCACGATCGTGGCGGCGTCGCCCCAGGCGGCGACCGAGCCGCCACCGGCGAAACCGGAGAGGGCGGAGGGGATCACCATCGGCACCGAGCCGTCCTCGCCCTGCTCCAGCGCGAGGTCGCGAAGCCAGGAGCCGAGGAAGCCGTCGCTGTCGCCGAGGAAGGTCGCGGTCGGCGCGAACACCTGGATGTCGCCGGTCCAGCCGAGCCGCTCGTCGCGCTGCGGGCAGTCGGTCGGGATCGAGAGGAAGTTGCCGCGCATGCCCCAGACGACGTTCTCGTGCAACCGGTCGAGCATCGGGTGCGAGCTCTCGAACCAGCCCGTGCGCTCGAGATCGCTCGCGACGACCACGGCGGTCGCCTCGAGCTCGATCTCGACGTCGGCGTCCACCCGGGCGTAGCGGAAGCCGTGGAAGGTGAAGGTCGGCTCCCACTCGAGCGGGCCGTCGCCGAGCACCACGTGGTCGGTCGAGGCGGCGTTGCGCAGCGGGCGCAGCGCGAGGTCGCCGTGCTCGAGCACCTCGGCGTGGCGCAGGGTCAGCTCGGTGCCGGCGGGGCCGGTGGCGCGGATGCGCAGCCAGCCGACCAGGTTCTGCCCGAAGTCGAGGATGCGGCCGCCGTCGGGCGCTTCGAGCACCTCGACCACCGGCAGCTCGTCGACCCGCCGCACGGGCGGGGCGATGCGCGCCTCGGGCACCGGGATCGCGGTGCCGGGGGTCTCGGGGCCGACCGCCGCCGGCGACCATGCGGAGTCGTCGAAGCCGGGCTCGTCCCAGCCGGCGATCGTGCGGCGCGCGTCGAAGCGCTCGCCCGCGTAGAGGCCGCTGTCGACGGTCGGGCCCTCACCGTGCGCCCGCCAGCCGGGGCCGGTGGCGACGGTGCGGGTCGAGCCGTCCTCGAACTCCAGCTCGAGCTGCGCGAGCAGGCGCGGCTGCTCGCCGTAGATGCGCTTGGCGAAGACGAAGAAGCCGTACTGCTCGGTGTACCAGCAGCCCGCGAGTCCGGCGGCGAGCACGTTCTCGCCGTCGCGCACGAGCGCGGTCACGTCGACCGTCTCGTGCACGAGGCGCTGGCGGTAGCTGGTCCAGCCGGGCGCGAGCACGGTGTCGTCGACGACCGCGCCGTTCACGGTCGGGGCGGCCACGCCGAGCGCGGTCCAGAACAGGCGGGCTCGGCGCAGCGGACGGTCCACCGTGAAGGCGGTGCGCAGCAGCACCGGCTGGGCGGGGCGCACCGGATCGGCGAGGCCGATCGGCTCGGCGACCCAGGCCCCCTCGGGCAGGAAGCCCGCCTCGACGGCCAGCGGCGCGCTCCATCCGCTCTCCGCTCCTGCGGTCGAGAACGCGCGCACGGTCACCTCGCGCCGCTCGCCCGGCTCGAGCGGGGCGAACGGCCAGTCGACCAGGTGCGACTCGGCGGTGCCGAGGCGCACGGGCTCGCCGCCGTCCGAGAGCTCGACGGCCGACTGCAGCCAGCCGTCGGCATCGCTCACGGTCCAGCTCAGCCGCGGCGTCGCGGTGGCCACCAGCGGGGTGTCGCTACGCAGCTCGGCGCGCAGGCCGTCGATGCGGGTCACGCTCAGGCTTCCAGCTCGGTCGAGATCGGCAGGTCGGCGACGCTCGTGCCGATGCGCAGCGTGAAGGCACCCGACTCGAGCGCCCAGGCGCCGTCGCGGCCGCCGAGCCAGTGGCTGAGGGCGCGTGCGGGCACGGGCACGTGCGCCTCGACGGTCTCGCCGGCCTCGACGCGCACCACGGTCGAGCCGACCAGCCAGCGCACCGGGCGGTCGACGACCGAGTCGCCGCGCTCCGCGTACACCTGCACGACCTGCTTACCGGCGCGGTCGCCGGCGTTGCGCACGGTCACCGCCACGACGGCGTCGTCGGCGACCAGGCCGCCGCGGGTGCCGGCGGCCTCGAGGCTCCAGCTCGTGTAGCCCAGGCCGAAGCCGAAGGGCCAGGCGGGCTCGGCCTCGCCGCGCAGCCAGGCGCGGTAGCCGATGTGTATGCCCTCGGCGTAGTGCAGCGCGCCCTCGCGGGGCGTCACGTCCAGCACCGGCACGTCGGTGAGGGCGGCCGGCCACGTGCTCGGCAACCGGCCGCCCGGCTCGGCGTCGCCCGACAAGACGTCGGCGAGGGCCGAGCCGAACTCCTGTCCACCGAAGTAGCCGAGCACGATGGCCGCCACCTCGTCACGCCAGGGCAGGAGCACGGGGGAACCGGCGTTCACGACGACGACCGTGCGCGGGTTGGCGGCGGCCACCGCGCGCACGAGCTCGTCCTGTCGGCCGGGCAGATCGAGGTTCTCGCGGTCGTAGCCCTCCGACTCGACGCGCGAATTGGTGCCCACCACGACGACGGCGACCTCGGCCGCGCGGGCGGCCTCGACCGCGCTCGCGATGAGGCCGTCGGGGTCGCGGTCGTCGGGCGCGATGCCGAGGGTCACCGAGGCGACACCGGCCAGGGCGTGGTCGCCCTCCGGCAGCGAGAACTCGGCGCGGATGGTGAACGGGACGCCCGCCCGCGTCGGCACGATGACCGTCGCCGACGGCGGGTTGAGGAAGGCGGCGCCGAGGTCGGTGCCGGTGATGACGGGCTGCTGGTCGAGCAGCAGCTCGCCGTCGACGAGGATGCGGCCGCGCTGCGAGGTCGCGAAGCCGAGGCGCACCTCGTCATCCGCCTCCGGCGTGTAGACCGTCTCGAGCACGATCGTGCTGCTCGCCGCGATCGGCACGTCTCCACCGAACCAGACCAGCGCGGTCGCGCGCCGGTCCTCGTGGAAGATCTCGGTGCCGCCCGCGTCGAGGAACGCGACCCGCACGCCGGGCTCGCCCGTGACGGGGTTCACGATCTGCGCGAGCGGGATCTCGGCCACGCCCTCCTGCACGATCGCGCCGACGCTGTAGCTCACGTCCGCGTCGGCGAAGCGCGAGCGGATGCCGTCGAGCGGGCTCACGATCGACTCGGGGATGACGGTGGCGCTGCCGCCGCCCTGGGTGCGCGCCTCGCGCGCGTTGTGGCCGATGACGGCGATGGAGGCGGGGCCGGCGCTCCAGGGCAGCTCGCCCTCGTTGCGCAGCAGCACCGTGCCCTCCGTCTCGGCGAGGCGGGTGAAGGCGATGCCGTCCTCCGCGTCGATCGGGCGGGGGCCCTCGTCGCCGAGGGCGCCGACCCGCTCGGCGAGGTGCAGCAGGCGCAGCACCTTGCGGTCCACATCCGCTTCGTCCACCCGGCCGTCGCGCACGGCGGCGATCAGCTGCTCGCTCCAGGCCGGCGCGGGGCCGGGCATGGCGAGGTCCTGCGCGGCGGGCGCGGAGCCCAGCGAGCGCACGCCGGTCCAGTCGCTCACCACGACGCCGTCGAAGCCCCACTCGCTGTTCAACGGCTGCTCGAGCAGCTCGTTCTCGCTCATCGTCACGCCGTCGACCGAGTTGTAGGCCGACATGATCGCCCAGGCGCCGGCGCCCACCGCGTGCTCGAAGGGCAGCAGGTAGAGCTCGCGCAGGGCGCGCTCGTCGACGTGGACGTCGACGGTGAAGCGGTCGGTCTCGGAGTCGTTGGCCACGTAGTGCTTGGGCGTGGCGGCCACGCCGTTCTCCTGCAGGCCGCGCACGTAGGCGGCGGCGAGCGCGCCCGTCAGCTGCGGGTCCTCGCTGAAGGCCTCGAAGTGCCGGCCGCCGAGCGGGGAGCGGTGCAGGTTGATCGTCGGGCCGAGCACCACGTCGACGTCCTTGCGGCGGGCCTCGGCCGCGGCGGCGGCGCCGTACCGATGCGCGAGCTCCGGGTCCCAGGATGCGGCGAGCGCCGTGGCCGAGGGCAGGTTGAGCGAGGGCGAGCGCTCGTCCCAGACCGGGCCGCGCACGCCGGCGGGCCCGTCGGAGAGCGTCATCGCCCGCAGGCCGATCGACGGCAGCGGGGTCGTGGTCCAGAAGTCGGCGCCCGAGACGAGGGCCACCTTCTCCTCGAGGCTCAGCCGCTGCAGCAGCTCGACCAGGTGTGCGGATGCCGTGCTCATGGTGTCCTCCCGGGACGGATGCGCGAGCCGGCATCGTCGCCGGTCGCGGGTCGTGCTGTCGCCGCGCAGGGCGACGGGTGATCACCGGGCGCAGGGTGCGCAGGCACCCCGCGCCCGGGAGCGGCTCAGGCCGCGCCGAGCCCGGCGCCGGCCTGCTCGTCGGCGGCCGCCTGCTCGTCCATGAGGCGGCGCCGGTCGGCCCGGCGCTGCTCCTGGCGGTCGGGGTCCGGCACGGGCGCCGCCATGAAGAGGCGCTGCGTGTACGGGTGCTCCGGCCGGGCGGTGACCTGGTCGCCGTCGCCGTACTCGACGATCTCGCCGTGGTACATCACGGCCACCCGGTGGCTGATGTGCCGGACGACCGCGAGGTCGTGCGAGATGAAGAGGTAGGCGACGCCGGTGCGCTCCTGGATCTCGATGAAGAGGTCGAGCACGCGGGCCTGGGTCGACAGGTCGAGCGCGCTGACCGGCTCGTCGCAGACGATGAGCTTCGGGTCGAGGGCGAGCGCACGTGCGATGGCGATGCGCTGGCGCTGACCGCCCGAGAACTCGCGCGGCAGGCGGTCGGCGGTGTCGGCCGGCAGGTTCACCTGGCCGAGCAGCTCGCGCACCCGGGCGCGGGCGGCCTTGCCGTCCACGCCGCGGGCGGTGAGCGGCTCGCTGAGGATCTGCTCGATCGTGAGCGACGGGTTCAGCGACGAGTAGGGGTCCTGGAAGACCACCTGGATCTCGCTCGAGAGCGCCCGGCGCTGGCGGCGGTGCAGGTGCCCGATCTCCTGCTCGCGGTAGCGGATGCTGCCCCCGGTCACCGGCGCGAGGCCCAGCACGGCGCGGCCGAGCGTGGTCTTGCCGGAGCCGGACTCGCCGACCAGTCCGACGGTCTCGCCGGGCTTGATGTCGAGCGAGACGCCCTTGAGGGCGCGGAACGGCTGCTTGCCGAAGCCCTTGATGGGGTAGGTGACCTCGAGGTCGCGGATGTCGAGGAGCGACTCGCTCATGCCGACACCTCCTTCCGGGGCGCGAGGGCCCCTCTCGGCTCGCCGTCCTCCAGGATCGCGTCGAGCAGCGACTGCGTGTACGGGTGCTCGGCGTGGTTGAAGATCGAGCGCACCGGCCCGCTCTCCACGATCAGCCCGGACTGCATGACCGAGACGCGGTCGCAGAGGTCGGCGACGACGCCGAAGTTGTGGGTGACGAGCAGCATGGCCATGCCGAACTCGGCCTGCAGGTCGCGCAGCAGGTCGAGCACCTCGGCCTGCACGGTCACGTCCAGGGCCGTGGTCGGCTCGTCGGCGATGAGCAGCTCGGGGTCGCAGGAGACGGCGCCGGCGATGAGCACGCGCTGCGCCTGACCTCCGGAGATCTCGTGCGGGTAGGACGCGAAGGTCTTCTTCGGGTCCGGCAGGCCCACCCTGGCGAGCAGAGCGAGCGCGCGCTCGGTGGCCGCCTGCTTGGAGAGACCGAGCACGACCCGCATCGGCTCCACCAGCTGCGAGCCGATCGTGAAGGCGCCGTCGAGGTTCGACATCGGCTCCTGCGGCACGTAGGCGATGCGCTTGCCGCGCACCTTGCGGTAGACGTTCTCGCCCGCATCCGCCAGCTGCAGACCGCCGAAGTCGATCGTGCCCTTCGTGACGCGACCGCCGGAGGGCAGCAGGCCGAGCACCGAGAACGCGGTCTGGGTCTTGCCCGAGCCGGACTCGCCGATCAGACCGTGCACCTCGCCCTTGCGGATGTCGAGGTCGATGCCGTGCACCACCTGCGTGAGCGAGCCGTCGGGCTGGTCGTAGCCGACGTGCAGGTCGCGCACGCTGAGCAGCACCTCGCCCTTGGCGGCGCGCACGTCGTCGGCGTGGCCGACGACCGCGGCGCGCTCGGCGGGAGCACCGTTGACCTTGCCGGCCCGGCGGCGCTTCCTCGTCGACGAGCTGCGCTCGAGGGCGTCGCGCAGGGCGTTGGCCAGCAGCGTCAGCGAGATGCAGGTGAGGCCGATCGCGAGCGACGGCCAGAGCATCAGCACGGGGGCGTTGTAGATCTTGGTGAAGCCGTCGCTGAGCATGCCGCCCCAGGTCGGCACCGAGAGGTCGCCGAGGCCCAGGAACTCCAGGCCGGACTGGATCGCGATCGCGATGCCGGTGATCATGGCCGCCTGGATGATGACGGGCGCCCGCACCACCGAGAGGATGTGCCGCGCGATGATACGGCCGTCGCGCAGGCCGGAGACCCGGGCCGCGTCGACGTAGAGCTCGTTCCGCACGGCGGTGACCGAGGCGTAGACGAGGCGGAAGAACGCCGGCGACATGAGCACGCCGAAGATGGCCATCGAGAGCCAGACCGACGGGCCGAGCACGGCGCGGGCCGCGAGCAGCACGACGATGCCGGGCAGGGCCATGATCAGGCCGGTGAGCCAGGAGGAGACGCTGTCGAACCACTTGCCGTAGTAGCCGGCGAGCAGACCGCCGGTCACGCCGAGCGCGAGGGCGACGACGACGGCGACGAGCGCCGCGCCGATGCTGATCTGCGTCGCCGAGAGCAGGCGCGAGAGCACGTCGCGGCCGGCGCTGTCGGCGCCGAGCACGTAGCCCTGCTCGCCAGGTGCCAGCAGGATCGTCTGCAGCGAGGCGGCGTTGGGGTCGGCGGGGGCGAGCAGCGGTCCGAAGACCGCGACGAGGGCGACGAGGGCGAGGAAGAACAGCGCGGTGAGGCCGACGGGGTTGCGCACGAGGCGGCGCATCAGCGAGGTCTTGGCGCGCGTCGGCGAGACGACGGGCACGGGGGCGACGAGCTCGGTCATGAGAGACGCACCTTCGGGTTGAGCGCCGCCTGGGCGAGGTCGATGAGGAGGTTGACGACGACCACGATCACGGCGGTGGCGAGCACGAGGCCCATCACGTTGGGGATGTCGCCGTTGGTGGTCGACTGCACGGCGAGCTGGCCGAGGCCGGGCAGGGCGAAGACCTGCTCGACGATGACGGCGCCGCCGACGAGGCCGACGAACTGCACGGCCAGCACGGCGAGCGCGGGGCCGCCGGCGTTGCGCAGCACGTGCTTGTAGACGACGCGGTTGCTGCCGAGGCCGCGGCTGCGCAGGGTGCGCACGTAGTCGCGGTTGAGCGCGTCGGTGGCCGAGCCGCGCACCTGCTGGGTCACCGAGGCGATCGCGCCGATGGCGAGCGCCGCCACGGGCAGGGTGACGGAGGCGAGCCAGCCGGCGAACGACTCGGTGATCGGCACGTAGCCGGTCGCCTTGAAGAGCTTGAGGTTGATCGCGAAGACGAGCACCAGGCCGAGCGCGATGAGGAAGCCGGGGATCGCGAAGCCGAGCACCGAGATGAACTGCACGATGCGGTCGATGACGCCGCCGCGCACCGCGGCGAGCACGCCCAGGGTGACGGCGACCACGGCGGCGATGAGCACGGCGCCGATCACGATGGAGAGGGTCACGGCGAGCCGGCTGGAGACGCCGACGGTGACGAGCTGGCCGCTGAACCAGGAGCGGCCGAGGTCGCCGGTGACGGCCTGCGAGAGCCAGCCGCCGTACTGCTCGAGCAGCGGCTTGTCGAGGCCGAGCTCGGCGGCCTTGGCGGCCACCTGCTCCTGCGTCGCGTTCTGACCGAGGATGCGGCGGGCGATGTCGCCGCCGCCGAGGTAGAGGAGGGTGTACGCCACCGTGGTGATGACGAAGAGCAGGACAGCTCCGGAGAGGAGCCGCCGCACGATGAAAGTGAGCACGTTACTCGTCCTTGAGTCGCGGGGATTCGAGCGCGGGGGTGGGGTGGGGCCGGGGCGCCCGCGGGGGGGGGGCCCCGGCCCGCGCCCCCCCGCCCTGGGGGGGGGGCGGCGGCGCGGGGGGGGGGGGGGGCGCCCCCGGCCCCCCGGGGGGGGGGGGCCCGGGCCCCGGCGACTCAGGCCTTGGGCTTGAAGTCGTAGATGGCGGGGTAGACGTTCGTCGGCAGCATCTCGGTCGTGGTGTCCGCATCCGTGCCGAAGCTGCCCTGCACCCGGTAGAAGGGCGCGAACCAGGCCTGCTCGACCAGGTAGCGGTTGAGCTCCTTGGCCTTCTCGGCCTGAGTGGCCTCGTCGCCGAACTGGATCTCGGTCAGCAGCGCGTCGATCGCCGGGTCCTCGGCACCGTAGGGGTTGAAGACGGCGCCGGGCGCGATCATGAACTGGATGAGCTGCCAGTCGGGGTTCTGCTCGAGCGCCATGAACGAGCTCGGGAACTTCGGCGCCAGCAGGTCGGCGATGAAGTTCGTGCCCGGGTCGGTGTACTCGACCGTGATGCCCACGTCGGCGAGCTGCTGCTCGATGAGCGTGTAGGTCGTCGCGCCGAGCGCGGCGGCCGACGGCTGCTGCAGCACGAGGCCGTCGGCGTAGCCCGCCTCGGCGAGCAGCTCCTTGGCCTTCTCGGGGTCGTAGGTGTAGTAGTCGTCGAGCTCGGGGTCGTAGGCGGGCGACGCCTCCGGGAACACCTGGGTGGTCACGGTGCCGTTGCCGGCCTGGAGCGCCTGCAGCAGACCCTCGCGGTCGAAGGCGTAGTTGATGGCCTGGCGCACCCGCACGTCGGCGAGCGCCGGCTCCACCGTGCCGCTGCGGTCGAGCAGCAGCATGCCCTGGAAGTCGAGCTCGTTGGCGTTCACGGTCCAGCCGGCGCCCTCGACCTCGCCGAGGTTGTCGTTGTTGGCGAGCTTCACGCCGTTGGCCTCGCCGGCCTTGATCGCGTTGAGCGCGGCCGTCGGGTCCTGCAGCACGTTGATGACGAGCTTCTCGTAGTGCTGGAGGTCCTTGTTCCAGTAGTCCGGGTTGGCCGTGTACGTGTAGCTCGTGCCCGTGACGGTGGCCGCGGTGTCGAGCACGTAGGGGCCGGAGCCGATCGGGTTGGTCGCGATGTCGGGGCTGTCGAACGACTCGGCGCTCGCCACCAGGCCCGGGTCGCGGGTGAGGTAGTTGAGGAACGCGGGGTCGGGCGCGCTGAGGGTGATGACGACGGTCGTGTCGTCCGGGGCCTCGACGCTCTGCACGGTGGCGAAGTAGCCCGCGTCGGGCGAGGCGCCGTCCTTGAAGCGGAGCAGGTTCTGCGCGACCACGTCGGCGGTCAGCGCGGTGTCGTCGCTGAAGGTGACGTCGTCGCGGATGGTGAGCGTCAGCACCGTGTTGTCCTCGTTGTACGAGTAGTCGGTGGCGAGGAACGGCTCGATGGTGCCCTCGGGGGTGGCGAGGAGCAGGGTGTCGAACACGGCCTGGTAGTACGGGGCGCGGTTGCCCCACTCCGAACCGGACGGGTCGAAGGTGGTGGGCGAGGAGATCGCCCCGAGGGTGAGGGTGGTGGATCCGGATCCTCCGGAGCCTCCGTCGGCTCCGGCGCACCCGGTGAGGGCGAGAGCGGTGACTGCGACGGCGGCTGCTGTGGCCTTCCAGCGGAACATCGTTGTCCCTTTCGGTCTGTGCGATCCGCCAGTGGATCGCTGTGATCGGGGACGCTAGCACGAAAACCGAATGGTCACTAGATTTTTATTTCGAGTCGTGTTCGACTCGTGATCTGCAGCGCCGCAGCCCTCCTCGACGACCGTCGACGGCACTCCCCTCGGGAAGCGATTACCCTGGGCGCTCTGAGCCAGGAGGGCGCCATGACGGATGCAGCGACGACCGTGCAGGAGCCGGCGCGCGCGCCGGGTCGGGGCCGCGGCCGCCCCCGCGGCAGCTACGCCAAGAGCGAGGAGACGCGCGCCGCGATCCTCGACGCCGCCCTCGAGGTCTTCGGCCAGGGCGGGTTCCGCGGTGGCGCGCTGCGCGCGGTGGCCGAACGGGTGGGCATGAGCGAGGCCGGGCTGCTGCACCACTTCAAGAACAAGAGCGCGCTGCTCATCGCCGTCCTCGAGCGCCGCGACGAGCTGTCCTACAGCCGCGTGCCCCTGGATCAGCTCGACGGCGTCGCCGCGCTGCGGCGGCTCGTCGCCCTGGTCGCCTACAACACGACCAAGCCCGGCGTCGTCGACCTGTTCTGCACGCTCTCGGCCGAGGCGACCTCGCCCGACCACCCGGCGCACGCCTACTTCCAGAACCGCTACGAGTGGACCCGCAACTCGCTCGCCGTCGCCTTCGGCAAGGTCGAGGCCGGCGGCGGCCTGCGCCCCGGCGTGAGCCCCGCGATCGCGGCCCGCGGCACGATCGCCATGATGGACGGCCTGCAGGTGCAGTGGCTCATGGACCGCAGCTCGCTCAACATGGCCGAGGAGCTCCGGCGCTACTTCCGGCAGATCTCCACGCTCGACCTGTGACCGAGAAGCGCGGCCCGTACCGGCGCACCGCCGAGCGCCGGCGCGAGATCCTCGACGCCGCGGCCGCGGTCTTCGCCGAGTCGGGCTACCGCGCCGGATCCCTCAAGGACATCGCGGCGCGGGTGAGCCTCGACCCCTCCTCGCTGCTGCACCACTTCGGCTCGAAGCGCGCCCTGCTCGAGGCGGTGCTGGCCGACAAGATCGACCGCGACGCCACCGCGCTGCACTGGGACGACCGGGTGCCGCCGGAGCAGTACCCCGCCGCCCTGCTGCGCCTCGCCGAGCGCAACGCCGGCAACCCGGGCGGCATCGGCCTCTACTCGGTGCTCGCCGCCGAATCGATCACCACCGAGCATCCCGACTCCTTCCGCGACCGGCACGCGCAGACCCGCGAGGCCTTCACGGAGGGCTTCGCGGCGATGGCGGATGCGGGCCTGCTGCGCGAGGGCGTCGATCCGGCGAGCGCCGCGGCGTCGCTGTTCGCGCTCTGGGACGGCGCGCAGACGCATTGGCTCATCGACCCGGATGCGGTCGACGTCGTCGCCCTGCTGCGCGCGCACCTCCGCCTGCTGACGACGGTCTCGCTCTAGCCGCGCGGGGCGTGCTACCGTCGCCCCAATGAAATCCCCATGACCGTTGGGGATTCGATCGATCAAAGGCGACCGATGCGATCCGCTCCCCTGCTCGACGGCTGGACCGTCTCCCCCAAGCGCGGCCTCTTCGACGGCGTGGGCGGCGACGTCGCCCCCGCGAAGCCCGTCACCCTGCCGCACGACGCCATGCTCGAGCTGCCGCGCTCGCCCGAGGCGCCGTCAGCGGAGCACGGCGCCTACTTCCCCGGCGGCGCGGTGGAGTACACCCGCTCCGTGCAGCTCGACCCCGAGCGCGTGAACACCCTCGTGCTCGACGGCGTGTACCGCGACGTCGTGGTCTTCGTGAACGACGCCTTCGCCGGTCAGTGGCCCAGCGGCTACTCGCGCTTCAGCGTTCCGCTCGACCCCTACCTGCGCGAGGACGGCACCGCCGAGCTGCGCGTCGAGGCCCGCGCCCACAAGGACTCCCGCTGGTACACCGGCCTCGGCATCCACCGCGACGTGCACCTGCTCAGCGGCCCGCGGGTGCACCTCGACGTCGACGGCGTCACCGTCACCACGCCGGATCTCGACGAGGCCGGCGCGATCGTGCAGGTCGAGAGCCGCGTCGTCAACGACTCCGCGCGCACCCGCACCGCGCTCGTCGAGACCGAGCTGCGCGGCCCCGACGGCGCGGTGGTCGGCGCCGCCCGCAGCCCGATCACCCTGCTCGCCGGCGAGACCGGCACCGCGCGGCAGCGCATCTGGGTGGCCGAGCCCGCGCTCTGGGGCCCCGACTCCCCCGCCCTGCACGAGGCCGTCGTCACGGTCACGGGCCCGGACGGCGCCGACACCGAGACCGCGGTCTTCGGCATCCGCCGCCTGCAGCTCGATGCGAGGCACGGCCTGCGCATCAACGGCGAGGCCGTCAAGCTGCGCGGCACGTGCATCCATCACGACAACGGCGTCCTCGGCGCCCGCTCCATCGCAGCCGCCGAGGACCGTCGCGTGCGGCTGCTCAAGCAGGCCGGCTTCAACGCCATCCGCAGCGCGCACAACCCGATCAGCCCCGCGCTGCTCGACGCCTGCGACCGGCAGGGCATGCTCGTCATGGACGAGGCCTTCGACATGTGGAACGAGTCAAAGAGCCCCTTCGACGGCTCGCTGACCTTCGCGGACTGGGCGCTGCGCGACCTCGCGGCCATGGTCGCGAAGGACCGAAACCACCCCAGCGTGGTGCTCTACTCGATCGGCAACGAGATCCCCGAGACCGGGCGACCGCACGGCTCGCGCGTCGGCCGCTTCCTCGTCGACGAGCTGCACCGCCTCGACCCGAGCCGCTTCACGACGAACGGTGTCAACGGGCTCGTCTCGGTCATCCGCGAGCTGCCGCCGATGGGCGGAGCCGATGCGGATGCGGGCCCCCAGGACATCAACGCCCAGATGGCCGGCATGGGCGCGAGGATGAGCGAGCTCGTCGCGAGCGACCTCGTCACCGAGCGCACCGAGGAGAGCTTCGCGGTGCTCGACGTCGCCGGTTTCAACTACGGCGAGACTCGCTACGCGAGCGACGGCGAGCGGTTCCCGAACCGCATCGCGGTCGGCAGCGAGACCTTCCCGAGCCGCATCGACCTCTCCTGGCCCCTCGTCGCGGAGCTGCCGCACGTCATCGGCGACTTCACCTGGACCGGCTGGGACTACCTCGGCGAGGCCGGCATCGGCCGCATCGACTACACCGAGACGGGCGGCGCCTTCTCCGGCACCTCCGGCCCCTACCCGTACCAGCTGGCCTGGTGCGGCGACCTCGACATCACCGGCCACCGCCGCCCCGCCTCCTACTACCGCGAGATCGTCTTCGGCCTGCGCAGCGACCCCTACCTCGCCGTGCGCCGCCCGCGACTCGACGGGCTGCTGCAGGCCGGCGGCCCCTGGTCGTGGACGGATGCGCTGAGCACCTGGTCGTGGGACGTCGCCGACGGCACCCCGGTCACGATCGAGGTCTACGGCGACGCGGAGGAGGTCGAGCTGCTGCAGGACGGCGTCTCGCTCGGCACCGCCCCGCTCGGCCGCGAGCACCGCTACCGCGCGCTCTTCGAGACCGCCTTCCGCCCCGGCGAGCTCGTCGCCGTCGCCCGCAGCGGCGGCGTCGAGACCGGTCGCCACGTGCTGCGCACCGCCGGCGAGGCGGCGCTGACCGCGAGCGCCGACCGCACCGAGCTGCGCCTCGGCGCCGGCGATCTCGCGCACGTCGAGATCGAGCTGGCCGACGCCGCGGGTCTCGTCGTGCCCGACCGCGACCGCGAGGTCGTCGTGCGGGTCGAGGGCGCGGGCGAGCTGCTCGGCCTCGGCAGTGCGCGGCCCGACACCACCGAGTCGTACCTCGACGAGCGCACCACGACCTTCGACGGCCGCGCCATCGCCGTGATCCGCCCGACCGCGGCCGGTGCGATCACCGTCACCGTCACGAGCGGAGGCGAGGAGCGCACGATCGCGCTGCACGTGCGAGGCTGATCGCCATGAGCGACGACGCAGTCCAGAGCCCCGGCGCCACCTGGTCGGGCACCCACGTCTTCGGCGCGACGCGCGTGCACGCGCCGGCCACGATCGCCGAGGCGCAGGAGCTCGTGGCGGCCAGCCCGCGCATCCGCTCGCTGGGCACCCGCCATTCGTTCAACGGCCTCGCCGACACCGACGGCGCGCTGCTCAGCCTGCTCGACGTGCCGGCCGAGCCGGTGCTCGAGGGCGACGCGGTCACCGTCGGCGCCGGCACCCGCTACGGCGTGCTCGCGGCGTGGCTCGAGGAGCGCGGCCGGGCCCTGCACAACCTCGGCTCGCTGCCGCACATCTCGATCGGCGGCGCCACCGCCACGGGCACCCACGGCTCGGGCAACACGAACGGGTCGCTCTCGACGGCCGTGCGCGCCATCGAGCGGATCGCCCCGGACGGCTCGCTCTGGACCGTCCGCCGCGGCGACCCCGCCTTCGACGGATCGGTGGTGGCGCTCGGCGCCCTCGGCCCGGTCAGCCGCATCACCTTGGACACGCAGCCGAGCTTCCAGGTGCGCCAGGAGGTCTTCACCGAGCTGCCCTGGGACGCCCTGCTCGACGACTTCGACGCCGTCAGCGGCGCCGGCTACAGCGTCAGCGTCTTCACCGACTGGCTCGGCGGCACCGCGAAGTCGCTCTGGGTGAAGACCCGCATGGAGGAGGGCACGGGCCCGATCCCCGCCGAGCGCTTCGGCGCGCGGGCGGCCGAGGGCGAGCAGGCCGGCGACGGCGACGCGGTCGACACCAGCGACAGCGGCAACTCGACGCTGCAGGGCGGCCGCCCCGGCCCGTGGGCGCACCAGCTGCCGCACTTCCGCCTCGACGCGACCCCGAGCGCCGGCGATGAGATCCAGAGCGAGTTCTTCGTGCCGCGCGCCGCCGCGCGCGAGGCGCTCAGCGCGGTGCGGGCGCTCGGCGAGTCCATCGCCCCGGCGCTGCTCATCACCGAGCTGCGCACGGTGGCGGCCGACGAGCTCTGGCTCAGCGGCGCGTACCGACGCGACACCCTCGGCATCCACTTCACCTGGAAGAACCTGCCCGCCGCGGTGCACGCGCTGCTGCCCGCGATCCAGGCGGCGCTCGAGCCCTTCGAGGTGCGCCCGCACTGGGGCAAGGTCTACGACGAGCAGTTCCCGACGGCGCCCCGATACGAGCGGATGCAGGACTTCCGCGACCTCGTCGCCGCTCGCGACCCGCAAGCCAAGTTCGGCGGCCCGCTCGTGGACCGCATCCTCGGACACGGTTGACGGACCGACGTTCCGCTGTATTACGGACCGCTGGTCCGCTACTCTGGCCTCGTGGAGTTCCAGCGGGCCCGGCGCCCCGAGCAGATCGAGGCCCGGCGCACCGCGATCCTCGAGGCCGCGAGCGCGACGCTCGCCGTGCATCCGGTCGCCCAGGCCAGCCTGCGGGAGATCGCGGAGCGGGCGGGCGTCGCCAAGTCGGCGGTGCTGCGCTACTTCCCGACCCGCGAGATGGTGTTCCTCGAGGTGCTCTTCGCCGAGTGGAGCGATTGGCTCGACGAGCTCGAGGGCCGGCTGCCCGGCCCGGGCCTCTCGGGTGACAGCGGCTTCACCGCGCTGCTCACGCGCTCGCTCGGCGCCCGCCCGCTGCTCTGCGAGCTGCTCGCCAACCTCGACGCCGTGCTGCGCCGCAACGTTCCGGAGCCGTTGGCCGCCGAGGTCGACGCCCGAGTCGCCGAGCGCGGCGCTCGACTGGCCGGGCTCGTGCGGCGCAGCTTCCCGGCGATGCACGGAGCCCCGGCCACCGGCTTCGCGGCGATGACCGTCGTGCTGCTCGCCGGGCTCTGGCCGGCGATGCGCGCGGCGGATGCGGGCCCGAGCGCGCTGCAGGACGGTCTCTTCCTCGAGGGCCTCACCGGCCAGCTGCGCGGCGCCCTCTCCCCCGCCGTCGCACCGCTCGTGCAGCCGTGGACGCCGCCACCGCTGCAGTTCCCGAGGAGCTGACCCCCGAACGGGTTGCATTCCTGGTTTGTATCGGTACGATGGCACAAAGCCGATACAAAAGGAGGCCCGTCATGTCGTCACTGCAGATCATCGCGCTCGTGCTCGCCATCGGCAGCGTGCTGCTCGCCGCCACCTCGTTCCCGCGCTCGACCGCCACCGGCCCGGTGCGCAGCTTCGCCAAGACCGTCAACCTCGCGGTCACCCAGGAGGTCGACCGCTCGGTGCTGCGCCGGGTGCAGGCCCGATCGCTCTCCTTCGCCGGCGGCCTCGTGCTCGCCGCGCTCGTGCTCATGGGCGTCAGCCTGGCGGGCATCGACCCGGGCGCCTTCACCGGCATCGTCGTCGTGCTGGTGCTCTACGGCAGCGTCGGCCTCTGCGTCGCGGTCTCCGCGAGCGCCGGCCGCCCCTGGGTCCCCGACGGCACGCCGCGCGTCGCACGCTTCGGCGAGGCGCGCATCCAGGACTACGTGCCGGCGTTCGAGCTCTGGGGCTCGCGCCTGCTCGCCGGCGCCGCGGTGCTGCTCTGCGGAGGCGGCTCCGTCGCTGCGGCCCTCGGCGGCCTCTCCGCCCTCGCGATCGGCTGGGCCGGCTACGCCGCGCTCGTCGTGCTCACCGTGATCGCGTGGGAGCTCAACGCCCGTCGCCTGCTGCGCCGCAGCGTGCCCGCCGGCAGCACGCAGCAGCTCGCCTGGAACGACGCGCTGCGCTCCAGCCTGCTGCGCGACACCCTCACCCTGCCGCTCACCGCGGGCCTCTTCGGCGCCGTCGCCGGGCCGTTCCACGTGCTCTCGCAGCTGCCCCTGCCGGGGTGGATCGCCGCCGGCGCGGGCGGCGGCATGTTCCTGCTGGCCCTCCTCGCCGTGGTCGCGGTCATCCCGATCGCCTTCCTCACCAAGCCCGGCCAGCACTACCAGCGCCGACTCTGGCCCCAGCTCGTCGGCACCGGCGCCGGCACCACCGAGGCGGCGGCACGATGATCGTCGCCATCGACCCGAAGTCGCCCACCCCGCCCTTCGAGCAGCTGCGCGGTCAGGTCGTCGAGCAGGTGCGCGCCGGCTCCCTCACCGCCGGCACCCGGCTGCCGACCGTGCGCCGCCTGGCCGAGGACCTCGGCGTCGCCCCCGGCACCGTCGCCCGCGCCTACCGCGAGCTCGAGGCCGACGGCCTCATCGAGACCCGCGGGCGCAACGGCACCTTCATCCGCCCACAGGGCGACCCCGGAGAGCAGGCCGCGCAGGAGGCCGCCCGCGCCTACGCCGACCGCATCCTGCGCCTGGGCGTCACCCCGACCCAGGCCCTCGCCTACGCCCGATCCGCCCTCGGCGCGTGACCTCCGCCGCGCCCTCCCCCGCGCGACGTCGCCGGCCTCCGCTGCTCTCGCCCGACGCCCTCCCGGCTCCCCGCCCCCCTCTCCTTCCGCCGAGTTGCCCACTTCTGTCGGCGAGTCGCTCTCGACCTCGGTAGAACCGGGCGACTCGACGCGCCGCACCCCTGCAACCCATCGAGTTCCGGCACAAGGTCGCCTCATGCATCGCGTAGCGACCATTCGCCGGAACTCGATGAGCGGATGCGCCGCCCGCGGACCCACGAGCGACACTCCAATGCGACTCCACCAGCAGATGCGCCGACGCACCGCGACTCAGCAGCGAAGCGACGACTCAGCACCGGCCGCGCTGCTGACTCGTCGCTTCGACGCTGACTTGCTGCACAGCCCACTCCGCGCGACGACCAGCCCGACCCCGGCGCGCATCCCCGCCCCGCGCATCCGCTCGTCCTAGGCTCGCAACGTGACCGCACAGCGCATCGCGATCGTCGGCGGCGGGCACAACGCCCTCGTCGCCGCCGCCTACCTCGCCCGGGCCGGCCGCGAGGTCACGGTGCTCGAGCGCCTCGACCATGTCGGTGGCGCGGCCGTCTCCCAGCGGGCCTTCGCGGGCGTCGACGCCAGCCTCAGCCGCTACTCGTACCTCGTCAGCCTGCTGCCGCAGCGCATCGTCGACGAGCTCGGCCTCTCCATCCGACTGGCCCGCCGGCGCTACTCCTCGTACACGCCCGTGCCCGGCGAGCGCACCGGCCTGCTGATCGATCGAGCGGATGCGCGCGCCACCGACGCCTCGCTGCGCACCATCGCGGGCCGCGGCGACGCCCGGCGCTGGCAGCGCTTCGGCGAGCGCCTCGAACGCCTCGCCGCCGCCGTCTTCCCGACCATGACCGAGCCGCTGCCGCTGCGCGCCGAGCTCGCCGCCGCGGTCGACGACGAGGAGCTCTGGACGGGCATCGCGGAGCGGCCGATCGCGGAGCTCATCGAGGGCGGCTTCCGCAGCGACCTCGTGCGCGGCGTCGTGGCGACGGATGCGCTGATCGGTACCTTCGCCGCCCTCGACGACCCCTCCCTGGCGCAGAACCGCTGCTTCCTCTACCACGTGATCGGCGGCGGCACCGGGGAGTGGAACGTGCCGATCGGCGGCATGGGCGCGGTCGCCTCTGAGCTCGAGCGGGCCGCCCGCCGGGCCGGCGCGACGATCGTGACGGGCGCCGAGGTCACGGCGATCGACCCCGACGGCGCGGTGACCTACCGGCACGGCGACGCGGAGCACCGGCTCGGCGCCGACCGCATCCTCGCCGGCGTGGCCCCCGCCGTGCTCGAGCGCCTCGTCACGGGGGCGACGACGAGCGAGCCCGAGGGCGCGCAGGTCAAGGTCAACCTGCTGCTGCGCCGGCTGCCCAAGCTGCGCGAGCCGGGCGTCGACGCGCGGGCCGCGTTCTCCGGCACCTTCCACGTCAACGAGGGCTACGAGCAGCTCGGCCGCGCGCACGCCGCGGCGGCCGCCGGCACCGTGCCCGAGCCGCTGCCGCTCGAGGTCTACTGCCACTCCCTGAGCGATCCGAGCATCCTCGCCCCGCGGCTCCGCGAGACCGGAGCGCACACCCTCACCGCCTTCGGGCTGCACACCCCGCACCGCCTCGCCCGGCAGCACGGCCCCGAGCGCCTGCGCCGCGAGCTCGGCCGCGCCGTCGTGGCGAGCCTCGAGAGCGTGCTCGACGAACCGCTCGCCGACGTGCTGCTCACCGACGAGCACGGGCTGCCCTGCATCGAGACGAAGACGACCGCCGACCTGGAGCGCGATCTCGCCATGGCGGGCGGCGACATCTTCCACGGGGGCCTCGACTGGCCGTTCCTCGAGTCGCCTGCCGAGTCGGCCGCGGAGCGCTGGGGCGTGGCGAGCGGATGGGACCGCGTGCTGCTCTGCGGATCCGGCAGTCGCCGAGGAGGTGGCGTCAGCGGGCTCGGCGGTCACAGCGCCGCGATGGCGGTGCTGGAGGGGGCGTAGCGCGCCTCAGCCCTGCGAGCCCCAGTCCGCGGGCTTGCTCGCGGCCCCGTCGAGCCACAGCTCGCTCGACTCGTCGCCGTGCGGGCCGGGCTTGCCGACGTGCTTGTCGCTGATCGTCGGGCCCTTGGTGATCACGTGCACCATGGCCATGCCGTGCCCGCGGCCGAGCTCGTAGTCGTCCTTCAGCCAGGCGAGGATCTCGCCGGCCTTCACGCCGGGCTCGGCGAGGCCCTTCTCCTGCGCGATCGCGACCAGCTGACGCGGGGTGAGGCCGGTCTTCTTCTCGACCGCGTCGAGGTACGACTGGAACGCCACGATGACTCCTTCGTCGGAGGGATGATGAGGGCAGCGTAGCGCCGGCTCACCACACGCTCGGAGCATCCGCCTTCGACGGCGGCAGCGCGGAGTCCGCCGCCCAGCGCGCGATCCACTCCGGCAGCACGAGGTCCGCCGGCGGCTCACCGGTGACCGCGAAGAGCTCCTCGTTCGTGACGATCCCGCCCGCCCGGCTGAGCATCCGCCCCCGTACGATGCCCGTGGCGTAGACCTGCCCGCCGCGCACGAAGCGCTGCTCCACGTAGAACGCTCGCGCATCGACCCCGATGAACTTCGTCTCGACGCTGAAGCGCTGCCAGAGCGTCAGCGAGCGTCGGTAGGCGATCGACGACGCCGCCACGACCGGGTACCAGCCGCGGCGCTCGAACTCCGGCCAGAGGCCGGTGCGCAGCATCCAGTCGAGCCGGCCGAGGTCCATGATCGAGAGGTAGCGGCCGTTGTTGACGTGCTTGTAGATGTCGAGGTCGGCCGGCAGCACGCGGAACGCGGTGCGGGCGACATCCCAGACGCTCATCCGCTGCCCGCGCCGGGCGAGCCAGGTGTGCCAGAGCACGCGCAGGTACATGTTCACCGCGCCACCCTACGAGACCTCCAGCGGATGCGGGGCTCCATTGTCGACGCCGCACAAGCGCGCATCCGCTCGCCTACGCTTGCCCGGTGGCCGTGCCCAAGATCCTGCTCTACTACGCGTTCCGGCCCCTGGCCGACCCGGAGGCGATCCGCCTCTGGCAGCGCACCCTCTGCGAGTCGCTCGGCCTCACCGGGCGCATCATCGTCTCGCCGCACGGCATCAACGGAACGGTCGGCGGCGACCTGCCCGACGTGAAGCGCTACCTGCGCGCCACGCGCGAGTACTTCGGCGACCTCGACGAGAAGTGGGGCGAGGGCGAGGGCGGCGACTTCCCGAAGCTCAGCGTCAAGGTGCGCCCCGAGCTCGTCAGCTTCGGCGCCCCGGGGGCGCTGCGCGTCGACGACCACGGCGTGGTCGGCGGCGGCACCCGGCTCAGCCCCGAGCAGCTGCACGAGCTCGTCGCCGAGAAGGAGGTCGTCTTCTTCGACGGCCGCAACGCCGTCGAGGCCGAGATCGGTCGCTTCGCTGATGCGGTCGTGCCGCCGGTCGAGACCACCCGCGACTTCGTCGCCGAGCTCGACAGCGGCCGCTACGACCACCTCAAGGACCAGCCGGTGGTCACGTACTGCACCGGCGGCATCCGCTGCGAGGTGCTCTCGAGCCTCATGGTCGAGCGCGGATTCCGCGAGGTGTACCAGCTCGACGGCGGCATCCTGCGCTACGGCGAGCGCTACGGCGACGCCGGGCTCTGGCAGGGCTCGGTGTACGTCTTCGACGGCCGCAAGGCCGTGACCTTCAGCGAGGATGCGGCGGTCGTCTCGTCCTGCGTGCGCTGCGGCACGCCGTCCGCTCGCCTGGAGAACTGCGCGGACCCGTCCTGCCGCACCGAGCTGGTCGTCTGCGACGAGCACGCGGACGTCCGCTGCCCCGCCCACCCGGCGTACCCTGGACCCTGATGCTCATCACCATGCTCACCGGCAAGATCCACCGCGCGACGGTGACCCACGCCGATCTCCACTACGTCGGCTCGATCACCGTCGACCTCGATCTGCTCGACGCCGCCGGCATCCTGCCCGGTCAGCTCGTCAGCATCGTCGACGTCACCAACGGCGCGCGCCTCGACACGTACACGATCGCCGGCGAGCGCGGCTCGGGTGTGATCGGCATCAACGGCGCCGCGGCGCACCTCGCGCACGTGGGCGACATCGTCATCCTCATCGCCTACGCGCAGGCGACCCCGGAGGAGGCGCGGGCGATCGAGCCGCGCATCGTGCACGTCGACGCGGCGAACCGCATCATCGAGCTGGGCCACGACGCGGCAGCGGCGGTCGCCCCGGGTGTGGAGCGACCGCCGCTGTCGGTCTGAGTCCTCTGGTACCGCAGGGGGAACCCCCGCCGTCGGCGTCAGTACGTGGTGACGCCGGCGTCCATCGCCGCGAAGCCGATGGCGAACGAGACGGCGATGAGGACGACGTAGAGCACCATGAGGATGATCGACACGATGATGCCGGCCTTGGCGAGGCCGTTCTGGAAGCCGGCCTGCTTGGACTTGTTGCGAGCGATGATGCTCACGATGAGGCCGATCAGCGGGGCCACGATCGCCAGCACGAGGCCGACGATGCCGAGGGTCTTGCCCGGGTCCTCGCCGGTGCCGGCGGCGGGCTGCGGAGCGCTGTAGTTCGTCATGTTGGGTTCCCTCCCGTGATGGACGCCCCCAGCTGTGGGGACAGCCAGACCTTAGCGAAGCCGGGCAAGCGCTCGCCACGGGTATCGGTCCCCATCCAGCATCCGACCGTCTCCGCGCCGTCCAGCACTTTGCGCCAGGATGATGCCATGACCATCGGCATCCTCACCTCCGGCGGCGACTGCCCCGGCCTCAACGCCGTCATCCGCGGCGCGGTCCGCAAGGGCACCGAGATCCACGGCCTCGACTTCATCGGTTTCAAGGACGGCTGGCGCGGCCTCGTCGATGACGACACCATGCCGCTCACCCGCAACGAGATCCAGGGCATCTCGAAGCAGGGCGGCACGATCCTCGGCACCAGTCGCACCAACCCCTTCAGCGAGGGCGGCGGCGTCGAGCGCGTGCAGGAGGTGCTCGAGAGGAACGGCGTCGACGCGCTCATCGCCATCGGCGGCGAGGGCACCCTGGCCGCGGCGAAGCGGCTGACGGATGCGGGCATCAACATCGTCGGCGTGCCCAAGACGGTCGACAACGACCTCAGCGCCACCGACTACACCTTCGGCTTCGACACCGCCGTGCAGATCGCAACGGACTCGATGGACCGCCTGCGCACCACCGGCGACTCGCACCACCGCTGCATGGTGGCGGAGGTCATGGGCCGCCACGTCGGCTGGATCGCCCTGCACTCCGGCATGGCCGCCGGCGCGCACGCGATCCTCATCCCCGAGCGCAAGACGAGCATGGCGCAGATCACCGACTGGGTGCGCTCGGCCGCGGAGCGCGGTCGCTCGCCGCTCGTCGTCGTCGCCGAGGGCTTCAAGCTCGACACCATGGACGACGCGCACTCCGAGCGCGGCCTCGACGCCTTCGGCCGCCCCCGCCTCGGCGGCATCGGCGACCTGCTCGCCCCGCTGATCGAGGACGCGACGGGCATCGAGACCCGCAACACCACCCTCGGCCACATCCAGCGCGGCGGCACCCCGACGAGCTACGACCGCGTGCTCGCGACCCGTCTCGGCATGAGCGCCATCGACTCGGTCGTCGCGCAGCGCTGGGGCCGCATGGTCGCCCTGCGCGGCACCGACATCGTGCACGTCAGCTTCGAGGACGCGCTCGGCGAGCTCAAGACCGTTCCCGGCGAGCGCTACGACGAGGCCGCCATCCTGTTCGGATAGCGCGCAGGGACGGCGCGCAGACTGGCCCCATGCGAGCACTGGTGGTCGAACGGCAGGACGAGCGGATCGTCACGATCCTCGACGATCGGCCCGAGCCGAGCGGCGAGGTGCTCGTCGACGTGGAGTACTCGGGCGTCAACTACAAGGACGGGCTCGCGATGGCGGGCCGTCCCGGGGTGATCCGCGCGCATCCGCTCGTGCCGGGCATCGACCTGGCCGGCACCGTGCGCACCTCCGAGCACTCCGGCTTCACCCCCGGCGACCGCGTGGTGCTCACCGGCTCCGGCCTCGGCGAGCGCGTCGACGGCGGCCTCACCGAGGTCGCCGCGGTGCACGCGGAGCACCTGCTGCGGCTGCCCGAGACGATCTCCACCTGGGAGGCCGCGGCCATCGGCACCGCCGGCTTCACGGCCATGCTCGGCGTCCTGGCCCTCGAGCGCCTCGACGCCACGAGCCCCTACGGCCCCGGCTCGGTGCTCGGCGGCGACGTGCTCGTCACCGGCGCCGCAGGCGGCGTCGGCTCCATCGCGATCGCCCTGCTGTCCGCCAGCGGTCGCCGGGTGATCGCCTCCACCGGGCGAGAGGATGCGCTGGCCGGCTACCTGCGCGACCTGGGCGCCGCCGAGGTGGTCGACCGCGCCGCGCTGTCGGAGCCGGGCAAGCCGCTGCGCTCCGAGCGCTTCACGGGCGCGATCGACTCGGTCGGCTCCACGACCCTCGCCGGGGCGCTCGCGTCGATCCGCGCCGGCGGAGCCGTCGCCGCTTGCGGCTTGGCGCAGGGGCCCGACCTGCCCGCCACGGTGCTGCCCTTCATCCTGCGGGCGGTGACGCTCGCCGGCATCGACTCCGTGCAGGCGCCGATCGGGCTGCGCCACGAGGCCTGGGAACGACTGTCGGTCGATCTCGACCGGTCGCTGCTGCGATCGCTGAGCACCACGATCCCGCTGGCGGAGGCGCCGGACCTCGCCGAGCGCATCCTCGCCGGCGACGTGCGCGGTCGGACGGTCGTCGACGTCCGCGCGTGAGCGTCCGCGACGCGTCGGGAACGCGGGCGCAGCGGAGAGCGGCGGCGCGAATGCGTCGTGGTGCCGTCAGCGCGCGGCGGCCACGAGCGCGTCGATGAGCGACTGCGCGCCCGGGGTCTCGGCGACGAGGTCGACGCGCAGGCCGTATCGGCGTGCATCCGCTGCCGTCGTCGGTCCGATGCAGGCGACGATAGTGCGCTCGGGCACCTCGCCGAACTGGGCGTGCACCTGCTCCGCCACGCTGCCCGAGGTCACCATGATGGCCTGCAGCGCGCCCTCGGCGACCTGCTGCACGACGCCCTGCGGCGCGGCCACACCGACGGTGCGGTAGGCGACGACCGACTCGACGTCGTTGCCCATGCGCCGCAGGCCCGCGGTGAGCACGGGCTTGGCGATGGAGGAGCGCAGAGCGAGGATGCGCTGCGGCTCGGCGCTCGAGGGCAGCTCCACCCACTCGCGGAGCATGCCGCTGGCGGAGTTGTCGTCGCTCGGCACGAAGTCGGCCCGGTAGCCGGCAGCCGAGAGCGCCGCGGCGGTTGTCTCGCCGACCGCCGCGATGCGGGTGCGCTCCGGCACCACGGCCCGCAGCGAGGCGAGCACGTCGACGGTCGTGGCGCTCGTGACGGTGATCCAGTCGAAGGCGCCGTCGGCCAGCTCGCGCAGCGCGGAATCGAGCGCGGCGCCGTCGTCGGCGGCCGCGAAGTTGATCAGCGGCGCGACGACGGGCGAGGCGCCCTGCGCGCGCAGCAGCGCGGCGACCGAGTCGCCCCAGGCGCCGCCGCGCGGCACCAGCACGTTCCAGCCCGCGAGCGGCTTGGCCGGAGCCCCGGCCCTCACGCGTCCCCGCGCAGGCTCACGCGATCGCGCGAACTGCGGACGGGTGGTGCGGGCGCGGCGGAACGGATCATGACCCCCATCATCTCCCCTGGAGCGCACCGCGTCCAAGCGCGCCGGATAACGAGTTCCTCTCGACGCGGCCGGATCAGCCGCGGCGCAGCAGCAGGAGCAGCGCCCCTCCGGCCACGACGACGACCGCGGCGGCGCCGGCCGTCCAGGCGCCGGGGTTGCGCCGGTACGAGCGGCGCAGCTTGGCGTTGGTGCGCGCGGCGACCTTCGCCGGGTTGATGCGGTCCTCGAGCTCGTCGAGGACGGCCTCGAGCTCGGCCCGGGCCTTGACGGCGTCGTTCATCGGGTCTCCTCCGCGTTCGAGCTCGGCAGGCCCTTGAGGGCGCGCACGTCGTCCTTCACGCTCTCGATGGTCTCGGTCGGTGCCGGCGGCACGCCGTGCTTGAGCCGGTTCACGCCGATCAGCACGAGCACGATGATGACGATCAGGATGATGCCCGCCACGGTGAGCGCGGCCGCCCAGCCCGGCATGATCGTCGCGAAGCCGAGCACGGCGGCTGCGAGCAGCACGCCCAGCATGAAGAAGGCGAGCACCGCCGCGACGACGAAGAAGGCGACGCCGATGCCGATGGCCTTCAGCTTGCCGACGATCTCTCGCTGCAGGTTGGTGAACTCGGCCTTCAACAGGTCGGTCACGAGGCCGGGCAGCGACGAGATGAGGCTGCCGAGCGATCGGCGCTCCTCGGTCGTGCTCTTGCTCATGGGGTCTCCTCCGGTCGTGCTGCGCGGATCAGGACTCGTCCGCGGTGCTCGCGGCGGTCGAGCGGGTGCTCGTGCTGCTGCTCGCGGTGGTCTTGCGGGCGGTCGACTTGGCCGCTGTCTTCGCCTTCGACGCGGCGGTGCTGGCCTTCGAAGCGGCGGTGCTGGTCGCATCCGCGGCCTTCTCAGCGCCCTTGCGGCTGGCGCCGCGAGCGGAGACGACGATCTTCTTGGCGCCGTCCGCGAGGAACTCGACGACCTCGGGGGCCTTGTCCTTCGCGAAGTCCTCGGCCTGCTGCACGGGGCCCTGCACGCGGGGGTCGTTCCAGAGCCGCGAAGCGCCCTTCTTGATCTGCTCGTAGCGCTCGCGTCCGGCCTTCGCGCCGAGCACGTAGCCGATGGCGACGCCGGTGACGAGGATGAGCTTGCCGCGCATGTGGGCTCCAATCGTTGCGGGCTCCCCAGCGTACCGGCGGGCCCTCCGCGGATGCAGGGAGCACGCACCCTGCTCTCAGGCAGGGACTCAGTGCACGTACTCGAGCAGCTCCTCGCCGAGGGTGCGCATCGCGGAGAGCACCCGCAGCCGGTCGCCCAGGCTGCGGTCCTCGAAGCGCACGGCGATCGCGTACGAGAGACGACCGCGAGGCCCGGTGAGCACGCCGGCCTCGGCGCGCAGACCATCGTCGGTGCCGGTCTTGTTGCTGAGCCGCAGCCCGTGGTCGGTGCCGGTGTGGGCGAGCGGATCGAGGCCGAATGCGGATGCGGTCATCGACAGGTCCGCCCCCAGCGACAGCCAGTCGAGCACCCGGTGGCTCGTCAGCCGGTCGACGGCCTCACCGCGGGTCAGCGCGGCGAACAGCCCGGCGAGCTCCGCGGTGCTGCCGACCGACAGCTGCGGGGCGTCGTCCGGGCCGCGACGGTCGCGCACCCGGTCGAGCAGGGCCGTGCGCCGCAGCCCGAGCGCCTCCGCCCGGGTGCGCACCGCGTCGAGGCCGATCTCGCGCAGCAGCACGTTGGTGGCCAGGTTGTCGCTGAGCGCACCGACGAGCACCGCGAGGTCCGCGGTCGGCAGGGAGGAGGCCTGCAGGTAGCGCCAGATGCCCGAGTCGGCGGCCGCGTCGGCCACCGTGCGATCGAGCACCCCGAGCCCGGGCACGCGCCCCTCGCCGATGCGCGCCGCGGCCTCGATGAGCAGCAGCACCTTGCCGATGCTGGCCGTCGGCATCGCCACGGTGTCGTCCACGGCGAGCAGCGAGCGGTCGTCCTCCGCGGTGCGACCGACGACCCGCACGCTCGCCGAGACCTGCGCGCCCGTGTAGGCGAGCTCACCGAGGCGCGCGAAGGTCACCGCGAAGTCCGGGGAGGCCTCGCCGCGATGGCGCCCGCGGTCGCGCGACCGGCGACGGTCGCGGCGCAGCGCGGGCGTGGCGTCGCTCACCAGATGGCGACCCGCTCGTCGGCGGGCAGCCACAGGGCGTCCTGCTCCGTCACCCCGAACGCCTCGTAGAAGACGGGCAGGTTGCGCACGATCTGGTTGCAGCGGAACTCGCTCGGCGAGTGCGGGTCGATCGCGAGCAGCCGGACGACCTCCTCGTCCCGGGCCTTGGTCTGCCAGGCCTGCGCCCAGGAGATGAGGAATCGCTGCGCGCCGGTCAGCCCGTCGATCACCGGCGGCTCCTCGCCGTCGAGCGAGATCAGGTACGCGAGCCAGGCGATACCCAGGCCGCCGAGGTCGCCGATGTTCTCGCCGATGGTCAGTGCGCCGTTGACGTGGTGCTCCGGGGTCTGCGCCGGGGCGAGCGCGTCGTACTGGGCGATGAGGCTCGCCGTGCGCTGCTCGAAGGCCGCGCGGTCCGCATCCGTCCACCAGTCCGTCAGCCTGCCGTCGCCGTCGTAGCGCGAGCCCTGGTCGTCGAAGCCGTGGCCGATCTCGTGCCCGATCACCGCGCCGATCGCGCCGTAGTTCGCGGCCGCGTCCCGCGCCTCGTCGAAGAACGGGTACTGCAGGATCGCAGCGGGGAACACGATCTCGTTGAAGCCGGGGTTGTAGTAGGCGTTGATCGTCTGCGGCGTCATGAACCACTCGTCGCGGTCGATCGGGCCGCCGATCTTGCCGAGCTCGCGCTGGAACTCGAACTCGTTCGCCGCCTGCACGTTGCCCACCAGGTCGCCCGCGTCGACGGCGAGGTTCGTGTAGTCGCGCCAGCGGTCGGGGAAGCCGATCTTGGGGGTGAACTTGCCGAGCTTCTCGAGCGCGCGCTCGCGGGTCTCGTCGGTCATCCACTCGAGATCCACGATCGAGCGGCGGTACGCCTCGATGAGGTTCGCGACCAGCGCGTCCATCGCGCCCTTCGCGGTCGGCGAGAAGTGCCGCTCCACGTAGACCTTGCCGACGGCCTCGCCGAGCGAGCCCTCGACGAAGGAGACGCCGCGCTTCCAGCGCACGCGCTGCTCGGGGGTGCCGGTGAGCGTGCGGCCGTAGAAGTCGAAGTTCGCCTCGGCGAACGCCTTCGGCAGGTAGGGCGAGTAGGCGCGCACGATCTGCCAGCGCAGCCAGTCGGCCCACGCCTCGAGGGGCTGCTCGGCGAGCGCCCGGGCGGCCGCTTCGAGGTACTCGGGCTGGCGCACGACCACCTCGTCGAAGACGCGCTCGGGGGCTCCGATGGCCTCGCGCCAGACGTCGAGGTCGACCGCGGCGGTCGCCTCGAGCACCTCGGCCCAGCCGCGCAGGTTGTACGAGGCCTGGCTGTCGCGGGCGCGCACCTTGTCCCAGTGGCTCGCGGCGAGCACGTGCTCCAGCGCGACGATGCGCTCGGCGCGCTCGGCCGCGCCGTCCAGGCCGGCGAGGGCCAGCATCCGCTCGACGTGGCTGCGGTGCTTCGCGCGCACCTCCGCGAAGGACTCCTCGCGGTAGTAGGACTCGTCGGGCAGCGAGAGGCCCCCCTGGTGCAGGAAGACGAGGTAGCGGTCGGGGTCCCCCGGGTCGTTGTCGACGAAGAGGTGCACGGCGCCGCTGATGCCCTGGCGCTCGAGGCGGCCGAGGGTCGCGAGCAGCGAGGTGCGGTCGTCGATCGCGTCGACCTCGGCGAGCAGCGGCGCCAGGGGCGCGGTGCCGAGGGCGTCGATGCGCGCCTCGTCCATGAAGGAGGCGTAGAGGTCGCCGATCTTGCGCGCCTCGGTGCCGGGCTCCGCCGACTGCGACTCGAGGATGATCGCCTTGACCGCCTGCTCGGCCTCCTCGGCCAGCGCGTAGAAGGCGCCGTAGCGCGCCTTGTCGCTCGGGATCGCGGTGCGTTCGATCCACTTGCCGTTGACGTGGCGGAAGAGGTCGTCCTGCGGGCGCACCTCCGCGTCGAGCTCGTCGCGATCGATGCCGGCGGGGAGGAGGTCGCTCATGCGGCCAGCCTAGGCGCGACGCCCGACGCGAGACCTGGAAGCAGCGGAGGATTACTCCGCGAGCGCCGCCTCGATGGCCGTGCGCACGTCGCTGAGCTGCTGCAGCCGCACCAGCTGACCGTCGACGATGATGCTCGGCGTGCCCTGCAGGCCCAGTTCGAGAGCGTCGGAGCGGTCGGCCATGACCCGCTCCTCGGTGGCCGGGTCGGCGACCGCGGCGTCGTAGGCGTCGAGGTCGAGACCGAGCTCGTCGGCGAGGTCGCGGAAGTAGTCGGTGGCGTCGTCGAGGCCGGTCCACTCGTCCTGGTTCGCGAAGAGCGCGTCGTGCATCTCCGCGTACGCGTCCTGGTCGGCGGCGGCCTCGGCGGCGATCGCCGCGTCGACGGCGTTGGGGTGGATGTCGATGAGCGGGAAGTTGCGCACGACGAAGCGCACCTCGTCGCCGAGGTCGGCGCGCAGCTCCTGCATCGTGGGCTCGAGGTCGCCGCAGCCGGGGCACTGGAAGTCGAGGAACTCGACGACGGTGACCTGCGCATCGGCCGGGTCGGTCAGCACGTGGGAGTCGGCGTTCTCGATGAGCGCCGGGTCGAGGTCGCCGGATGCCGCAGGCTGCTGATTCGCGCCGCTGACGGCCACGATCACCGCGATCACCGCTCCGAGCAGCAGCACGAGGCCCGCGACGATGGCGATGTTGATCTTGGCGGCCTTGCTCATGCGCGGCGGGTTCCTCTCGGGAAGGCGGTGGGGTGCTCCCGATCGTAGGTCGCTCGGCCTGTGCTCAGGCTGCGGAGCCGGTCAGCTGCGCGATCCGGTCCAGCGCGTGGTCGAGGCGCACCGTGATGCGCCCGTCGGGCAGCCGCAGCACGGGCTCGCCGCCGTTCCAGTCGAGCTCGATGCCGCGGTCCTGGGCGTAGCGGGTCAGCGCCGCCGAGTGCGAGCGCAGCTCCGTGCTGCCGATGCCCTCCCGCAGCACCCGCAGCGTGCGCGCGACGGTGGGGCCGGGCAGCGCGAGACGCTCGTCGTCGACGAGCAGCACCGCGACGGTGCCGCCCTCGATCGGGCCGGGGAAGACGGTGCGCGGGCTGCGCAGCGCGAGCCCGGCCGCGATGCCGAGGCGGCGCCAGGTGCTCTCGCCGTCGAGCGGCCGCTCCGGCTCGGTGAACTCGGGCACGCCGTGCTCCTCGCCGTAGGCGCGCAGCTGCCGGGCCAGCTGGGAGACGGGCGCGGGCAGCTCGCCCGGGTTGGCCCAGGACCAGAGCCAGGTGGCCGGCCCCGGCGCGGCGGTGCCCAGCAGGTGCAGCTGCGTCTCGATCGAGCGCCCGACGGTGCCCTCGAGCCGCAGGGTGCCCTCGACGACGTCGGCCGCGAAGGCGGTCTCGCCGAGCACCTCGTCCAGCTGCAGCCGGTGCTCGTAGGCCAGCAGCGCCCCGAGGTCGACGAGACGGGCGAAGAGCTCGGATTCGGGGGTGCCGCTCATGCGGCCCACCCTAGCGGCGCCCACCGCGGCCGGGCCGGGCTAGGGTGCGGAGTCGATGGCACTGCGCAGCACCTCCACCCGGTCCCTCGATCGCGAGATCGGACGCCTCGCGCTGCCCGCCCTCGGGGCCCTCATCGCCGAGCCCCTCTTCCTGCTCACCGACACCGCGCTCGTCGGCCATCTCGGCGCCGTGCCTCTCGCGGGCCTCGGGCTCGCCGGCACCGTGCTGCACACCACCATCGGCCTGCTCGTCTTCCTCGCCTACGCGACCACCCCGGTCGTCGCCCGCCGTCTGGGCGCCGGCGACCCGACCGGTGCGGTGCGGGCCGGCATCGACGGGCTCTGGTTGGCGCTGGGGCTGGGGCTGCTGGTCGCGCTGGCCGGGCTCGTCGCATCCGCTCCCCTGCTCGCGCTGTTCGGCGCCGATGCGGCGGTGACGGCGGCGGCCACCGAGTACCTGCTCGTCTCGCTGGTCGGCATCCCCGCGATGCTGCTGGTCATCGCGGCGACGGGCCTGCTGCGCGGACTGCAGGACACCCGCACGCCGCTGATCGTCGCCGGCGCGGGCTTCGCGGCGAACGCGGCGCTGAACGCGCTGTTCCTCTACGGTTTCGGCTGGGGCCTGGCCGGCTCGGCCGCCGGCACCGTCGTGGCGCAGTGGGGCATGGCCTCGGTCTACGCGGTCATCGCCGTCCGGGCGGCACGGGCGGCCGGCGCTCCGCTGCGGCCCGGGTTCGGCGGCGTGCTGCGCACGGCGATGGACGGCGGATGGATGCTGCTGCGCACGGTCAGCCTGCGCGTCGCCGTGATCGCCCCGGTCGTCATCGCCGCGGGCCTCGGCACCCCGCAGCTCGGCGCCCTGCAGATCGCCATGACCCTGACCAGCACGCTGGCCTTCGCCCTGGACGCGCTGGCGATCGCCGGGCAGGCGATGGTCGGTCACGGGCTCGGATCCGGCGACGTCGGGCGCGTGCGCGCCGTGACGCGTCGGCTCATGGTGCTCGGCGTGGGCGGCGGGCTTGCGCTCGGGGCGCTGCTGGCGCTCGCCTCGCCGGTGCTCGGGTTCGTCTTCACCGGCGACGCGGCGGTGCTCGCGCTGCTGCCGCCGCTGCTGCTCGTGCTCGCGATCGGCACACCGCTCTCGGGCTTCGCGTACGTGCTCGACGGCGTGCTGATCGGCGCCGGCGACGCGCGGTACCTGGCGCTGGCCGGCGTCGTGAACGTGCTCGTCTTCCTCCCGCTGCTCGCGCTGGTCGGCGACGGCTCGCTGCTCGCGCTGTGGGCGGCGTTCACCTTCGGCTACCAGGGCATCCGGGCACTGACGCTCGGTCTGCGCGCCCGCGGCGAGCGCTGGATGCGACTCGGCGCCTGAATCCCTTCCACCGGACGCTTTTCACGGCTAGCCTGTCCGGGTGAGCAACGTCGCTACCGCACCCGTCCGCGCCTGGCGCAACGCCCTCTTCCTCGTCTTCACGCTCTGCGGGATGGGCCTGGCCTCCTGGATGGCGCGCGGGCCGAGCGTCCGCGAGGCGCTCGGCATCGACACCGCCCAGTACGGCCTGCTCATCGTCTGCTTCTCCATCGGCTCGATCGTGGGCCTGCTCGCCGCCGGCCACCTCGGCACGGCCTTCGGCGCGAAGCGCGTCATCCGCTACGCCCTGCCCATCGGCTCGATCGGCTTCGTCGTCGCCGGCTGCTCGGTGGCGCTCGCGCCCGACCCCTTCGTCGTGGCCGGAGGGCTCGCGTTCTTCGGCATGAGCGCCTCGATCGTCGACGTCAACATGAACATCTCGGGTGCGGCCAACGAGCGCGCTCTCGGCCGCACGATCATGCCGATCTACCACGCCTTCTTCAGCGGCGGCGCGGTGCTCGGCGCGGGCATCGGCGCGGTCGCCGAGCTGATCGACCTCTCCTTCGCGGCGCACGTGCTCATCGTCGGCGGGCTGCTCGCCGGCGGCGCGGTCCTCAGCTCCTTCTTCCTCCTGCCCGAGAACCAGGCGCTCTCCGGTGGCGACCTGCCGGAGGACGAGGCGAAGCCGAGCCTCGGCGAGCGCCTCGCCATGTGGCGCGACCCCACCACGCTGCTCATCGGCCTCATCGTGCTCGGCATGGCCTTCGCCGAGGGCACCGCGAACGACTGGCTCGCCATCGCGATGGTCGACGGCCACGACGTCGACGAGACGACCGGCGCCATCGCGCTCGCGGTCTTCGTCGGCAGCATGACGGTGGGCCGAGTGGCCGGCGTGCGCATCCTCGACCGCTTCGGTCGGATCCCGGTGCTGCGCGGCAGCGCCGTCCTCGCCGTCATCGGACTCGGCGCGGTCATCCTCGTCGACTCGCCGGTCATCGCGATGATCGGCATCGTGCTCTGGGGTCTCGGCTCGGCCCTCGGCTTCCCGGTCGGCATGTCGGCGGCAGCGGATGATCCGCGCACCGCCGCCGCGCGGGTCAGCGTCGTCGCCACGGTCGGCTACTGCGCCTTCCTCGTCGGCCCGCCGCTGATCGGCTTCCTCGGCCACGAGATCGGGGTGCGCTGGGCGCTGGCCGTCGCGCTCGTGCTGATCGTGGTCGCCGGGCTCTGCTCCGGCGCGGCCCGGGAACGGAGCGCAGCCCGCGCATCGTAGGCTCGTCGTCGTGCGTCTCGTGGTTGCCCGTTGCTCCGTCGATTACGCAGGTCGGCTGAGCGCCCACCTGCCGCTCGCTACCCGCGTGCTGATGCTCAAGGGCGACGGCAGCATCCTCATCCACTCCGACGGCGGCAGCTACAAGCCGCTCAACTGGATGAGCCCGCCCTGCACCCTCAGCCAGGTCGAGCTCGACGACGAGCAGACCGCGGCCGGCGTGCGGCAGGTCTGGCAGGTCACTCACGCGAAGACCGCCGACACCCTCGTGGTGTCGATCTTCGAGATCCTGCACGACAGCTCGCACGAGCTCGGCATCGACCCGGGCCTCGTCAAGGACGGCGTCGAGGCGCACCTGCAGAAGCTGCTGGCCGAGCAGATCGAGCACCTCGGCGAGGGCCACCTGCTCGTGCGCCGCGAGTACATGACGGCGATCGGGCCGGTCGACATCCTCGCCCGCGACGCGAAGGGCGCCGCAGTGGCCGTGGAGATCAAGCGCCGCGGCGACATCGACGGCGTCGAGCAGCTCACCCGCTACCTCGAGCTCATGAACCGCGACCCGCACCTCGCACCGGTCACCGGCGTCTTCGCGGCGCAGGAGATCAAGCCGCAGGCGCGCACGCTCGCCGAGGATCGCGGCATCCGCTGCCTCGTGCTCGACTACGACGCCATGAAGGGCGTCGACTCGGGGCGACCGACGCTGTTCTGAGCGGGTCGGGGCCGACTGCCCGACGCATCCGCCCGGCTGTTAGCGTGATCGCATGGCCACGATCGACATCACCGAAGCGACCTTCGAGCAGACCGTCACCGGCAACGACATCGTGATCGTCGACTTCTGGGCCGACTGGTGCGGGCCCTGCAAGCAGTTCGCCCCCGTCTTCCAGGGCGCGAGCGAGCAGCACGCCGACGTCGTGTTCGCCAAGGTCGACACCGAGGCCGAGCAGCGCCTCGCCGGCATGGCGGGCATCACCTCGATCCCCACGCTCATGGCGTTCCGCGAGAACGTGCTCGTCTTCTCGCAGGCCGGCGCGCTGCCCGCGCCCGCGCTCGAGCAGCTCATCGGCCAGGTCAAGGGCCTCGACATGCAGCAGGTGCACGCCCAGGTCGCCGCGCAGCGCGCCGCGGCCGAGGCCGAGAGCGCCCAGCCGGAGGCCTAGAGTCGGCAGCGTGAGCACCGCACCCACCGCGCCCTGGTCCTGCATCCTCCTCGACCTCGACGGCACCATCGCCGATTCGGCGCCCGGCATCATCGGCTCGCTGCAGCACATGTTCCGCGAGCTCGGCCGCGAGGTGCCCTCGTACGAGTCCCTGCTGCATTGGGTCGGCCCGCCGCTGCTCGACGCCTTCCGCGACTTCGCCGGCATGACCCCGGCCGAGTCGGCGGAGGCGCTGGTCGTCTACCGCACCCACTACCTCGACCAGGGCGCCTACGAGAGCGTCATGTTCGAGGGGATGCCCGCGGTCTTCCAGGCCATCCGCGACGAGGGCGTTCCGCTCTCGCTCGCGACGAGCAAGCCCGAGCTGCCCGCGTCGCTCATCATCGAGAAGTTCGGCCTCGCCGACCGCTTCACCGTGCTCTGCGGCGCCTCGGCCGACGAGGTGCGCAGCGCCAAGGCGGATGTGATCGAGGAGGCCCTGCGCCGCCTCACGGAGCTCGGCGTCGACCTCTCGAACCCCGTCATGGTCGGCGACCGCAAGCACGACGTCGAGGGCGCCGCCGCCCACGGCATCCCCACGATCTTCGTGGACTGGGGGTACGGACCCGTCGAGGAGCGGGAGCGCGCGATCGCGGTCGCGGAGACCCCCGCCGACCTCATCCGCCTGCTCTTCCCGCATCGGGCCGCCACCGCGTGAGCGCAACCGGCCCGGCCGGTTACACCAGGTCGCCGATCCGCTCGAAGAGATCGAGCGCCGTCGCCGCCTCGCGGGCGAGGATGAAGCCGACGATGCCGAGGATCCAGGCCGTCGTCTCCCCGCCGGTGCGCTCGAGCCACGCCGCGAGCCTGCGCAGAGGCGGCTCGACGAGGCGCCCGGCCACCGTCCGGCCCACGAGCAGCAGCAGCGCCGGCGCGACCATCACGAGGCAGTAACCAGCCAGCACGGTCACGGTGCTGGCCACCGGCAGCCCCGCACCGGTCAGCAGGCCGATCGCACCGAGGTAGGGCAGCATCGTCGCCAGCTCCACGGCTCCGGCGCCGAGGGCCAGCCCGAGCAGCGGCAGCGTGCCGCCCTCCCCCATCGCCCGGTCGCGCAGGCGCGCGAGGCGCCCCGGCTTCGCACCCTCCTTCGGCTTGGTGGGGATCAGGAAGGCCGCGGCCAGCAGCGCTCCGCCCAGCAGCAGCTGACCGACCTGCGCGCCGGGGCTGTCGAGGAAACCGCCCAAGCCGGTCACGATGCCGGAGAAGCCCGCCGCGAGGGCCAGACCGACCGCGAAGTAGAAGCCGGCGATCACGGCGAGATAGCCGAGCATCCGTCCCGGCCGCGGCCTCGTCGGGGCGAGCAGGAAGAAGAGCGGGATGAGCAGCGTGCCGAAGCTCAGGCTGTCGAGCAGGGCGAGCACGGCCAGCTGGGCGAGCAGTTCGAGGGACATGCTCCGAGCCTCCGTGCGGCGGCGCGGCCGCGCATCGGCGGAAGGAGGGGGCGGCGCCTCCGCATTTCGACGGAGGCGCGCCTCCGCTCGCTGTGCTGTGATGACTGCATGACCGAGCGGATGCGCGCCCTCTACCGCGCCGCCCCGCTCGCCTGGAACGCCGCCTCCGTCGTGCTCGTCGGCGTGCTGCTCATCGCGCTCGACACGACCGGCATCTGGCTCGGCGTCGACGCCGCACCGCTCTCGCGCTGGTGGCACCTCGTCCCGCTGCTCGTCGGCGCCGGCCTCCTGCTGCTGCAGCGGCGGGCGCCGGTGCGCGTGCTGCTCGGCGTCACGCTGCTCGCCGGCGCCGACCTCGTGCTCGGCGGCAGCGTCGGCATGCTGCTCGTCTTCTTCGACGCGCTCTACTCGGCCGTGCTGCGGACCACGGCAGCGCGCCGCCGGATGCTGCTGCTCGCCGTCGTGCTCGCGATCGTGCTGGGCACCGCCGCCGCGGCGATCGCGAGTCGCGGCGACGTGCGCATCGCCGTCGTGATCTGCCTGCAGCTCGTCGCCCTGCTGAGCACCCCCTACGCCTGGGCGGCGGCGGTGCGGGAGGGCCGCGACCGCCTCGCCGCGCAGGAGCGGCTCGCCGACGCCCGCCGCGAGGAGGCGCTGCGCGAGGAGCGCGCCGCGATGGCCCGCGATCTGCACGACACCCTCGCCGGCGAGCTCGCCGCGATCGCGATCCATGCCGAAGCCGGGCTCGCGGGTGGCGGCCGGGAGCGGGCCGCGCTCCAGGCGGTGCGCGCCTCCGGCGTCGCGGGCCTCGAGCAGACGCGCGCCATGATCCGCGTGCTGCGCTCCGAGGGCGAGGCGCTCACGGCGCCCGGTCGCCTCGAGCAGCTGCCCGAGCTGATCGATCGGTTCCGCGCCGCCGGGCTCTCCGTCGACCTCGAGGGCGCCCCTCCGGCGCTGCCCGTCGCGGCCGACCAGGCCGCGGCGCGCATCCTGCAGGAGTCGCTCACGAACGCGCTCAAGCACGCCTCGGGCGGCGATGTGCGCATCCGCTTCGCCGTCGACGACGACCTCTGCAGCCTCACGATCCAGTCGCGCGGCGGGTCGGCCACAGGCGTCGGCGGCGACGGGCTCGGCATCGCGATGATGCGCGAGCGGGCCGTCGCGCTCGGCGGCGCCCTCAACGCGGGCCCGCACGGCGGCGGCTGGCGGGTCGCCGCCACCCTGCCGATCGGGGCGGACGGATGAGCGTGCGCCTGCTGATCGCCGACGACCACGCCGCCGTGCGCGCCGGCCTGCGCCTGCTGCTCGAGGGCGAGCGGATCACCGTGGTCGGCGAGGCCGCCGACGGTGCGGCCGCGATCCGCAACGCCCGCGCCCTGCGCCCCGACGTCGTGCTCATGGACGTGCGGATGCCCGGCGTCGACGGCATCGAGGCCACGCGCGCCGTCGTCGCCGACGGCGCCGCGCAGGTGCTCGTGCTCACCACCTTCGACCTCGACGAGGTGGTGTTCGGCGCACTGCGGGCGGGGGCCGCCGGGTTCCTGCTCAAGTCGGCCACCGCCGAGGCGTTGACGGATGCTGTGCTGCGCGTCGCCGCCGGCGAGTCGGTGCTCGCCCCCGAGGTCACCCGCCGCGTGCTCGCCGCCTTCGTCGAGGCGCCGCGCGCGGAGCCCGCACCGGGCCTCGAGCAGCTCACGCCGCGGGAGCGCGAGGTGCTCGCCGCCCTCGGCCGCGGCCTCGGCAACGCCGAGCTCGCCGCCCGGCTCGGCTTCGGCGAGGCGACCGCCAAGACGCACGTCTCGAGCGTGCTCGCCAAGCTGGGCGTGCGCTCCCGCGTGCAGGCGGCGATCGTCGCCCGCGAGTCCGGGCTCGTCTGAGCGCCGCTACCGTGGCGGGGTGGACGACCTCATCGCGCAGCAGCTCGCCAACCGCACCGCCGACCTCCTGGGCGGCTGGTCGCCGGCCCGGCCGCAGCAGGGCGTGCTCCGCGAGCAGTACCTGGCCTTCATCGAGCGCCTCGGCGCCGATGCCGTGCGCAAGCCCGCCGGCCCCGAGCACCTCACCGCGAGCTGCTTCCTGCTCACCGAGGACCGCTCGCAGGTGCTGCTCACCCTGCACCGCAAGGCGGGCCGCTGGTTGCAGCTCGGCGGCCACTACGAGCCGACGGATGCGGATCCGGCCGAGGCCGCCCTCCGCGAGGCCCTCGAGGAGGGCGGCGTGCCCGGCGCGCGGCTCGTCGGCTTGGCCGACCTCGACCGGCACGAGCTCGTGGGCGCATTCGGCGCCTGCCGGGTGCACTGGGACCTGGGCTTCCTCGCCACCGTGCCCGCCGCATCCGCCCCGGTGATCAGCGACGAGAGCGACGACGTGCGCTGGTTCCGCATCGACGAGCTGGCGGAGGTCGCGCCGGACGTGGCGCGCCGGCTCGCGCCGATCGTGCGCTGAAAACGACGAAGGCCCCGGATCATCGATCCGGGGCCCTCATCCTGCGGCGCACGGTTCCTCGTGATGAGGACCCTGTGCGCGAGGGGGGACTTGAACCCCCACGCCCTTTCGGGCACTGGCACCTGAAGCCAGCGCGTCTGCCAATTCCGCCACTCGCGCAGGAGGCGTGCTCGCGCACGCCAACCTCCATAAGATAGCACGCCGCAGAGGTGCTCTGCAGCATGCTCCGAGCGGATGAGATGAGGCCGGCTGCAGGGACCCGCCAGCCCCAGCCGCTAGCATCATCGAAGCCGCTCGCCCGAACCGGAGGTCTCATGGGGCTCCTCGACAGCTTCGAGAAAGGTCTCGAGCGCGCCGTCAACGGCGCCTTCGCCCGCACCTTCAAGAGCGGCCTGCAGCCGATGGAGATCACGAACGCGCTGCGCCGCGAGCTCGACACCAAGTCGGCCATGATCGCCCGCGACCGCATCCTCGTGCCCAACGCGTACACCGTGCGCCTCGGCGTCACCGACCACGAGCGCATGGCCTCGCTGGGCCCGTCGCTCGTGCAGGAGCTGCACCAGCTGGTCACCCGGCACGCGGCCGCCCAGCAGTACTCCTTCGCCGGTCCGCTCTCCATCGACCTGCGCGAGGATCCCTCCCTCGGCGAGGGCATGATCCGCATCGACAGCGAGAACGTGCGCGGCGAGGGCGTGTCCTGGCAGGGCGTGCTCGAGGTCGCCGGCACCCGGCATCCGCTGCGCCGCGGCCGCACGGTCATCGGGCGGGGATCGGATGCGGACATCACGATCGACGACACCGGCACCTCCCGCAAGCACGTCGCCGTGCTCTGGGACGGCGAGAAGGCCGAGGTCCACGACCTCGGCTCCACCAACGGCAGCAAGCTCAACGGCCGGCGCATCGACAAGGCGCAGCTGCCGCCGGACTCGGTGATCGAGATCGGGCGCACGCGTCTCGTGTTCCGCGTGCAGCCACGACGTTCGGAGGGCCGCCGATGAGCGAGCTGACCCTGCTGGTGCTGCGCATCGGCTTCCTGCTGGTGCTGTGGGGCTTCGTCTTCGCGATCGTCTACGCCCTGCGCAGCGACCTGCTGGGTCAGCGGGCGCGACGCATGCCGACGGCCGCGGCGCCCGCATCCGTGCCGGCGCCAGCCCCGGCCCGGCCCAAACCCGCCGAGCCCGCGCTCACCGAGCCGGTCGCCGCTCCGGTGTCGGATGCGCTGCCCAGCCGGCTCGTCATCACCACCGGCGCCAAGGAGGGCCTCGAGCTCGACCTCGGCCGCGAGACGCTGACGATCGGGCGCTCCGCCGACAGCGGCCTCGTGATCCGCGACGACTACACCTCCACCCATCACGCCCGCCTGATGGTCTGGAACGAGGAGTGGGTCATCCACGACCTAGACTCGACGAATGGCACATTCCTGGACGGTCGCCGCGTGACCGTCCCCACCCCGGTGCCCCTGAACACGCCCGTCAAGATCGGCACGACGACGTTCGAGCTCCGGCGGTAACCCCCGATGGCCGCCATCGCGCAGAGCGCCGCGGGCTCCCATGTCGGGAAGATCCGCGCCAACAACCAGGACTCGGGCTACTCCGGCCGGCAGCTCTTCGTCGTCGCCGACGGCATGGGCGGCCACGCGGGCGGCGATGTGGCCTCGGCGATCGCGGTGCAGCGCATCCGCGAGATCGACGGCCCGCAGCAGAGCGCCGAGCTGGCCGTCGAGGCCCTGCGCGACTCGCTCGTCGCAGCCAACGCGACGCTCTCCGAGGTCGTGCGCGAGCACCCGGAGCTCACCGGCATGGGCACGACCGTCAGCGCGATGCTGGTGGCGGATGGTCGACTCGCCATCGCGCACATCGGCGACTCCCGCATCTACCGGCTCCGCGACGGCGACCTCATCCAGCAGACGGTCGACCACACCTTCGTGCAGCGGCTCGTGGACAGCGGCCGCATCACGGCGGAGGAGGCGGCGGTGCATCCGCGCCGCTCCGTCCTCATGCGCGTGCTCGGCGACATCGAGCCCGACCCGGAGATCGACACCGCGATCGTCGACCTGGTCGCCGGCGACCGATGGATGCTCTGCTCCGACGGCCTCAGCGGCTACGTCGCCGAGGAGAAGATCGCCGCCTTCCTCGGCACGGCGCGCTCGCCCCGGGAGGCGACGGACCGGCTCATCAAGGAGGCGCTCGACCAGGGCGCGCCCGACAACGTCACGGTCATCGTCCTCGACGTCGCCGAGCAGCCGGGCGAGCAGGAGCTCGGCCGCGCGACGGTCGGCTCCGCCGCCAAGCCGCTCACCTTCGACGTGGCGCCGACCAAGCGCCCCGTGCGCCTGCCGACCCTGCTGCTGCACCCGATCAAGAGCGTGCAGCAGCAGGAGGACTCCCACTTCGAGCCCGAGAGCGACGAGTACCTCGATGAGCTCATCGAGGAGGACCGCCTGCGCGCGCGCCGCCGCCGCATCGGCTGGCTGGTCGGCGTGAGCATCGTCGTGCTCGCCATCGTCGCGTCGGGCATGCTCGGCTACCGCTGGACCCAGAGCCGCTACTTCGTCGGCACCGACGGCCAGACCGTCATCATCTACCAGGGCGTGCAGCAGGGCATCGGCCCGCTCTCGCTCTCGAGCGAGTACGTCGACACGGGTATCCGCCTCGACGAGCTCGACGCGTACACGCAGCAGCAGCTGGAGGGCACGATCAGCGCCGGCAGCCTGCCCGGCGCGCGCGCCATCGTCGAGCGCATCGATCCCGACTCCGAGGTCGAAGCGGGTCCGCAGCCCGGCGCGACGCCGTCGCCGACCCCGGAGCCCGCGCCGTGACCACCGAGGCCGTGAGCACGGCGACCGGTCAGCTGCAGAACCTCACCGGCGTCATCACGCTCAAGCTGCGCACGCCCTCGCGGCTGCGCAACCTCGAGCTCGTGCTGCTGCTCTTCGCGATCGCCATCAACGCGGGCTCCTTCGTGCTCGTGCAGTTCGGGGTGCTCGGCGAGATCGAGCCCGGCATGCTCAGCGCCTCCTTCGTGCTCGCGGGGCTCGCGCTGGCGATGCACGTCGCGCTGCGCATCAGCGCACCGGATGCGGACCCGCTCATCCTGCCGATCGCGACCGTCCTCAACGGCACCGGTCTCGCGATGATCTACCGGCTCGACCTCGCCAAGGGCTTCGAGGGCTGGGGCGCCGCGAGCGTGCGGCAGATCGTCTGGACCACGCTCGCGGTCATCGTGGCCACCGTCGTGCTGGCCGGCCTGCGGAACTACCGCGTGCTGCAGCGCTTCACCTACCTCGCCATGTTCACCGCGATCGTGCTGCTGCTGCTGCCCCTCGTACCGGGGCTCGCCCGCACAGACGACGTCGCCGCGAAGGTCTGGATCGACGTCGCCGGGTTCAGCTTCCAGCCCGGTGAGATCGCGAAGATCGCGCTCGGCGTCTTCTTCGCCGGCTACCTCGTGCAGCACCGCGACTCGCTCGCCGTCGGCGGTCGCAAGCTCCTGGGCATGCGCCTGCCGCGCATCCGCGATCTCGGACCGATCCTGCTCATCTGGGCCGCCGCGATGGGCGTGCTGGTCTTCCAGCGCGACCTCGGCACCTCGCTGCTCTACTTCGGTCTCTTCCTCGTCATGATCTACGTCGCCACGGGTCGACTCAGCTGGGTGCTGCTCGGCATGGGCCTCTTCCTCGGCGGCGCGGTGATCGCCAGCCAGACGCTGGTCTACGTCAACTCCCGCTTCACGGTCTGGCTCGACGCGTTCAACCCGCGGTACGCCGACGGCGACGCCTATCAGCTCGTGCAAGGCATCTTCGGCATCGCCCAGGGCGGCATGGTCGGCACCGGGCTGGGCCAGGGCCGGCCGAACATCGTGCCCCTCGCCGAGAGCGACTTCATCATCGCGTCGCTCGGCGAGGAGCTCGGTCTCGCCGGCCTCTTCGCCCTGCTCGCGCTGTACCTGCTGCTCGTCTCGCGCGGCTTCCGCATCGGCTTCGCCGGGCGCGACGACTTCGGTCGCCTGCTCGCCGTCGGCCTCTCCTTCGTGGTGGCCCTGCAGGTGTTCATCGTCATCGGCGGCGTCACCCGGGTGATCCCGCTGACGGGCCTCACCACGCCGTTCCTCGCCGCCGGCGGCTCCTCACTCATCGCGAACTGGATCATCGTGGCCATCCTGCTGCGCCTCTCCGACGCCGTGCGCAACCAGCCTCGATTGGTGGTGGGACCGTGAACAAGGAGCTCCGCAGGGTGAGCGTGGTCGTCCTGGTCATGTTCCTCGCCCTCTTCGGCTCGACGACGGTGATCAGCGCCATCGAGGCCGACAACCTCGCCGCGCAGTCCAACAACCGCCGCGTCGTGCTCGACAGCTACTCCGCGCAGCGCGGCGCGATCCTCGTGGAGGGCACGCCGATCGCGTACTCCGAGCCGAGCGACGACGTCTACCGCTTCCAACGCATCTACTCCGAGGGCGACAAGTACTCCGGCGTGACCGGCTACTTCACGCTCAACCAGGGCAGCACCGGCCTCGAGGGATCCCTCAACCGGCAGCTCAGCGGCACCGCGAACTCGCAGTTCTTCGACCAGCTCAACGCCATCATCACGGGTCAGGAGCCGACGGGCGCATCCGTCGCGACCACCCTCGACGCCGAGGCCCAGCAGGCGGCGTGGGATGCGATGCAGGGCTACGAGGGCGCGGTCGTCGCGATCGAACCGGCCACCGGACGGATCCTCGCGCTCGTCTCGACGCCCGGCTTCGACCCGAACCCGCTCGCCTCGCACACCACCTCCGACGTGATCGAGCAGTACACCGCGCTCGACGAGGCCAGCCCGTCGCCGCTGCAGAACCGCGCCTACGGCGGCGCACAGTACTCCCCCGGCTCGACCTTCAAGATCGTGATGACCGCGGCGGCGCTCGAGAACGGCTACGCGCCCGACAGCCAGTTCGACAACCCGGCGACGCTCACCCTGCCCGGCACGAGCACGGACATCAACAACCCCGTCGTCGGCCAGTGCGGCGGCGGCGGCGACACGGTGTCGATGGCCACCGCGCTCAACCTCTCCTGCAACATCCCCTACGCGGAGCTCGCACAGCAGCTCGGCTCCGACACGGTCGCCGACATGGCCGAGGCCTTCGGCTTCAACAGCACCACGAGCATCCCGATGACCACTACCGCCTCGCGCTACCCGCGCGACGTCGACGACGCGCAGCTCATGCTCTCCGCCTTCGGCATGTCGAGCGTGCGGGTGAACGCCATCCAGAACGCCATGGTGGTCGCCGCGGTCGCCAACGGCGGCGTCCTCATGCAGCCGTCGCTCGTCGACTCGGTCATCGGCGCCGACCTGTCGGTGATCGACGAGTTCGAGCCCACCGAGCTCGGCCGCCCGATCAGCGCCGCCACCTCGAGCACCATGATCGACATGCTGGTCGACGGCGTCAGCAACGGGGCCGCGAGTGGTGCGAGAATCGACGGGGTCGCGGTGGGCGGCAAGACGGGCACCGGCGAGAACGGTCCCGGCGAACCCTTCAACCTCTGGTTCTCGGGCTTCGCGCCCGCCGACAACCCCCAGGTCGCGGTCTCGGTGGTCGTCGGCGACGGCGGCGGCCGAGGTCAGCAACTCAGCGGCAACGCCCTTGCCGCACCGATCGCACGTCAAGTCATGGAGGCGGTGCTCAACCAATGAGGCCAATGAGCGGACTCACGTTCGGTGGGCGGTACCAGCTGTCGTCCCGTATCGCCATCGGCGGCATGGGCGAGGTCTGGGAGGCGACCGATCTCGTCATCGGGCGCACCGTGGCGATCAAGATCCTCAAGGACGAGTACCTCGGCGACCCCGGGTTCCTCGAGCGCTTCCGCGCCGAGGCCCGGCACGCCGCCCTCGTCAACCACGAGGGCATCGCCAACGTCTACGACTACGGCGAGGAGGAGGGCAGCGCCTACCTGGTCATGGAGCTCGTGCCCGGCAAGGCGCTCTCCACCGTGCTCGAGAACGAGCGGATGCTGTCCACCGACCGCGTGCTCGACATCGTCGCGCAGACCGCGTCGGCCCTGCACGCCGCGCACCAGGCCGGGCTCGTGCACCGCGACATCAAGCCCGGCAACCTGCTGATCACCCCGGACGGCCGGGTCAAGATCACCGACTTCGGCATCGCCCGCATCGCCGACCAGGTGCCGCTGACGGCAACCGGCCAGGTCATGGGCACCGTGCAGTACCTGTCGCCCGAGCAGGCGAGCGGTCAACCGGCCTCGCCGAGCACCGACATCTACTCCCTCGGCATCGTCGCCTACGAGGCTCTGGCCGGCCGCCGCCCCTTCACGGGCGAGTCGCAGGTGGCCATCGCGATGGCGCAGATCAACGAGACCCCGCCGGATCTGCCGGTCACCGTCTCCGAGCCCGTGCGGCACTTCGTGATCACCTCGATCTCGAAGAAGCCGTCCGATCGGCCCCAGACCGCGCAGCACATGGCCCGCGCGGCCGAGGCGCTGCGACGCGGCGACGTCGCCTCCGCGATCGCAGCCGTGCCCGGCGTCGCCGGACCCGAGGGAGCGCTCGAGGAGACCTTCACCCAGGTGCTGGGCGCGACCGGAGCCGCGGGCGCGGCGGCAGGTGCCGGCGATGCGGCCACGCAGCTGCTCTCCTCCACCGCTCAGCTGCCCCTGCAGGACGGCGAGCCCGGCGAGGAGCAGGACGAGGAGAAGAAGCGGCGCAGCCCGTGGTTCTGGCCGCTGATCATCGCGGTGGCCGTGCTCGTACTGGCGATCGGCGCGATCGTGTTCAGCATGCTCACGAGCGGCGACGACGACCCGCAACCCGCTCCGACGACCCCCTCGAGCTCGCAGCCGTCGAGCCCGACCCCTTCGGTGACGCCGTCGGACACCCCGACGCCGGAGCCCACGGAGGATCCGTCCGACGACACCTTCACGATCAACCGCAGCGACTACGAGGGCAACTCCTTCGAGGACGTCGAGGCGGCCCTCAACGCGCTCGAGGCGGACTTCGAGATCAGCCGCGTCGTGTCGGGCAATGCGCCCACGCCGTCGCAGGTCGGCCAGGTCACCTCGATCGACCCCGCCGGCACGGTGCGTCGAGGTGCCACGATCACGGTGCAGGTCTACGGCGACTTCCCCGCGCCCAGCGCGCCCGGCGCGCCGACCGCCAACCCGACCACGGTCGCCCCGGGCGGCACCGTGCGCTTCAGCTGGCCGCAGTACACCTCGTGCCCCGGCCAGAGCACGCTCGACAACTACACCGTCTCGGTGCAGGGCGGCACGACCACGAACAATCTGAACACCATCGGCGCCGGCCAGACGTCGGTGCAGATCGTCGCGGGCCAGTCGGGCACGGTCACCCTGAGCTACACGGCGACCTGCTCCGGAGTCACCTCAGGCGCCTCCACACCGGCCAGCGCGACCATCACGGCCGCTCCCGGCGAGGGGGATGAAGGCGAGACGCAACCGTGACCTCGCTGTGCCCCGTGCGCGGGGCACAGCGGATCCCGGCCGGTAGACTGAGCCGTCCCCGACCGACTGCAGCAGGAGTACGAACGTGACCGACGGCATCTCCCTGCTCGCGGGTCGCTACGAGGTCGGGGAGCTCATCGGTCATGGCGGCATGGCCGACGTCCACAAGGGACGCGACTCGCGACTCGGGCGCACGGTGGCGATCAAGCTGCTGAAGCCCTCCCTCGCGACGGATCCCACCTTCCGCGCCCGCTTCCGCAAGGAGGCGCAGGCCGCAGCGCGCATGGCGCATCCCACCATCGTCCGCGTCTTCGACGCCGGCGAGGACACCGTGGAGGACGGCGGCGTCGAGCGCCAGCAGCCCTTCATCATCATGGAGTTCATCGACGGCACGGTGCTGCGCGACCGCCTCGAGGAGGGGCCGCTCGACCCCGAGGAGGCGGCCCGCATCGCCGGCAGCGTGCTGACCGCACTCGAGTACTCGCACCGCGCGGGTGTCGTGCACCGCGACATCAAGCCCGGCAACATCATGCTGGCCCGCAACGGCCAGGTGAAGGTCATGGACTTCGGCATCGCCCGCGCGGTCGCCGACACCGCCTCGACGGTGGCGCAGACCACCGCGGTGCTCGGCACCGCCAACTACTTCTCGCCGGAGCAGGCCCGCAACGAGGGCGTCGACGCCCGTACCGACCTCTACTCGACCGGCGTCGTGCTGTTCGAAATGCTCACCGGACGGCCGCCCTTCCGCGGCGACAGCCCGGTCGCGGTCGCCTACCAGCACGTCAGCGAGCAGGCCGTCGCGCCGAGCACGCTCAACCCGTCCGTCAGCCCGGCGATCGACGCGGTCGTCGACGCCGCCCTGGCGAAGGACCGCACCGAGCGCTTCCAGTCGGCGGCGGACTTCCGCACGCAGCTGCAGCAGGCCGTCGCGGGACGGGTGCCGGAGCTGCCGAAGCGCGGCGAGCAGGACGGCCTCTTCGCCGACGCCGCCGCGCGCGAGGACTCGGACGAGACCCTCCGTCGTCTGCAGGCCGGTTCCGAGAGCGGTCCCCGCACGCAGAGCCGGCCGCCGGCCGTCTGGATCTGGTCGGGCATCCTCGGTGTCGCCTTCGTGCTCGTCGCGGTCGTCATCTGGGTCGTCAACCTCGGTCCCGTCGCGATCGGCGGCAACCTCTCGGTGTCGGTGCCCGATGTGGTCGGCATGAGCCAGGAGGCGGCGACCTCGGAGATCGAGGACGACCAGCTGGGCGTCGAGGTCTTCGAGGAGTACAACGCCGAGGTCCCCGCCGGCGACGTGATCAGCAGCACGCCGATCGCGGGTCGCAACGTGCCTCAGGACTACCTCGTGCGCATCACGGTCTCGCTGGGCGTGCAGCAGGTGGCGCTGCCCGACCTCACGGGCCGCAGCGAGGAGTCCGCGCGCTCGGCGCTCGAGGCGCTCGGCATCGCGGTCGGCGAGACCAGTCAGCAGAACTCCGCCACCGTGCCCGCCGGTCAAGTCATCGGCTCGGAACCGATCGCGGAGACGCAGGTCGAGGCCGGCTCGTCCGTCGACCTCCTGCTCTCCAGCGGCCTGGTCACGGTGCCGAACGTCGTCGGCCAGACCGTCGCGAACGCCGCCGCCCAGCTGCGCAGCGATGAACTGCAGCTCTCGGTGCAGCCGATCCCGGATCCCGGCTGCGGCGGCAGCCTGGTCACGCAGCAGTCGCTCACCCCGGGCGATCACCCGCAGCGCTCGACCATCCAGATCACCTACTGCACCGGCTGATCCCGCCTCGCCGGCGCTGAGCGTTGGACGGTGCGCGGCGCCGTGATCTCCGCTACGGCGTCGTGCGAGCTCCGCGCCCCGGGCGTACAGCCGTGCGCTCTGCGCTCTGCCGCGCGGAGCGCTCCGCCGCAGGAGCGGCGGCTCAGTGGACTGCTCAGCTCAGCGAGACGAGCGGATGCAGCTCCGCCGCCCGCGCGGCCGCTCCCGTGAGCCCGGCTCCCTCGAGCCAGTTGCCGAGCATGCGGTAGCCGCCCTCGGTGAGCACCGACTCCGGGTGGAACTGCACGCCGAAGATCGGCGCGCTGGCGTGCCGCACCGCCATGATCACGCCGCCCTCCGCTGTCCGTGCCGTCACCACGAGCTCCTCGGGCACCGTGCCGTCAACCACGGCGAGCGAGTGGTAGCGGGTGGCGCGGAAGGTGCCCGCGACCCCGTCCCAGAACGCGCTCTCGTCGTGGGCCACCTGGCTCGTCTTGCCGTGCATGAGCTCCTCGGCGTGCGTGACCGTGGCTCCGAAAGCCTCCGCGATCGCCTGGTGCCCGAGGCAGACGCCGAGCAGCGGCTGGCCGGTGCCGAGTGCGATGCGCACCGCGGGGATCGAGGCTCCGGCATCGGCGGGGGCGCCGGGGCCCGGCGAGACGAGCACGGCGTCGTACTGCGCCATCCGCTCGGCCAGCTCGGCCTCCGGGATCGCGTCGTTCCGCACCACGTCGGTCTCGGCGCCCAGCTGCTGCAGGTAGCCGTCGAGGGTGTAGACGAAGCTGTCGTAGTTGTCGATGACGAGGACCCGGGTCATTCCTCCACCGTCGCTTCCTGCACGTTGACGATCGTGTCGACCCAGGGGAACACCCAGGTGACGAGGGCGTAGAGCACGGCCGCCGCGAGCAGCAGCAAGATCAGCACCCGAACCCACCAGGGCCCGGGCAGGACTCGCCAGAGCGCGCCGTACATCAGGCGGCTCCGGAGAAGAAGTGCGCGATCTCCGCGGGCGGCCCGGCGGAGCGCGGCTGCCAGGACTCCATCACGCCGTAGGCGACGATGCGCTCCGCGGTGGAGAACAGCGGATTGCAGGCCGTGAGCGTGATGATGCGGTCACCCGCCTGCGCGTTCTCGACCTGCGGCACCGGGTCGAGCACGCCGACGCCGGTGGGGAGCACGTACTCGGTCGAGCGGTAGCGGTACGTGTAGAAGCCGTCTGCGGTCGCGACGTAGATCGGGTCGCCCACCGCCAGCTGGTTGATCTGGTTGAAGGACCCGCCGTGGGTCTGCCGGTGCGCCGCGACGGCGAAGTTGCCGACCTCACCGGGCATCTGGGTTCCTTCGTAGTGCCCGACCCCGAGCGTCGTGTCGTTGAGCACCTCGCTCATGTCGACGCCTTCGCCGACGACGCGCTGCCAGTCCGCACCGAACCGCGGCACGTAGATGGTCGCGAAGCCGCTGTGCTCGGCGGCGACCGCCGAGACGACGGGGTCGCCGTAGTCCTGCGGATCAGCGCTCGGGTCCGGCGTGGGCGCGCTCTCGATGGGACCCCACTGCTCGGTGAGCTCCTGGGCGGCCGTCGCCTGCTGCCCGCCCACGACGATGTCGTTCCACCAGACCTGCCAGCCCAGGAACAGCACGACGAGCAGTCCGGCGGTGATGAGCAGTTCGCCGAGGACGCCGATGACGCTCACGCCGCGGCGCGGCCGCCGGCGCGGGCGGAGGGCGTCGGAGGTCATGCGACGAGTCTAGGCGCAGCTCCGCTCTACCCGGCCGTACCGTCGCGCTAGACTGCGGGGCATGGCCCGGCAGAAGAAGAATGGCTCGTCCCCCGCGGACTCCGAGCTCGAGACCCGCGAGGACGCCCCGAACCCTGTCTGGTTCAAGCCGATCATGTTCGGCTTCATGATCGTCGGCTTCCTCTGGCTGATCACGTTCTACGTGAGCAACGGCGCGCTGCCCATCGCCGCGCTGGAGTCGTACAACATCCTCATCGGCGCCGGCGTGCTCTTCATCGGCTTCCTGATGACGACGCGCTGGCGCTGATCCGCGCATCCCGCTCCGGAGTTACATCCGTGTAGTTCTCCCCAGCTGTGCACAACGCTGTGGATAACCCCGTGGACAGCGCGGGGATAACCCGTGGAGAACTCGCTCAGCCCGTCAGGACCCGCACGGTCGCGATCGCGATGAGCACGACGACGATGCCCGCGATCCCGGCGATCTGCAGCGTCCGCTGACGCCGTTCCCTCGTCGCGAGCAGCACCGCGGCGACCGCGGCGCCGATCAGCAGACCGCCGAGATGGGCCTGCCACGAGATGTTGGGGATGATGAAGCCCAGCGCGAGGTTCAGCCCGACCACGACGAGGATCTGCACGGAGTTGCCCCCAAGCCGACGCTGGATCACCGCGAAGGCCCCGAAGAGGCCGAAGACCGCACCCGAGGCGCCGAGCACTGCGGTGTTCGGCGCGAGCAGCAGCACGGCCACCGAGCCGGCGAACCCGCTGATGAGGTAGAGCGCGAGGAACCGAGCCTTGCCGAGCGACTGCTCGAGCATGCGCCCGAAGATCCACAGCGTGTAGAGGTTGAACAGGATGTGCAGGAACTGCGCGTGCAGGAAGACCGAGGTCAGCATCCTCCACGGCTCCGCCGCCGTCAGCCATGGCGCGTAGACGAAGAGCTGGTACATCAGCCCGCCGCTGAAGATGCTCGTCGTCAAGAAGTTGACCGCGAAGACCGCGGCATTGATCCCCATGATCGCGTAGGTCACGGGCGCGCCGGAGTTGCGGCCGAACCGCAGCGGACGGCGCACCTTCGGCATCGCCTTGCTCGCCTCGCGCACGCACTCCGGGCACTGCACGCCGACCGCGGCCTGCACCTGGCATTCCGGGCAGACCGTGCGGCCGCAGCGCTGGCACAGGATGAAGCTGCGCCGGTCCGGATGCCGGTAGCAGAAGTCGTTCGAATTGCCGGCCGGCTGGCTCATGTGCGGGGCGTCAGTCGAGTCAGAGCTCGGTGACCGTGACCTTCTCGATGACGATGTCGTCGAGCGGTCGGTCGCGTCCGTCGGTCGGTGCGACGCCGAGCGCGTCGACGACGCGCTTCGAGGCCTCATCCGCGACGACGCCGAAGATCGTGTGCTTGCCCTGTAGCCACGGAGTGGGAGCCGTGGTGATGAAGAACTGCGATCCGTTGGTGCCGCGACCGGCGATCACGCCGGCGTTCGCCATGGCGAGCACGTAGGAGTCGTTGAAGTTCAGCTCGGGGTTGATCTCGTCGTCGAACTGGTAGCCCGGTCCGCCGATGCCCTGACCGAGCGGGTCGCCGCCCTGGATCATGAAGTTCGGGATGATGCGATGGAAGACGACGCCGTCGTAGAGCGGCGTGCTCGACTTCACGCCGGTGCCGGGGTGCGTCCATTCGATCGCGCCGGTGGCGAGACCGGTGAAGTTCGCGACGGTCTTCGGCGCGTGGTTGCCGAAGAGGTTGAGGGTGATGTCCCCGTGGTTGGTGTGCAGCGTGGCGACGGCGGTGTGCATGCACCCATTCTCCCACAGCACCCCAGCACTCAGGTCGCGGTGGGACGGCGCTCCCCTCGCTATCAGGGAGTCCACAGGCCTTCATCCGTCCCGCCCGCCGCTCGCGTGGAAGGATGGGTGGGATCCCGCGTCAACCACGGAGGTTTCCAATGGCCATCACCCGCAAGCGCGAGCGCCAGCTCAAGCGTCTTCGCAAGTCCGCGAACAAGGTCATCGCCGAGCAGCGCGTCGTGCTCGACCATGCCAACGAGGTGGCCCGCACTGCGCGCGGCCAGCTCGCCCAGCTCACCCGTGAGCAGGTGGGCCCGACGGTGCGCGATGTCGTCGACCACCGCATCCGTCCGGCCGTCGCCTCCGGCGTCGCGACCGCGGAGAACACGGTCAGCTCGGCGAAGAAGACCTACGACAAGAGCATCGCCCCCGCTTTCGCCGGGGCGGTCGGTTCCGTCGTCGGAGCCCTGGAGCTCAAGAAGCACCCGCAGCTCGCCAAGGCGCTGTCGAAGGCGTCCGGCGGCCGCATCAAGGCGCCTCGCACCGGCCCCGGCGTCGGCGGCTACCTGCTGATCGGTCTCGGCGTCGCCGCCGTCGCCACCGTCGCCTACGCCGCGTGGCAGACGCTGCGCGCCGACGACGACCTGTGGATCACCGACGACTCGGATGACCAGGACTGAGCGATCGCTCCAGCCGATCGAAGCCGCCGCGCCCCCTCGGGGCCGGCGGCTTCGTCGTTGGCGCAGGACGAGCTGATGCCCCGATCCCGTTAACGGCGGAACGCGCCGCCCGAAGGCGACGCGTTCCGTTCCCGTGGAGCAGATGGTGGAGACGAGGGGAATCGAACCCCTAACCCCCTGCTTGCAAAGCAGGTGCTCTGCCAATTGAGCTACGTCCCCATGGTCCCGAGGGACCTGCCCCGAACGAGTTCGGGGCGGGGAATCCACTGGGATTCCAGTGGGGCTACCAGGACTTGAACCTGGGACCTCTTCGTTATCAGCGAAGCGCTCTAACCGCCTGAGCTATAGCCCCGTGAGGGCAGCGAGTTCGAGAGTACCCTACGAGACTCGCTCCACCCAAATCGTCGATCAGTTGTTGGTGAATCCGACCAGCAGACCGCCCGTGATCCGCACGCTGAGGTTGTACATGAGGGCGACGACCGCGCCGAGCGCGGTGATCACGATCACGTCCAGCAGCGCGATGACCAGGGCGAAGGACATCACCTGACCGAGGTTGAAGATCTCCAGCAGGTCGAAGCCGTCGCCGAGCACGTCGGCGGCGATGTCGTTGATGCTCGAGAAGGTGTTGGTGGCGATCAGCACCATCCAGCTGAGGAAGGTGGCCACCACGGTGATCACGCCGACGGCGACCGCGATGAGGAACGACAGCTTCACCATCGACCAGAAGTCGATGTAGACGAGCTTCAGACGGACCTGCTTGCTCGCCTGGCCCTTGGGGGCCTTGCGGCGAAGCTTCTCGCCAACGCTACTCATTCGGAATCCTCCTGCTGCTGCTCGGCGGGCTCCGACTCGGAGTCCTCGACCGCCGCCTCGATGGCGCGCTCGCTGTTGCGGGCGATCGCGATGATGCGATCCTGGGCCGCGAAGCGGGCGAAGACGACACCCATGGTGTCGCGTCCCTTCGCCGGCACCTCGGCCACCGAAGACCGTACCACCTTGCCGCTGGCAAGCACGACGAGCACCTCGTCGTCGTCGCCGACGATGATGGCGCCCACGAGGTCGCCGCGCTCCTCGGCGAGCTTGGCCACCTTGATGCCCAGTCCGCCGCGCCCCTGCACGCGGTACTCGGCCACGCTCGTCCGCTTGGCGTAGCCGCCCTCGGTGACGACGAACACGTAACCCTCGTCGCTGACGACCGAGGCGCTGAGCAGGTCGTCGTCCTCACGGAACTTCATGCCCGTGACGCCCGATGTGCTGCGACCCATCGGGCGCAGCGCCGTGTCGTTGGCCTCGAAGCGCAGGGACTGGCCCTTGCGCGAGACGAGCAGCACCTCGTCGTCGCCATCGAGCAGCAGCGCCGAGACGAGCGAGTCGCCGTCGCGCAGGTTGATGGCGATGATGCCGCCGGTGCGGTTGGTGTCGTAGTCGGAGAGCGCGCTCTTCTTGACGAGACCGCCCTTGGTCGCCAGCACCAGGTACTCGGCCGCCGCGTAGTCGCGGATGTCGAGCACCTGGGTGATCTCCTCGTCCGGCTGCATCGCCAGCAGGTTCGCGACGTGCTGACCCTTCGCGTCGCGGCCGCCCTCCTGCAGCTCGTAGGTCTTCGCGCGGTAGACGCGGCCCGCCGAGGTGAAGAAGAGCAGCCAGTGGTGCGTCGTCGTGACCAGGAAGTGGTCGACGAGGTCGTCGGCCCGCAGGGTCGCGCCGCGCACGCCCTTGCCGCCACGGCGCTGGGCCCGGTAGTTGTCGCTGCGGGTGCGCTTGACGTAGCCGTCGCGGGTGATGGTGACGACCATCTCCTCCTCGGGGATCAGGTCCTCGATGCTGACGTCGCCGTCGTAGCCGAGCATGATCTCCGTGCGCCGGTCGTCGCCGAAGCGGGCGACGACCTCGGTGAGCTCGTCGGTGACGATGTCGCGCTGGCGCTGCGGGGAGGCCAGGATCGCCTTGAACTCGGTGATCTGCGCCTCGATCTCGTCGTGCTCGTCGACGATCTTCTGGCGCTCCATAGCGGCGAGGCGGCGCAGCTGCAGGGCCAGGATGGCGTCGGCCTGCAGGTCGTCGACCTCGAGCAGCGTCTTCAGCCCCTCGCGCGCCTCGTCCACGGTGGGCGAACGGCGGATGAGGGCGATGACCTCGTCGAGCATGTCGAGGGCCTTGAGGTAGCCGCGCAGGATGTGCGCGCGCTCCTCGGCCTTGCGCAGCCGGAACTCGGTGCGCCGGATGATGACCTCGATCTGGTGGGCCACCCAGGCGGTGATGAAGCCGTCGACCGACAGCGTGCGGGGCACGCCGTCGACGATCGCCAGCATGTTCGCGCCGAAGTTCTCCTGCAGCTGCGTGTGCTTGTACAGGTTGTTGAGCACGACCTTGGCGACCGCGTCGCGCTTGAGCACGATCACGAGGCGCTGGCCGGTGCGGCCCGAGGTCTCGTCGCGGATGTCCGCGATGCCGGCGACCTTGCCCTCCTTGACGAGGTCGGCGATCTTGATCGCCAGGTTGTCGGGGTTGACCTGGTACGGCAGCTCGGTGACGACGAGGCAGGTGCGACCCTGCAGCTCCTCGACGCTGACGACGGCGCGCATCGTGATCGAGCCGCGGCCCGTTCGGTAGGCGTCGTGGATGCCCTTGACGCCCAGGATCTGCGCGCCGGTCGGGAAGTCGGGTCCCTTGATGCGCTGAATGAGCGCCTCGAGCAGCTCCTCGCGGCTCGCCTCGGGGTTGGCGAGGTGCCAGAGGGCGCCCTCGGCCACCTCGCGCAGGTTGTGCGGCGGGATGTTCGTGGCCATGCCGACCGCGATGCCGACGGATCCGTTGACGAGCAGGTTGGGGAACCGGCTGGGCAGGATGGTGGGCTCGCGCGTGCGGCCGTCGTAGTTGTCCTGGAAGTCGACGGTGTCCTCGTCGATGTCGCGCACCATCTCCATGGCGAGCGGGGACATCTTGGTCTCGGTGTACCGCGGAGCGGCAGCGCCGTCGTTACCGGGCGAGCCGAAGTTGCCCTGGCCGGCTGCCAGCGGGTAGCGCAGGCTCCACGGCTGCACGAGGCGCACGAGCGCCTCGTAGATCGGGCTGTCGCCGTGCGGGTGGAACTGCCCCATGACGTCGCCGACGACGCGCGAGCACTTCGAGAAGGCCTTGTCGGGGCGGTAGCCGCCGTCGTACATCGCGTAGATCACGCGGCGGTGCACGGGCTTGAGCCCGTCGCGCACCTCGGGCAAGGCCCGGCCCACGATCACGCTCATCGCGTAGTCGAGGTAGGAGCGCTGCATCTCCAGCTGGAGGTCGACCGCCTTGATGCGGTCGGTGGCGGTCACCGAGGCCTCCTCGGGCGCAGTGCCCTCGGGGCCGGTGGTCTCGTCGTCTGCCATGTCGTCTCTCTCGTGATCGTGCGCGGTCGCTGCATCCGTCCTGTCGGACTAGATGTCGAGGAAGCGCACGTCCTTGGCGTTCTGCTGGATGAAGGATCGGCGGGCTTCGACGTCCTCGCCCATGAGCGTGGCGAAGACGCCGTCGGCGACGGCCGCGTCCTCGAGGGTCACCTGCAGCAGGGTGCGGGTCTCGGGGTTCATCGTCGTGTCCCACAGCTCCTGGTGGTTCATCTCGCCGAGGCCCTTGTAGCGCTGCACGCCGTTGTCCTTGGGGATCCGCTTGCCGCCGGCCAGGCCCTCCTTGAGCAGCGCGTCGCGCTCGCGGTCGCTGTAGACGTACTCGTGCTCGGAGTTGCTCCACTTGAGGCGGTAGAGCGGCGGCTGCGCGAGGTAGACGTAACCGAGCTCGATGAGCGGGCGCATGTACCGGAAGATCAGCGTGAGCAGCAGCGTCGTGATGTGCTGGCCGTCGACGTCGGCATCGGCCATGAGCACGATCTTGTGGTACCGCGCCTTCTCGCCGTTGAAGTCCTCGCCGATGCCGGTGCCGAAGGCGGTGATCATCGCCTGGATCTCGGCGTTGCCGAGAGCGCGGTCGAGGCGCGCCTTCTCGACGTTGAGGATCTTGCCGCGCAGGGGCAGGATCGCCTGCCGGTGGGGGTCGCGGCCCTGCACGGCGGAACCGCCGGCCGAGTCGCCCTCGACGAGGAAGACCTCGCTCTCATCCGGGTTCCGGCTCGAGCAGTCCTTGAGCTTGCCGGGCATGCCGCCGCCCTCGAGCAGGCCCTTGCGGCGGGTCTGCTCGCGCGCCTTGCGGGCGGCCATGCGAGCAGCGGAGGCCTGGATGGCCTTGCGCACGATCTCGCGGGCGAGCTGCGGGTTGCGCTCGAACCAGTCGCCGAGGCCGTCGAGCACGACGCGCTGCACGAAGCCCTTCGCCTCGGTGTTGCCGAGCTTCGTCTTCGTCTGCCCCTCGAACTGCGGCTCGCCGAGCTTGATGGAGATCGCGGCGGTCAGACCCTCGCGGATGTCCTCGCCGGTGAGGTTCTCGTCCTTCTCCTTGAGCTGGTTGCTCGAGCGGGCGTAGCGGTTGACGAGCATCGTCAGCGCCGCGCGGAATCCCTCCTCGTGCGTGCCGCCCTCATGCGTGTTGATCGTGTTGGCGTAGGTGTGCACGCTCTCGGAGTAGGCGCTCGTCCACTGCATGGCGATCTCGAGAGCGATGCGCTTCTCGGTGTTCTCCGACTCGAAGGAGATGATCTCGGGGTGCACGAGCTCGGCCTTCTTCATCGAGTTGAGGTACTCGACGTAGTCGACGAGGCCCCGCTCGTACATGAAGGAGTCGCTGCGCTGCTCCTCCTCCGCGGCCTCGGCGTCGACGCGCTCGTCGCGCAGCGAGATGCGCAGGCCCTTGTTGAGGAACGCCTGCTGCTGGAAGCGGGTGCGCAGCGTCTCGTAGTCGAACTCGACGGTCTCGAAGATGTCGGCGCTCGGCCAGAAGGTCAGGATCGTGCCGGTGTCGTCGACGTCGACGCCCTTGGTCAGCGGGCCCTCGGGCACGCCGACCGCGAAGCCCTGGTGCCAAGCCGAGCCCTGCCGGTGCACCTCGACCTCGAGGCGGGAGGAGAGCGCGTTGACGACCGACGAACCGACCCCGTGCAGGCCGCCGGAGACCGCGTAGCCGCCGCCACCGAACTTGCCGCCGGCGTGCAGCACGGTGAGCACGACCTCGACCGTCGACTTCGTCGGGTCGGAGGAGTGCGGATCGACCGGGATGCCGCGGCCGTTGTCGACGACGCGCACGGCGCCGTCCGCGAGGATCGTCACGTCGATCGTGTCGCAGTAGCCGGCCAGGGCCTCGTCCACCGAGTTGTCCACGATCTCGTAGACGAGGTGGTGCAGACCACGGGGGCCGGTCGATCCGATGTACATGCCGGGGCGCTTGCGCACCGCCTCGAGTCCCTCGAGGATCTGGATCTGATCGGCGCCGTAGTCGCCGCCGAGCTCGGGCGGTGTGGTGTTCTCTGACATGTGTGCTGAGGCTCCTGCCACGGTCGATCGGGTGCCGTCCGCGGCCGCGTCGAAGCGGATGCGCACAACCCATTCATTCTACCCGGAGTGGCCTTCGCCAGAGGCCGAAATCGCCGTTCTGCGGGGATTTCCTCGCACCGGTGACCGGATTTGCATCCTCAGCCGTAGGTATCGCGTGGACCCCGCCCTGGAACCGACTTGGGGCCGCGTTTCCACGATGGGACGTCGGGGCCCAGGAAGCGCACGTTCTGGATCCCGGCCTCCGGGTAGCGCTCTGCGATGGCCGCCAGGATCCGCACGCGCATGGTCTTGAGCTGGGTCGCCCAGGCGGTCGAGTCGCACTGCACGACAAGCAGGCCGTCCTCCATCGAGACCGGCTCCGAGTGCTTCGCGGTGTCCTCCCCGGCGAGGTCCGACCAGGAGAGCAGCAGGTCGCCCTTGGCCAGCTGGGTGTCCCAGCCGAGCTGCGCGGTGAGACCGCCGATCACGTCGCCGAGGCCGCGCGGATCCCGTCCGACGCCGAAGGGCACGCTCTCGGAGGCGCCCGCCGCCTCGCGTCGACGGCGCGCATCGCGGCCGATCGTCGAGGGATCCCCGAGCACCTTGCGCAGGCGCAGGTAGACGCGGCGCGCCTCGCCATCCGGCTCGTCGAGGGGATCGATGGAGCGGGGAGCGGCGGTCACGACTGCTCCTCCGCAGCATCCGCGTCGGTTGATGCCTCGTCCTCGACGACCGCGCCGGCCTCGATGCGCACGCGGTGGCCGAGCAGCGCCGGCGGTACGTCTCCCTCGACGGCGGCGGTGATGAGCACTTGCTCGTAACCCTCGATGGCGGTTGCGAGACGCTGACGGCGGCGCTCGTCGAGCTCGGCGAAGACGTCGTCGAGCACCACGATCGGATCCCCGCCGTTGGACTCGCGGCGCAGCACCTCCGCTGCGGCCAGCCGCAGTGCGAGGGCGTAGGACCAGGACTCGCCGTGGCTCGCGGTGCTGCGGGCCGGCAGGCCGTTGAGCTCGAGCACGAGGTCGTCGCGGTGCGGGCCGACCAGGCTCACGCCGCGCTCGAGCTCGGCGCGCCGGCGGTCGGCGATCGTCCGGGCGTAGGCCTCCCGCACCTCCGCCGGATCCGGATCCTCGGCGAAGGGGCTGGCTCCGGCATCCGCTTCGGCGTCGGCGCCGAGCACGCTGAGCGACTCCCCCAGCCGCACCGGATGACCGGCGCCCGCGATGCCCTCGTAGGCGGCGACGAGCTCGGGTTCGAGGGCGCGGACGAGCCGATGACGGGCCAGCACGATCTCGGTGCCGAGGGCGATCATCCGCTCGTCCCACACCTCCAGGGTGCTGAGCGACCTCTCGACGGCGCCCGAGGAGCGAGCCGTCTTGAGGAGCGTGTTGCGCTGGCGGAGCACACGCTCGTAGTCGGCGATGACTCCGGCGAGGCGCGGGGTGCGCTGGATGAGGAGCTCGTCGAGAAAGCGGCGTCGGCCGCCGGGCTCGCCGCGCACGATGGCGAGGTCCTCGGGAGCGAAGAGCACGGTGGTGAGGTAGCGCGCGATCTCGCGCGGCCGCACCGGTGAGCGGTTGAGCTGGGCACGGTTCGCGCCGACGCGATTGAGCTGCAGCTCGGCGGTGACCTCGCGCCCCTCGTGCTCGAGACGTGCGCGCACGATCGCCGCGTCGGCACCGTGTCGGACGAGTGACTGATCGCTCGAGACGCGGTGGGAGCCGAGCGTGGCGAGGTAGCCGACCGCCTCGACCAGGTTGGTCTTGCCCTGGCCGTTGCGGCCGACCACGACGTTGGATCCGGCGACGAAGCCGACCTCGGCCGCGCGGTAGTTGCGGAAGTCGAGCAGCGAGAGATGACTGAGGATCATCGGCCCGCTCCTTCCTGCAGAACTGACGATGCCGGTGCGGACCCGGCACTGCCGAGCCCGCACCGGCGGGATGTCGAGAGGGTCAGGCCTTGTGGACCGCGTGGCCGCCGAACTGGTTGCGCAGCGCCGCGACCGCCTTCATGGCGGGCGAGTCGTCCTGACGCGAGACGAAGCGGGCGAAGATCGAGGCGGTGATCGCCGGCAGCGGCACCGCGTTGTTGATGCCCTCCTCGATGGTCCAACGGCCTTCGCCGGAGTCCTCGACGTAGCCGGAGATCTCGGCCAGCTTCGGGTCCTCCTTGAGCGCGAGCACCATCAGGTCGAGGAGCCAGGAGCGGACGACCGTACCGCGCTGCCAGGCGGCGAAGGTGCCGGTGACATCGTGGATGAGGTCGCTGCGCTTCTCGAGCAGCTCGTAGCCCTCGGCGAAAGCCTGCATCATCGCGTACTCGATGCCGTTGTGCACCATCTTCGCGTAGTGACCGGATCCGACCGGTCCCACGTGCACGAAGCCCTCCTCGCGGGGGCCCTCGGGGCGCAGGGCGTCGAAGACGGGGAGCGCCCGCTCGACGTCGGCGGCGTCGCCGCCGACCATGAGGCCGTAGCCGTTGTCCTTGCCCCAGACGCCGCCCGAGACGCCGGCGTCCATGTAGCGGACGCCCTTCTCGGCCAGGATCCCCTGGTGCACCGCATCGTCGGTGAACTTGGAGTTGCCGCCCTCGATGACGAGGTCGCCCTCGTCGAGCGCCTCGGCGAGGTCGCGGATGACGCCCGTGGTGATCTCGCCGGCCGGCACCATGACCCAGACCACGCGGGGGCTGGGGACCGCCTGCGCGAGCTCGGCGATGGTGGGGACGTCGGTGACCGCAGGGTTGGGGTCGTAGCCGGTGACGGTGATGCCGTTGTCGCGGAGACGGGCGCGCATGTTGCCGCCCATGCGACCCAGGCCGATGAGGCCGATGTGCATGGAGATTCCTTCGTCGATCGGTGCGCGGTTCAGCGCAGCAGGAGGTTCGGCTGGAGCAGGTACTTGTAGCTGTCCGCTCCGGCCTGTTCCCGGGACGACTGGCTCGTGATGAGCACGGGCCCGGGCTTGTTGGGGTTCTCGGTCTTGGTGAACGAGATCCTCACGAACTCGCTGTGCACGGCGCCGATGCCGTCGAGCAGGAACTGGGGCTTGAGGGAGACCGTCGTGTCGTCGCCCACGAGGTGCGCGTCGATGGCCTCGGAGGCCTGGGCGTGCTCGGATCCGATGGCCTCGAGGGTGAGACCCTCGGCGGTGAAGGTGAACCGCAGCGCGGCCTCGCGTTCGAGCACGAGCGAGACGCGGCGCACCGCCTCGACGAGCTCCGCCGTGTTCATGACGGCGTAGTTGTCGACCGTCTCGGGGAAGAGGCGCTTGACGGGCGGGAAGTTGCCCTTGATGAGCAGCGAGGTCACCGTCTTGCGGTCGGCGCGGAACGCGATGATCTCGCGCTCGTCGCTGCGCGCGATGCTCACGGAGACCGTGCCGGCGGTTCCGAAGGTCTTGCCGACCTCCTGCAGGGTGCGCGCGGGCACCAGCGCGGTGAGCGTCTCGGTGCCGGTGTCACCCGAGTCCCAGGGGATCTCGCGGACCGCGACGCGGTAGCGGTCGGTGGCGACGAGGCTGAGGCTGTTCTCGCCGACCTCGAGCTGCACGCCCGTGATGACGGGGGTCACGTCATCGCGGGATGCCGCGACGGCGACCTGCGAGACCGCGCTCGAGAAGGCGTCCGCGGGCAGCATCCCCGTCTCCTCGCCGATCTGCGGCAGGTTCGGGTACTCCTCGACCGGCATGGAGAGCAGGCTGAAGTTGGCCGAGCCGCAGGCGACCGCGACGGAGGAGTCGGTGACGCTGATGCGCACCGGAGCGTTCGGCAGGCGGTTCGCGATCTCCGCGAGGAGGCGGCCGGAGACCAGGACGCGGCCCGGCTCGTCGACGGTGGCCTGGATCTGCGTCTGGGCAGAGACCTCGTAGTCGAAGGAGGAGAGGGTCAGACCCTGCTCGTCGGCCTCGATCAGCACGCCGCTCAGGATCGGCAGGGTCGTGCGCTGGGGCAGCAGCTTGACCGCGAAGGACACCGCGTCGCTGAAGACGTCCCGGTTGACTTCGAATCTCATGCTCGTGGCACCCCTGTCGTTCGCGGCGTCGTGTGGTTGGCGTCCCAATCCTGCCACAGCGCCCGACGCCCCGAATCCTTGTGATTCCGGCGGAGCGATTCATCCACAGGTCGGCGGTGGGGGTTATCGCCCGATCCCCTTCAGAGCAATGAATTAATGATGTTAACGGCTGTGGGAACTGTGGATAAGTCGGTGGAAAGTCTTTCGGGTCAAGGGAACTACATGCGTGTGAGCTGTTGGTGGATTGGGGAGGGTGAATCACACGGATCTTGAACATCGCCGCTCCCGGATCCTTGTGACTCACAAGAACGGTCGCATCGCTCACACGCTGTCGCACCATTACTCACAAGTTCTCCACACTGTGCAATTCGATCGCGGCGGGCTCCGGGCACGGCGTTTCGCGGCCCGATCCGGGTGTGGATGGAGCGGCCGCGAGGGCGCGGAGCACGCTCGAACGACACCTCGACCGGCGGACGTCGACGCGTCGAGCGGATGCGGGCGGGAGCTCACGAGCGAGCCGTCGTCGCGCGCACCGCTGCGCCCCCGACCGCGGTGGTTCCGTCGGTCGAGGAGCGAACCGCCAACGCCCGCTCGCCGTCGAGGGCGCGGAAGTGCATCCGTTCGGATCCACGGTCGAGCCGTCGTGATGGACGGCGACCGGGCCTACTTGTAGCGGTTGCCCTGCTTGATGCGGTTGGTGAGCTCGGTCACCTGGTTGTAGATCGAGCGCCGCTCCTTCATGAGCTCGCTGATCTTCTTGTTGGCGTACATGACCGTGGTGTGGTCGCGGTTGCCGAACAGCTGACCGATCTTCGGCAGCGACAGGTTCGTCAGCTCGCGGCACAGGTACATGGCGATCTGGCGCGCGGTGGCGATGGCCTGCGAGCGGGACGAGCCGTAGAGGTCGTCGACCGTGAGCTTGAAGTACTCGGCGGTGTTGTTGATGATGTCGATCGGCGAGATGACGTTGTCGTCGTCGAGCGTGATCAGGTCCTTGAGCACCGTCTGCACGAGCTGCATGTCGACCGGCGTGCGGTTGAGGCTCGCGAACGCGGTGACCCGGATGAGCGTGCCCTCGAGCTCGCGGATGTTCGACGAGACCTTGGTGGCGATGTACTCGAGGATCTCGTGCGACACCTGCAGCCGCTCGCTCTGCGCTTTCTTGCGCAGGATCGCGATGCGCGTCTCGAGGTCGGGCGCCTGGACGTCGGTGATGAGGCCCCACTCGAAGCGCGACCGCATGCGGTCCTCGAAGCCGGTGAGCGCCTTCGGCGGCAGGTCGCTGGTGATGACCACCTGCTTGTTGTGGTCGTGCAACGTATTGAAGGTGTGGAAGAAGGCCTCCTGCGTGGAGTCCTTGCCCTGCAGGAACTGGATGTCGTCGATCAGCAGGATGTCGATGTCGCGGTAGCGCGACTGGAACAGCGACGAGCGGTTGTTCGCGATCGAGTTGATGAAGTCGTTGGTGAACTCCTCGCTGCTGACGTATCGCACCCGGATGCCCGGGTACATCGTCTCGGCGTAGTGGCCGATGGCGTGGAGGAGGTGGGTCTTGCCGAGTCCCGAGTCGCCGTAGACGAAGAGCGGGTTGTACGCCTTCGCCGGAGCCTCGGCCACGGCGACCGCGGCGGCGTGCGCGAAGCGGTTGGAGCCGCCGATGACGAAGTTGTCGAAGTTGTACTTGGGGTTGAGCCGCGAGTCGGCCCGCTTGTTGGTCGGCCCCTCCTCGGTGTGCGCCGCGGAGGCCGGCGCGCTCGGTGTGGCAGGCGCGGCGTCGAGGTAGCCGGGATCCGCGGGCTCCTCGACGGGGGCCTGCGGCTCGACGTCGGGGTTCACCACGATGGCGAAGGTGACGACCGTTCCGCCGCTGGCGCCGCCGAGCGACTCGATGAGCGGAAGACGGATGCGCTGCTCGAGCATGCCGCGGGTCAGATCGTTCGGCACTTCGAGGTAGACGGTGCCGGCCATGACGCCCTTCGGCTGCACCAGGCTCAGGAAGCCTCGCAGCTGCGGGGTGATCCGACGGTCCTCGTCGAGCGCGGACAGCGTCGATGCCCAGAGGCGCTGGGTGTCATCGGGGGCGTCGCTCATCGGGCTCTTCCTACGAGGTGGGGCGGCGGAATCCCTCCACTGTAGTTGCCGCTTCGCGGCTCTCCACAACCTCGCGCGGGCCTGTGGAGAGTGTCGTTCCGAAGCCCGCGTTTGACGATGGTGTATTCAACGCCTATTTTTAATCAGTTGGCGTCCATCCACCTCGGGCGCACAGAGCTTCCCCGCCTCGCGCGGGACCCCCGATCCGGAGAACAACTCATGAGCAAGCGCACGTTCCAGCCCAACAACCGTCGTCGCGCGAAGGTGCACGGCTTCCGTCTGCGCATGCGGACCCGTGCCGGCCGCGCCATCCTGGCCGCTCGTCGTCGCAAGGGCCGCACCGAGCTCAGCGCCTGAGTCGATCCGGTGTTGGCGAAGGCCAACCGGATCACCCGGGGCGAGGACTACCGAGCCACGGTTCGCCGTGGTCGGCGCCTGACGACCCCCAACGCGGTGCTCTACGTGCGCCGCAACGACACGACCCCCACTCCCCGCTTCGGCTTCATCGTCAGCAAGCAGGTGGGGGTCGCGGTCGTTCGGAACACGGTGCGTCGCCGTCTCAAGGCGCTCTGCGCCGAGGTGCGGGGCGATCTCGATCCGCACAGCGACATCGTGATCCGCGCGCTGCCCGGGCTCGACTCGATGCAGTGGCCGGAGCTGCGCTCCTCGCTGCAGCAGGCGCTCCGCGAGCGAGCAGGCGCGTGATCGTCGTGCTCCGCACCATCCAGTACCTGCCGCGCAATCTCTGCGTCGCGATCCTTCGCGTCTACCGCGCAGCGATCTCTCCGCTGTACGGCGACGTGTGCAGGTACTATCCCTCCTGTTCCTCCTATGCCCTCCAGGCGATCCAACGGTACGGCGTCGTCCGCGGGATCTGGATGGGCACCAAGCGCATCGCGCGCTGCCATCCCTGGGCGCGCGGCGGCATCGACGATGTGCCGGAGCGCGAACAGCAGAGCTTCCGGATCACGCGATCCGGGTTCGTCGTTGCAGTAGGCCACGGAAAGGGCTGATCCGAAGCACCATGCCTGACATTCTCGGCACCATCCTCTGGCCGATCCGCTGGGTCATCGAGTTGATCCTCGTCGGCGCGCACCAGGGACTGACCTACCTCGGCCTCGACCCTGCCGGCGGGCCGGCCTGGGTGCTCTCCATCACCGTGCTCGTGCTCATCGTGCGCGCGGCCTTGATCCCCGTCTTCGTGCGGCAGATCAAGAGCCAGCGCAAGATGCTCGAGGTCGCCCCGCAGCTCAAGAAGATCCAGGACAAGTACAAGGGCAAGCGCGACCAGTTCAGCCGTGAGGCCATGTCTCGCGAGACCATGGCGCTCTACAGCAAGGAGGGCGCCAACCCGCTGAGCTCCTGCCTGCCGCTGCTGCTGCAGATGCCGATCTTCTTCGGTCTGTACACGGTGCTCAGCACGGCTGCTGGTGCAAACGGCAACGACCCCAAGGCCGGTGTCGGCCTCATGACCCTCGATCTCTCGCAGCAGTTCTCCTCAGCGGAGATCTTCGGCGCTCCGCTGCACGCGTCCTTCTCCGGCGTGCTGGGCGGTGGTGGTCCCTGGGAGGTGCTGGTCCTCGCGCCGATCATGGTCGTGCTGATGACCGCGTCGCAGTTCATCACGCAGCTGCAGATCGTGTCGAAGAACATGTCGCCGGAGGCCAAGGCGAGCCCGATGTTCCGTCAGCAGCGCATCCTGCTCTACATCCTCCCGCTCGTCTTCGCGGTCTCCGGTGTGGCCTTCCCGCTCGGCGTGATGTTCTACTGGCTCGTCTCGAACGCGTGGACGATGGCCCAGCAGTTCCTCGTCATCCGGAACATGCCGACCCCCGGTAGCGAGGCGGCACTCGCCCGCGAGGCGCGCCTCGCGCGCAAGCAGCAGCGCAAGGGCATCGTCATCGTCGAGGACGAGCCGGAGGTCGTCGAGGAGGCGAAGCCCGCCCAGCGCGTGCAGCCGGTCAACAACAAGAACCGCAACAAGAGGAAGAAGAAGTGAGCGACTCCGTGGACTCCGTCGACACCAAGCCCGAGTCGAGCATCGAGAGCCTCGAAGAGGAGGGCGAGGTCGCGGCCGATTACATCGAGGAGCTGCTCGACATCGTCGATCTCGACGGCGATCTCGAGATCGAGGCCCGCGCCGGACGCGCTTACGTCAGCGTGACCGCCGACGACACGGACAGCCTTCGTCTGCTCGCCTCCCCGGAGACCGTCGGTGCTCTGCAGGAGCTCACCCGCATCGCGGTGCAGACGAAGACCGGCGCATTCTCGCGCCTCATCCTGGACGTCGCCGGATCCCGGGACGCGCGGGCGCAGGAGCTCACCCAGCTCGTCGATCGGGCCATCGAGCGGATCGAGGGCGGCGCTTCCTCGTCGGCACTCCCCCCGATGTCGTCGTACGAGCGCAAGCTGGTGCACGACATCGTCGCCGAGCGCGGGTACGGTTCGGAGTCCGAGGGCGAGGGTCGCGACCGTCACACGGTCGTCACCGCCAAGTAGGTTTCACGTGGAACATCGTGCAGCCCACTGCGCGCGGAGCACCCCATGATCGAGCACGAACCCGCGGCGGCCGCCACGCTCTTCGGCGACCGCATCGAGGTGGCTCGCCAGTACACGGCCGACCTCGTGGAGCACGGCGAGACACTCGGTCTCATCGGGCCGCAGGAGCTGAGCCGCATCTGGTCGCGGCACGTCGTGAACTGCGGGCTCGTTGCTCCCCTGATCCGACGCGGCGGCCGCGTCGCCGACGTCGGCAGTGGTGCGGGTCTGCCGGGGCTGGTACTCGCGCTCGCGGTACCGGAGACGTCGTTCATCCTCATCGAGCCGATGGAGCGGCGCGTCGCTTGGCTCAACGAGGAGTCGGAGCGGCTCGGACTGCAGAATGTCACCGTGCTCCGAGCGCGTGCCGAAGAGGCGCGGCTCTCCGAGCCCGTCGATCAGGTGACCGCTCGCGCCGTGAGCGCCCTTCGTACGCTCGTGCCGAACTCCCGCGGTCTGCTGTCGGCGGGTGGTGAGATGCTGTTCCTCAAGGGAGCGAGTGTCCAGGACGAGATCGAGGCGGCGCGGAAGCAGCTGCTCAAGGCGGGTATCAAGGAGCCTGAGGTTCTCGTGCTCGGTGAGGAGATCGGTGCGGAACCCACGCGGGTGTTCCGAGCTACAGTGGTCTGACCGCCGCGAAGCGTTCCGCACGGTGGGATCCCGGATCCCGTCGGCATCCCGATCCTTCCGTTTCACGTGAAACATTCGTACTGGAGTGACGCAGCATGACGAGCCCCGGAGCCTTCGACGAGACCACCCCGCTCGCTCGCGAACTCAGCGACATCACACGTCGTCGCCGCGCGATCGAGCAGTGGGAGTTCCCGCGCCCGGCGTCGACGCGTGTGATCACGGTCGTCAATCAGAAGGGCGGCGTCGGTAAGACGACGACAGCTGTGAACCTCGCCGCGGCGCTCGCTTCACAGGGCATGAAAGTCCTCGTGATCGACCTGGATCCGCAGGGCAACGCGTCGACCGCTCTGGGCGCGGAGCATCGCTCCGAGACACCGAGCGTCTACGACGTGATCATCAACGACTCCCCCATCGAGGGCATCGTGCAGCAGAGCCCGGATATCGACACTCTGTTCTGCCTACCCGCGACCATCCACCTGGCCGGCGCGGAGATCGAGCTTGTCTCGATGGTCGCGCGGGAGCAGCGGCTCCGCACCGCTCTGGACCCCTTCAAGGCGCAGAGCGATTACGACTACATCTTCATCGACTGCCCTCCCTCGCTCGGACTGCTGACGATCAACGCCTTCGTCGCGGCCAGTGAGGTGCTCATCCCGATCCAGTGCGAGTACTACGCGCTGGAGGGCTTGAGCCAGTTGCTCTCCAACATCCAGCTGATCCAGCGGCATCTCAACCCGACGCTGATGCTGTCGACCATCCTGCTCACCATGTACGACGGTCGTACCAATCTGGCCAATCAGGTCGCGGACGACGTGCGCCAGCACTTCCCCAAGGAGGTGCTGCGCACGCTGATCCCCCGCTCGGTTCGCATCTCCGAAGCCCCGAGCTACGGACAGACCGTCGTGAGCTACGACCCCAGTTCCCCCGGATCGGTCTCGTACCTCGAGGCCGCCGCCGAGATCGCACACCGAGGAGCACCCAGCTGATGGCAACCAAGCGAACCGGCCTCGGGCGGGGTATCGGCGCTCTCATCCCCACTGCTCCCGTCGCAACCGACGGCGGTGCGGCCGATCGCCCGGTCGACGTGTTCTTCGGGGAGGCGGGCGGCGCGGCAGCTGCGGCGGCGCAGGAGAACCTGCTCGCGGTCCCCGGCGCGCGCCTGGCCAGCCTCTCCCCCACCGATATCGTTCCCAATGCCGCGCAGCCGCGCACCGAGTTCCGCGAGGAGGAGCTCAATGAGCTCATCCACTCCGTGCGGGAGTTCGGCGTGCTGCAGCCGATCGTCGTACGCCCCCGAGAGGGCGCCAAGTCGGGCGAGCCGCAGTACGAGCTCATCATGGGCGAGCGTCGTCTCAGGGCGAGCAAGGCGGCCGGTCTGGCGTCCATCCCGGCCGTGGTGCGCAACACCGCTGACGAGGTCATGCTGCGCGACGCGCTGCTCGAGAACCTGCACCGCGCTCAGCTCAACCCGTTGGAGGAGGCGTCCGCGTACCAGCAGCTGCTGGCCGACTTCGGCATCACGCAGGAGCAGCTCGCCGACCGTATCGGCCGGTCGCGACCGCAGATCACCAACACCCTGCGACTCCTCCGGCTGCCCGAGCGGGTGCAGAGCAAGGTCGCTGCCGGTGTGCTGAGCGCGGGTCACGCTCGAGCGATCCTCTCCGTCGGCGACGACCCGCAGGGCATGGAGCGACTGGCCGACAAGATCGTGAACGAGGAACTCTCCGTCCGCGCTGCCGAGGCAGCGGCAGGGGCTGTATCCACGAAGCCCTCGAAGGTGCGACCGAACGCCGGTGCACGACAGGCGCACCTCGACGAGATCGCCGAACGTCTCGGAGATCGGCTCGATACGCGCGTCAGGATCGCTCTGGGGCGCTCTAAAGGCAGTGTGACGATCGATTTTGCGACGATTCAGGACCTCAATCGCATCCTGACGGAGCTGGGAGAGCGCGGCTTCGGAGAATAGCCGCGATGTTTCACGTGAAACCCGCCTACTTTCATCGGGTTTGCGCGCTGAATATTCCTGTTTCACGTGAAACATCATCGGGTTTTCGATCGCCGCAACGAGCTTCCGTGATGCCGCATTCCCTGTGCAGAGCGGGCGGGCGACGAAGGATTCGGCCCCGCGCAAGCGGGTAGTGGACCCCACCGCGAATAGAGGTGTTTCACGTGAAACGGTTCGCGCACCGCGCACCGCGCACCGCGCACCGCGCACCGCGCACCGCGCACCGCGCGCCGCGCGCCGCGCACCGACTCGAAGGGCGCCGACTCGAAAAGCGCCGACTCGAAAAGCGCCGACTCGAAAAGCGCCGACTCGAAAAGCGCCGACTCGAAAAGCGAACCGGTGCACCTGGCCGATCTCAATCAGTACGGGCGCTGTCGCTGATAGGTGCAGTGACAGCGAGCGGGAACCGCTCGGTTAGGGAGCGTGCGGTGTCGTGGCGCGATAGTTCCACCATGTCTGTGGCCAAGACGACGGAATCGATGATGAGACGTGCGCGTCAGCGCGATGAATACGCTGCGGAGTCGACGGCCTCGGTTTCCGTTCTGACGGAGGACCTCCGCCGTTCGCTGACGCGCGATGTTGCTCGTCACGACGACCCAAGAGGGTCCGTCCAGGATGCATCTGTGATGGACCCGTACTGACGCGCGGCCGCTCCCCCGCGCGGCCGCTCCCCCCCCCCGCGGCCGCTCCCCCGCGTCGTCGAGCGGTGCAGCGGTTGGAATCGTGGACGACTCTCGCTCGCAAGGTCGGGTACCGTCCGAGCCGTGCGGTGAGCGCGGAGGAAGGCTGAGTGAGATGGGCATGCGCGAAGACACGCACGTGCTCGTCGGGTTGTGACACGAGGTAGAAAAACCTGGACTGCGTCAGGTCATCTGCTTCGGTGCAAAAAGACGGCCGCTGCTGTCTCCCGGCCGAAGTGGCTGTTGGCAGAGCGCGCGAACGAGGCTGCGGCCATCAGCACTTCTCGGGACTCTCGACGTCGATAGCGTTCAACGTCTCCGCCCAAGACCTGCACGTGACGACCTGCATCAGCGGAGCACGGCCGAAGGCATTCGCCTATGGGCGAAACCAACTCTGATCAGCATATTCTGCATCGATCAGGAGCTTGTGACACCCGAAGAGCAGTGCTTGTTTCACGTGAAACACGAGCGAAGCGGACTGCTTTCAGCGGCCGGCGTCGGCGATGGCCGCGTCGGCGAGCGCCGAGTAGACCCACCCGAGATCGTGGCCTGCCGACTCGAGGGCCTGCGGCATGAGCGAGGTCTCGGTGAGTCCGGGCATCATGCTCGCCTCGAGGAACCACGGAGTGCCGGCAGCGTCGACGATCATGTCGATACGCGAGAGATGCCGGAGCCCGAGCGCCTGATGCGCGGCGATGGCGGTCTCGGTGGCGCGCGCGGCGACCTCATCCGACAGTCTCGCCGGAGCGTAGAACCGGGTCATGCCGGCGGTGTACCGGGCCTCGTAGTCGTAGACGCCCGAGAGCGGCTCGATCTCGACGGGCGGCAGGGCTACGGGTCCGTCGCCGGTGTCGATGATGCCCACGGCGATCTCCGTGCCGATGATGCGCTGCTCGATGAGCACCTCGTCGCCGTAGGTGTAGGCGTTGACCATCGCACGAGGGAGCGCCGACTGATCGTCGACGAGCGTGACGCCCTGCGCGGAACCGCCCTGCGCGGGCTTGACGACGACGGGTACGGGGAGCTCCTCGGCGACGCTTGCGAGCACACCGGCGGCACCGAGCTCGCGGAAGGTCTCGTTGGTCAGCGTGATCGACCGCGGGGTGGGCACGCCCGCCCGGGAGACGATGGCCTTCGCGACCGGCTTGTTCCAGGCGAGCCTGGCCGCATCCGCTCGAGATCCGACGAAGGGGATGCCGAGGAAATCGAGCAGGCCGGTGAGCGCGCCGTCCTCGCCGCTGGCGCCATGCAGCGCCGGCCAGACGACGTCGGGCTTGTGCTCGCGCAGGAACGGCAGGAGGCTCGCGTCCGGGTCCCGCAGGGTCACCTGTATGCCGTGCGACTGCAGGCTGTCGGCGACGCGGCGACCGGATCGCAGCGACACGTCGCGCTCATGGGAGATCCCTCCGGCGAGGATCAGGACCTGTCGGGGGGCGTTGCTCATGATGTCCTAGCCGATGTTCGGGGGCGGTGCGATGACGTTGTGGCGCTGCGAGAGATGCAGCGGGCCGGTCTGGGCGAAGGTGTTCAGCAGCTCGAGCTCGCCGTTGATGACGGTCGCGAGGCGGCGGATGCCCTCCTGGATGAAGTCCGGCTGGGGGTAGCAGAAGGAGAGGCGGATGTGATTGCCGCCGCGGCCATCGGCGTAGAAGGCCGTGCCCGGCGTGTAGGCGACGAGCTCCTTGACCGCACGGGGCAGCATCGCCTTCGAGTCGAGGTGCGGGGGCAGGTTGAGCCAGACGAAGAAGCCGCCGCCCGGATCCGTCCAGCTGAGCTTGGGGAGGTACTCCCCTAGCGCCGAGATCATGGCCTCCTTGCGCACACGGTAGGTCTCTCGGAAGGTCTCGATCTGCGCCATCCAGTCGGTGCGGTTGAGGTACTCCGAGATGATCAGCTGATTGAAGACGCTCGGCGAGAGGATCGCGGCCTCAGCGGCCAGGATGAGCTTCTCGCGGATGCCGTGCGGGGCGAGCGCCCAACCGACGCGCAGGCCGGGAGCCAGGGTCTTGGAGAAGGTGCCGAGGTAGACCACGCCGTCGTCGTCGAGCGAGCGCATCGCGTGCGGCGCCGGCGTACCGAAGTGCAGTAGGCCGTAGGGGTTGTCCTCGAGGACCAGGATGTCGTTGCTGCGGGCGATCTCGAGCACCTCGGCGCGACGCGCGAAGCTCATGGTCACGCCGGTCGGGTTCTGGAAGTTGGGGATCGTGTAGAGCAGCTTGATGCTCTTGCCCGCGGCGCGCAGGTTCGCGATGGTCTCGCGCAGCGACTCGGGGATGATGCCCTCGTCGTCCATGAGCACGTGGGCGACCTCGGCCTGGTACGAGCGGAAGACGCCGAGCGCGCCGACGTAGCTGGGGGCCTCGGCGAGCACGACGTCGCCAGGGTTCACGAAGAGCTTGGTGACCAGGTCGAGCGCCTGCTGCGAGCCGGTCGTGATGACCACATCGTCGGCACTGCCGCGCACGCCCTCGAGGGCCATGATGTCGAGGATCTGCTCGCGCAGGATGCCCACGCCCTGACCGCCGCCGTACTGCAGCGCGACCGGACCCTGCTCCTGCATGACCCGCTCGATGGACCCGTTCAGCACGTCCTGCGGCAGCGCGGAGACGTACGGCATGCCGCCGGCGAGGGAGACGACCTCGGGGCGCGATGCGACGGCGAACAGGGCTCGGACCTCGGAGGCGCTGAGGCCTGCGGTGCGGTCGGCGTAGCTGTTGTACCAGGGATCGAGGCTGATGCCTTCGACCCGCCGCGGAGTGCTCGGGGTCGTCATCGTCTCAGGATATGCCGTTAAACCAGGCGACCCGCACCCCCGGGAAGGGGATGCGGGCCGCGAGGTCGTGATTGGACTCAGCCGATGAAGTCGGCAAGATCGGCCTCGAGGGCCGGCTTCGGCTTGGCGCCGATGATCGTCTTGACGACCTCGCCGCCCTGGAAGACCTTGAGCGCCGGGATCGAGGTGATCTGGTACTGCGCGGCGAGCTGGGGGTTCTCGTCGACGTTGAGCTTCAGGACCGTGAGCTTCTCGGCGTTCTCCTCGCCGATCTGGTCGACGATCGGGCTGACCATGCGGCACGGGCCGCACCACTCGGCCCAGAAGTCCACGAGGACGGGCTTGGAGGAGTCGAGGACGTCGGCCTGGAAAGTGGCCTCGGTGGTGGCGTTGGACATGGTGTGCTCCTTGCTTCGGTTCGGGATGCGATCAGGCGCCGGCGGCGACGAGTCCGTCGTTCGCGGCGACGAGGTAGTGCTCCGCGTCGAGCGCCGCGACGGTGCCTGAAGCGGCCGCGGTGATGGCCTGGCGGTAGGTGGGGTCGACCACGTCGCCCGCGGCGAAGACGCCGGGCAGGCTCGTACGCGAGGTGCGGCCCTCGACGGCGATGGTGCCGTCCGAAGTCAGGTCGACCTGGCCGTGCACGAGGTGCGTGCGCGGGTCGTTGCCGATGGCGATGAAGAGGCCGTCGAGGTCCATCGTCGTCTCGGTGCCGTCGACCGTGTCCTTGATCGTGATGCCGCGCACCTGCTGGTCGCCGAAGATCTGCGCGACCTCCTTGTTCCAGAGGAACTCGATCTTGGGGTTGTCGAAGGCGCGCTGCTGCATGATCTTCGACGCGCGCAGCGAGTCCTTGCGGTGGATCACGTAGACCTTGTCGGCGAAGCGGGTGAGGAAGTTGGCCTCCTCCATCGCGGAGTCGCCGCCGCCGACGACGGCGATCGTCTTCTCGCGGAAGAAGAAGCCGTCGCAGGTGGCGCACCAGCTGACGCCGAAGCCGCTGTACTGCTCCTCGCTCTCGAGGCCGAGCTTGCGGTACGCGGACCCGGTCGCCACGATCACGGTCTGCGCCTCATGGGTCTCGCCATTGCCGAGCGTGACCTTCTTGACGTCGCCGGAGAGCTCGACCGACACGACGTCGTCCATGACGACCTCGGTGCCGAAGCGCTCCGCCTGCTCCTGCATCTTGGTCATGAGGTCGGGGCCCATGACGCCCTCGGGGAAGCCCGGGAAGTTCTCGACCTCGGTCGTGTTCATGAGCTCGCCACCGGCCTGCACGCTGCTCGCGATGAGCAGCGGTTCCAGCTGCGCGCGGGCCGCGTAGATCGCGGCGGTGTAGCCGGCGGGGCCGGAGCCGATGATGATGACCTGACGCACGGGGAGCTCCTCGTTCTCACGCGACGGAACGACCGCCGCAGGGGTGACAACACATGCTACCGAGCGGCTATTCCGGGCTCCGCCGAGGCCTGGGAAGCGGATGGGAGAGGTGCGTCAGCGGCCGAGCCGGCGGCGGACGACGCCGACCAGTCCGCGGACTTCCGGGTCGCGGGCGAGCAGCAGCAGCACGCCGTAGACGGCCGCCATGAGCCCCCCGACGAGCAGCATCGACAGGCCGGCTTGCGGGATGCCGGACTGCGCCCATCCGCCCTCCCGGAAGCCGCCCAGCGGGTGCAGCACGGCCATGCCGATGCCGCCCGCGATGAGCGCGGCGAGCGTGTAGACGATGACGCGGGCGAGGACCTTGCGGCCGTCGATGCCGCCGATGCGCTTGCGGACCACGAGCACAGCGAGCACGGCCTGCAGCGAGCCCGCAGCGGTGGTGCCGATCGCGATGCCGATCGCGATCCATTCGACGGGCAGCGTGCGACAGATCAGTGCCGAGATCACGACCACGCCCGATTGGACCGCCTGCAACCAAAAAGTGGTGCGTGTCTCCTCGCGCGCGTAGAGCACACGCTGCATCACCGCGAGCGTCGAGAACGCGGCCAGTCCCGGCAAGTAGGCGAACAGCACATGCGCCATGCCCTGCACACCGGCGAAGGTGCCGTTGAAGAACTTCGCGAACGGGTAGGCCAGCACGATGAGACCCGCCATCGAGAAAACGATGACCAGCAGGATGCTGCGGAGGGACTGCGACACGTCGGAACGGAGTGCGCGGTTGTCACCGTCGTGCACATGCGCGCTCATGCGCGTGTAGTAGACCGTGATCAGCGAGACGGCGACGATCGAGTGCGGCAGCATGAAGACGAGCCACGAGTTCTGGAGCGCCAGGTTGGCGGAGGCCTCCTGTGCGGCCTCAGTAGCGGCTCGGGTCTGGAAGATCGCCGCGATCTGGCTGGTGACCACCATCGCCAACATCCATCCAGCAGCCTTGCCCGCGCGGCCGAGGCCCACGCCCCGCCAGCGGAAGTCGGGGCGGAACCGAAGGCCGGCTCGACGCCAGAAGAGCGCCAGGAATCCGGCCTGCGCGGCTACGCCGAGCGTCGTCGTGCCGGCGAGCAGGGTGATGGCTCCGGCGTCCCAAGCGCCAGGGTCGCTGAAGCGGTCCGCCGAACCGTAGGCCGTCATGAAGACGACCAGACCGGCCATCGCGACCAGGTTGTTGATCACGGGCGCCCACGTGAAGGGGCCGTAGACCTTGCGGGCGTTGAGCACTTCGCCGAGCAGGCTGTAGATCGCGTAGAAGAGCACCTGCGGCAGGCACCAGTAGGCGAAGACGATCGCGAGCGGCATGGCGTCGCCGAGACCACGACCCTCATCGCCTTGGGCCGCGTAGAGATTCACGAGCAGCGGCGCAGCGATGGTCGCGAGGAGCGTCGCGCCAAGGAAGACCGAGATGCCGAGTGTGAGGATTCGATTGATGAAGGCGCTGCCTCCGTCCGCCGCCCTGCTCGCCCTGACGATCTGCGGAACCAGCACTGCGCTGAGTACGCCCCCTGCGATGAGCGCGTAGATGTTGTTCGGTAGCTGGTTCGCTACGGCGAAGGCGTTCCCCGCCGGGCTGGCGAACTGGCCGATCGCTGCTGCGAGCAGCATCGCCTTGGCGAAGCCCAGCACCCGCGACACCATCGTGCCGGCGGCCAGCAGCGCGCTGGAACGGCCGAGCCCGCGCTCAGCCACGGGCATCCGCTTCGACGTCGGCGCTCTGCACATCGCCCTGCTCGGTGGCCGACCGGGCCCTGCGGCGCTTCAGGATGGTGCGCACGATGCCGCCGATGAAGACGAGGCCGACGAGCACGCCGAAGGTGCCCGTGATGGCGGTCTCCCAACCGGCCTGGACGTTGAGGTCGAGGAAGGCGGGGGCGGCCACGGAGTCGCCGGAGCCGGAGGCGATCGCCACCGTCAAGGTGACGGAGCCGTTCGCCACCGATTCGACGGGCACGATCGCCCGGGCCTGGCCGTTCGCCGGTACGACGAGCTCGACGCGCTGGTCCTCGATCGAGAGCGACGGATTCGAGGGGGTGACGGTCACGTAGACCGTCGCGCGCTGCGGGAGGGTGCTGCTGACCGTGATGGGCAGCTCGGAGTGCGAGGAGAGCTGGTTGATCGTGTCGCCGATGATGCTGATGGAGCCGTTGACGGTCGCGATGGCGGCGATCTCCTGCTCCACGGCGGGGCCCCACGACTCGCTGTCGCGCCAGGCGGAGGAGAGCAGACCGAGCAGCGCGGTGCGGCGCTGACCGAGCAGCGTCGCGGGCTGCTCGACGGTGCTGGCGATCGCGTCGAGCCCGAGGCTCGCCCCGACCAGCCGGTCGACGCTCGCCTGGCGCTCGGGCACCGCGACCTCGGCGGCCTCGACCTCGGCCGCGGGCTCGTCGAGCGCCTCCGTCAGCGTGCCGGGTGAGCTCCAGGGGAGCTCGTTCAGCGCGCGGAGCGTCTCGTCGAAGCGCGGGGTGTCGGCGCCGTCGCGCGGCATCGCGGCGATGATCGTGCCGGTGTCGGCGCGGGCGGCGATCGCGAGCAGCGCGCGCACCCGAGACATCGCCGACTGCCATGCGGCGGTGGTGGTCGCGGAGGCCGCCCGGGCGACGGCGGTGGAGACCGAGGAGCGCTCGAGGATCGTCGCCGTCGATGCATCGATGCGGGCGGAGTCGGCGGGCGTCTGGGCGAGCGACCGATCGTCGAGCAGGACGGTCTGCGCGCCGACGAGCCCCTGCAGTTCGCCGAGGCCGACCGCCCCGACAGGCCAGGCGACCTCGGTGAGGGTCGGCTCCCAGGCCGTGAGCGCCGCCACGTCGGGCAGCACCGTCCCGCCCTCGACGGGCTCCTCGGCGGGGGGCGTCGGGGACGCGCTCGGGGCGGCGGTGCTCGTGCTCGGGTCGGGTTCGGGGGCCTCCGCGAAGTCCGCGGCGTCGATCTCGGCCTCGAGGCTGGCCGGCGCGCGCAGCGCGGAGCCGCCCGCGCGCAGCAGTTCGACGGGGTCGACGTCGGCCCAGCCGAGCACGAAGCTGTCGAGCTGCGCGGCCTCGAGGTCGGCGAGCCAGTCCCCCGCGCTCGCCGGCGTCGAGGCCCCGAGCAGGCGGATGGAGGCCAGCACCATCGGGTCCACCGCGACGGTCGCGCCGGTCGCGATCGCCGAGTCGAGCCGTGCTCGCAGCCTGCCGCCAGGGTTCGTCAGAGCGGTGAGCTCGCTCTCGTCGAGCACGCCGCTCTCCGTCTCGATGCCGCTCGTGAGCGGCACGACGACGGCGAGCCGCTGCTGCGAATCGATGCCCTCCGGCAGCCAGGTGATGCTGCTGCGCGCCTGCACCTGACGGCCTTCGCCGAGGTCGAGCTCCAGCGCGAGCAGCCGCACGCCCCAGACCGACGGGGCATCGCGGATGCCGAGGTTGCCCGAGGGCACGGTGAGCTCGAAGCTGCTGCGCTGCCCGGCCTCGATGGCCGGCGTCGCGAGCCATCCGACGGTGCGCCGTGCGCGCAGCGAGACGTCGTCGTCGCCGGCCAGCCACGACGTGAGCGCCGACTCCTGGCGCAGCGGGCCGTCGCCGAGCGCCACCGTGGCGACCGCCTCGGGCACATCGATCGTGCTGGCGTTGTCGACCGTCACCTGCAGCACGAGGTCCTCGCCGGGAACGAGGTCTCCTTCGTCGGCGATTCGGACGGAGGCGGTGACCGCATCCGCTGCACCGTCCGGTTCCACCGCCGCGAGCGCGGGCTGCGCGGCGAGCAGCACCGGCAGCGCCACGAGCGCGCCGAGCGTCGCAACGAGGGCGCGCCGGAGCCGGTTCGCGCGCGCCGTCAGCATGCGACCGATTCTAGGCGCGGGCCGCTGGGGGCCGGCTCGCCCGCCGCTCCGGTCAGGGGACCGGCACCTCCTTGGGCGCCTGCAGGCTGTCCATGCTCTGCAGGAGCGCGGCGGATTCGGCGTTGAGCGACTCGAGCTCGGCGCGCAGCTCCTCGTAGCGGGCCACATCGGCGTTCACCGCATCGCGCTGCTCGTCGAGCTCCTCGCCGCGGTCGTAGAGGCGGTCGCGCTGCCGCTCGAACTCGTCGGTGTCGAAGCCGCCGGGCGTGCTGGCGCGCGCGTTGAAGACCTCGATGTCGTCGTTGAGCTCGGTCGTGCCGGCCTCGTAGGCGCTGCGGCCGGCCTCGATCGTGCCGGCCAGGGCGTCGAGCTCGGCGACGAGGGACTCGCTGCGCTCCTGGATGTCGGCGAGCACGCTCGAGTAGCCGTCGTGCAGGCCGACGACGACCGAGCGGTCCTCGAAGTACTGGTCGTAGTGCGCCTCGAGCTCCGGCGAGAGATCGGCGACCTCCGTGCCGATGATCGAGTGCAGCTCGTTCACCCGGGTGCCGGGCTGGGCCTCGGCGTAGTAGTCCATCCGCTCGGCGAAGGCGTCGTCGGCCACGCGCTCGTACTCCGCCTCGAGCAGCGGCTCGAGCTCGTCGTGCTCCGCTTCGGTCATGCGGTCCCACGCGGCGTGCAGCATCTCGTGCGCGGCCGTGACCTCGACGATGCCGTCGAGGCGCTCGTCGGTGATGCGGTAGAGGTGGATGGTCGTGCCGGCGTAGCAGCCGAGGACGTAGAAGGTCGGATCCTCGCGGCCGCAGGACTCGTTGAACTGCTCCGCGTCCTCGAGACTCGGGGTGCTGGCGGCGAAGAGGAAGCGCCCCTCGTCGCTCATCGCCGTGCGATCGCGCACCGCGGCGAGCTCGGCGGAGGCCTCGTAGTTCCAGCCCGTGTAGGCGTCCTCCAGGTAGCGGCGGTTGGCCATCGCCCAGAGCGCCGTGCCGACGAGCGCGAGCGCGAGCACGCCCGCGAGCACGGCGAGCAGGGCGCGGGGGCCGCGGCGGCCATTCGGAGTGGTCGTCACCGCTCCATCATGGTCGATGCGAGCGCTGGACGGCCCGAGGCGTGCCGGACCCCTGTGGCAGACTCCATGACCATGCACGCGCTCGCCGAGGGCCTCGCCCGGCTCGATTCCCTCGCCCGCTCGACCACGGTCGCGCGGCTCGCAGAGGCCTTCGCCGTCGGCGGCGAAGAGCTCGCCCTCGTCGGCGGCCCGGTGCGCGACGCCCTGCTCGGTCGCGACGTGACCGACCTCGACTTCACGACCAGCGCGCGCCCGGACCGGATCCTCGAGCTCGTCAAGCCGCTCGCGACCGCGCACTGGGACATCGGCCGCGAGTTCGGCACCATCGCCGCCCGCATCGACGGCGAGACCGTCGAGATCACCACCTACCGCGCCGACCTCTACGACGGCGTGACCCGCAAGCCCGTGGTCGCCTTCGGCGACAGCCTCGACGGCGACCTGGTGCGCCGCGACTTCACCGTCAACGCGATGGCGCTCCGACTGCCCTCGGGCGCGCTGGTCGACCCGACCGGCGGGCTCGTGGACCTCGAGGCGCAGCGCCTGCGCACCCCGGCCGAGCCCGAGGTCTCCTTCGGCGACGACCCGCTGCGGATGATGCGCATGGCCCGCTTCGCCAGCCAGCTCGGCTTCCGGGTGGACCCCGACACCGCCGCCGCGGCGCACGAGCTGGCGGAGTCGATCACCCGCATCTCGGCCGAGCGCGTGCGCGACGAGCTGCAGAAGCTGCTGGCGACCGATGCGCCGCGGCAGGGCCTCGACCTGCTCGTCGACACCGGCATCGCCGAGCTCGTGCTGCCCGAGCTGCCGGCGCTCTCGCTCACGAGCGATGCCGCGCACCGGCACAAGGACGTCTACGCGCACAGCCTCACCGTGCTCGACCAGGCGATCGCGCTGGAGCGCAGCCGCGCATCCGCTCCCCCCTCCCCCGACCTCGTCGTGCGCTGGGCGGCCCTGCTGCACGACATCGGCAAGCCGGCCACCCGCCGCTTCGAGGGTGCGGGCGCGGTGACCTTCCACCACCACGACGTCGTCGGCGCGAAGCTGGCCCGCAAGCGGCTGAAGGCCCTGCGCCTCGACAACGACACGATCGCGGCGGTCAGCCGTCTCGTCGAGCTGCACCTGCGCTTCTTCGGGTACACGGAGGGCGGATGGACGGACTCGGCCGTGCGCCGCTACGTGCGCGACGCCGGCGATCAGCTGGAGCGCCTGCACATCCTGACCCGCGCCGACGTGACGACCCAGAACAAGCGGAAGGCGGAGCGCCTGGCCTTCGCCTACGACGACCTGGAGCAGCGGATCGCGGAGCTCCTGGAGCGCGAGGAGCTCGAGTCGGTGCGCCCGGAGCTGGACGGCGAGCAGATCATGGCGATCCTCGGCATCCGCCCCGGTCCGGCGGTCGGGCGGGCCTACAAGCACCTGCTGGAGGTGCGCCTCGACGAGGGCCCGATCGGCGCGGAGGTCGCGGAGCAGCGGCTGCGGGCGTGGTGGGCCGAGCAGGCCTGACCGGCGCGCTTGCCGCATCCGCTCGGGGGCGACTACACTGAGCAGGTTGCCCTGGGGACACCCGTCCCCGGCGGCACGATGCTATTACCCTCCTGTCACGGAGATTCCGTGGCCGTTCTAGTCCAGAGGAGGTGGGTGAACTATGCATCAGTACGAGTTGATGGTGATTCTCGACCCGGAGGTCGACGAGCGCACTGTGGCTCCCAGCCTTGAGAAGTTCCTGAACGTCATTCGCAATGACGGCGGAACGATCGACAACGTCGACATCTGGGGCCGTCGTCGCCTGGCGTACGAGATCGCGAAGAAGAGCGAGGGCATCTACGCCGTCGTGAACTTCACGTCCGAGGCCAGCAGCAGCCTGGAGCTCGACCGCCAGCTCGGTCTCAGCGAGGCCGTCCTGCGCACCAAGATCCTCCGCGCGGAAGAGGGCTTCGCCCAGGTCGCCGCTGCGAAGAAGATCGCTGACGAGAAGGCCGCCCGCAAGGCAGCCGCCCCGGCGAAGGCGGAGTAAGGCGTGGCCGGCGAGACGATCATCACGGTGGTCGGCAACCTCACTGCCGATCCGGAACTCCGGTACACCCAGAACGGCCTCGCGGTCGCCAACTTCACCATCGCCTCCACGCCCCGCACCTTCGACCGTGCGGCGAACGACTGGAAGGACGGCGAGGCCCTGTTCCTCCGCGCGTCCGTCTGGCGCGAGTTCGCCGAGCACGTCGCGGGATCGCTGACCAAGGGCAGCCGCGTCATCGCGACCGGCCGCCTCAAGCAGCGCTCCTACGAGACGAAGGAAGGCGAGCGGCGCACCTCGATCGAGCTGGAGGTCGACGAGATCGGCCCCTCGCTCCGTTACGCGACCGCGCAGGTCACCCGTGCACAGGGTGGCGGCGGCAACGGCGGCGGCAACCGCGGTGGCGGCAACGCCCCCGCGCAGCAGCAGAACCGCGGCGGCGACGAGCCCTGGGCACCGAGCGGTGGCCAGCAGGGCGGCGGCGCCGACGTCTGGAGCACGCCGGGTCAGTACAACGACGAGGTCCCCTTCTAAACGTCGAGGCTCCACCTCGTCGTCGAGAACCCTTCTCTACATCTTTCGAGCGGATCGCATCCGCTCGACATCCTGAAAGCAGGTAGCAACATGGCTGGAAAGAGCAGCGGCGACCGCCGCAAGCCGGCCCGCAAGGGCGGCAAGAACGCCGCTCCCGCGAAGTCCATCAAGGTCGGCGTGATCGACTACAAGGACGTCGCGACGCTTCGCAAGTTCGTCTCCGAGCGCGGCAAGATCCGCGCGCGCCGCATCACCGGCGTCTCCGTCCAGGAGCAGCGACTCATCGCCCGCGCGGTCAAGAACGCGCGCGAGATGGCGCTCCTCCCCTACGCCGGCTCCGGCCGCTAAGGAGGAAGCACATGTCGAAGCTCATCCTCACCAACGAGGTGTCCGGTCTCGGTTCCGCCGGTGACGTCATCGAGGTCAAGAACGGGTACGCCCGCAACTACCTCATCCCGCAGGGCTTCGCTGTCGCGTGGTCGCGCGGTGGCGAGAAGCAGGTCGAGCAGATCAAGGCAGCCCGCGCCGCGCGCGAGCTCGCCACGATCGAGGAGGCCAAGGACCTCAAGGCCCGTGTCGAGGCGAACGTCATCACGCTGCGCGTGAAGGCCGGCGCCGAGGGTCGTCTGTTCGGCTCGGTGAAGACCGCGGACGTGGCTCAGGCCATCGCCGACGCGGGCGTCACCGGTGTCGACAAGCGCAAGATCGAGATCGCGAACGCGATCAAGGTCACGGGCAAGCACGAGGCCACTCTGCGCCTTCGCGACGACCTCGTCGCGACGATCGCACTGCAGGTGGTCGCCGCCAAGTAAGGCGCGCGCTCCGCGAAGCGGCAGCGGTGGGGATCCGTCCCCACCGCTGCCGCTTTTTCGCGCCTGTCAACCCCCTTTCGCGGGTGCTTTGTACACAGGTGACGGCTCTGCTGAGCAAGCTTCAACCACTGCTCTAAACAAGTTTTTCCACACGGCATGTGGAAATGGAAATGCCTGTTCAGGGCGGGATTACGTGAAACAATCCACTGACATTCCACAGGTCTGCCCACAGGCTTTCCCCATGTCGCACGGCGTTTCTCCCAAGTCCTCCACAGAGTTATCCACAGGCCCGTTTGGTCCTGGGGCCGGACCCTCTCTATGGTGTGACAGCGCCGCCCGGAAGGGCCGGCGGAAGGGCCCGCACGGGGGACGTGTCGGGGGTCCGCCGTAGAACTGCAGCAAGCCGCTCGTCGCATCCGCGAGCGCACCGAAGCCTTTGGAGGCCGCGCGTGTCGATCGCTCATCTGGGACCGGCCGACGATGGCGCGCAGACCACGCGGCGCGGCGCGGAGCGCACCCCGCCGCACGATCTGCTCGCCGAGCAGAGCGCCCTCGGCGGCATGCTGCTGAGCAAGGACGCGGTGGCCGACGTCATCGAGACCGTGCGCGGCGTCGACTTCTACCTGCCCAAGCACGAGATCATCTACGACGCCGTCCTGGCGCTCTACTCGCACGGCGAGCCCACCGACGTCATCACGGTCACGGACCAGCTCAGCAAGGACGGCCTGCTCTCGCGAGCCGGCGGCGCCGAGTACCTGCACACGCTCACGAGCCTCGTGCCGACCGCCGCCAACGCGGGCTTCTACGCCACCATCGTGGCCGAGAAGGCCGTGCTGCGCCGCCTCGTCGAGGCCGGCACCCGCATCGTGCAGATGGGCTACGGCAGCGAGGGCGAGGTCGTCGACCTCGTCAACAGCGCCCAGGCCGAGATCTACAACGTGACCGGCGGCGTGCAGACCGAGGACTACGTGCCGCTGAGCGACGCCGTCGCCACGGCCATCGACGAGATCGAGGCGGCCAAGGGCCGCGACGGTCAGATGACCGGCGTGCCCACGGGCTTCGCCGAGCTCGATGCACTCACCAACGGCCTGCACCCCGGCCAGCTCATCCTCATCGCCGCGCGACCCGCGCTCGGCAAGTCGACGCTCGCGCTCGACTTCGCGCGCGCAGCCGCCATCAAGCACGGCCAGGCCGCGGTCTTCTTCTCGCTCGAGATGGGGCGCAGCGAGATCGCCATGCGCCTCATGAGCGCCGAGGCGAGCGTGCCGCTGCAGAACATGCGCAAGGGCACCGTCGACAACCGCGACTGGACCACGATCGCCCAGGTGCGCGGCCGCATCAACGACGCTCCGCTCTTCATCGACGACTCCCCGAACATGACCCTGGTCGAGATCCGCGCCAAGGCGCGCCGTCTCAAGCAGACCAACGACCTCAAGCTCATCGTCATCGACTACCTGCAGCTCATGACGAGCGGCAAGCGCGTCGAGAGCCGCCAGCAGGAGGTCAGCGAGTTCTCGCGAGCGCTCAAGCTGCTCGCCAAGGAGCTCAAGGTGCCGGTCATCGCGCTCTCGCAGCTGAACCGTGGACCGGAGCAGCGCGCCGACAAGAAGCCCGCCGTCAGCGACCTGCGAGAGTCCGGCTCGCTCGAGCAGGATGCCGACATGGTGATCCTGCTGCACCGCGAGGCCGCTTACGAGAAGGACAACCCCCGCGCCGGCGAGGCGGACCTCATCGTCGCCAAGCACCGCAACGGCCCGACGGCGACCGTGACGGTCGGCTTCCACGGCCACTTCTCGCGCTTCGCGGACATGGCTCCGGCCTGATCTGTGAATCGACCACGCGAAGTGTCGCCCGTCATATGAGCTGTCGCCGGCTGGTAGCGATCGCGGTGAGCGAGCGGCCGACGTGTTGTGTCCCGCAACACGATCTCATCCTCGAGAGGAGCGACGGTGATGGACGAGGGATCGAGAGCTGCAGCTTCGGAAGGCGTCCCGAGGGGGATCGTGAAGCTCGACATGCACGCGCGCGCCGACCCGATCTCCGTCGTCGACGACCGGATCGGGCTCCTCGGCGACACCCACGGCAACTACCCCTGGACCCGCGACACGCTCTACCGCTTCCTCGCGATCGGGATCCGTCACATCCATGTCCTCGGCGACTTCGGCTTCATCTGGTACGGCGGACCTCGAGAGCACAAACTCCTCGGCAAGCTCGATGAGATCCTCGCCAAGAGGGATGCCCGGCTCTTCGTCACCGGTGGCAACCACGAAGGCTACGCAGCCCTCGAGCGCCAGTTCCCGCCCGATGAACTCGGCTACCGGCACCTCACCGAGCACATCACGTTCCTGCCCCGTGGATGGCGGGGCCGCACGAGAGCCGGGACCGTCGTCGCCAGTCTCGGCGGCGCAAACAGCATCGACCGGTGGTGGCGCAAGCCTCCCCGTGCCGATGGCCATGGTGGTTCCTGGTGGCCCCAGGAAGCAATCACCGAAGCAGATCTGGAAGCTCTCGGCACAGCGCGCGTCGACGTACTCCTCGGTCACGAGGCCCCGTGGTCGCGGGAGCTCGAGAAGCACATCGAACTGCGGCGGTCCGGGCTGAAGCATTGGGAGCTGAAGTACGCCGCGGAGAGCCAGCGGATGTTTCAGCGTGCGGTCGAGCAGGTCCGGCCTCGACTGACCGTCTCCGGCCACAATCACGTCTGGATCAACACCGTCGAGTCGCACCAGAGTCCGGCCGGCGAGGAGTTCAAGACGCAGAGCGTCGTGCTCAACCGCGACGGCACCGATGAGGCGCTCGCGACCCTCGAAGTCGACCGCTTCGACCTCCGCCTGCTCGAGCAACGTCGGTAGTGGCAGCGATGATCGAGGCCAGTGTTACAGCGTGACCGAGGGGGCCTGATGGGCGGGGCCAAAGAGAGCACGCCGGTGCGACACGGCCTCCAAGTGGGCGTTACGGGCTGCCGGCGCCTAGGGAGACTGCAAGCAGGGCGCCGCTATTGCGAGCGATTGACGTCCGAATACAGCTTGCTTCGGCCACAGCCTGAAGGATGACAGGGACGCCATGGTTGGCGCCCGGGTAGGGGCCCGACACCGGTCGTCTGCCCGTGTAGAGTCCGGCTGGAAGGCCTCTCGCAGCATCAGGTACTCGTTTTGAGTATCGGCGCGCTGCGAATGGCGACCCGATAGAAGGCTTGTTGGCGCCAGGGGGCGACGATGACGACGACGCAGTACCTTTTCGATGACAACCCATCTACCCGGGATCTCACCGGTCTCGATTCAGCAGCGGCTGCGATCTCCAGTGTCCTGTTGGACCAACGCTTCGACACCGTAACAGTCGGCTTGAACTCCCCCTGGGGCGGTGGCAAAAGCACAGCGCTCAACCTCATCGCCGCCCGTCTGCGCGCGGAGCCCGGCGTCATCGTCGTAGTGGTCGATCCTTGGGAGTTCGTCGATTCCGGTGATCCCCGCGGCACACTGATTAGCCGTGTCCTTGAGGGCATCGCGGCAGAGATCGCGCGAAGTCCTGGCGTTGCGGGCGAGCAGAGTCTCAGCGACAAGCTCAAGGCATCGGGTGTGGACATCCTCGGAAAGCTCGACGAGATGCGAAAGCGCGTCTCGTGGAGCAAGGTCGCGCAGGTAGCCGTGAAGTCAGCGGTCACTCTCACTCCAGACTTCGCGGGCTTAGTCGACGCCCTTACCCCGGGACCAGCCGCGGCTCCCGAGAAGAAGGGGCTCCGAGACTTTCGCGAAGACTTCGCCTTGTTGTTGGGCCAACTGGAAGATCAGCGTGTCGTCGTACTGATTGACGATCTCGATCGTTCCCTGCCGGACGACGTGCTTGGCGCGCTTGAGGCGATCAAGCTCTTCTTGAGCGTCAAGGGGATGGCTTTCGTGATCGCGGCTGACGACGATTTCATTCGAGAGAGCTTGCGCGATGCATTGGATCTCCACGGGGGTAGCCGGGGTCGGTTCGCAGATCGCTACACCGAGAAGATCGTGCAGCTGCCGTTTTCTTTGCCGCGCCTCTCGTCTGCCGACGCTGTCGCCTACCTCGTGGCTCTGTTCGTCCAAGCCGAAGCCGGGCACGATCAAGCCACGAAGGTCGCTGAACGTGCATCCGAGCGCCGCGCGCAAGGACAGGTCCCGTACGTGGCACCCAATATGGCCGATCGGCTTCCGACTTCAACGCAGATTGCGCTGGCGAATCAGATCGTGCGCGGCATGAGCACGTCTCGGCGTGAGACCCCGAGGCAGCTAAAGCGATTCCTCAACAACTTCTCTGTGCGCGCAGCCATGCTGGGGGCACAGTTTGATGGCTTCCCAATCGAGGTGCTGATGAAGCTGTGGCTCCTCGAGCAGAACCACCCCAAATACTTCCGGGACCTTGTTGGTACAGAACCCGCTGGGCGATTGCAGCTGCTGAAGGGGTGGGGGCAGACCGGCGACGATGTCCCTGCCGAGCTTTCTGGTTGGGCAAATGAGGACGAGAAGGCCGCTTCAATCATCGTATGGGTGGATCGCTACGTTTCCTTTGCTGCAGCGACGGTGACGACACTGCAGTCTGCGATGCCACTTGATCAGGGTCAGGGACAGCAGCTTCGCGACCTGATCGACAGCAGTATCGGTGTGAGGAAGGAGGCTCTTGACCGCATGGTGGAGACTCCTTCGCCCGGCGATGAGGACGTTGCGCGACATTTGGCAACTGCGATCGTGGGTGACCAAAGCGAGTATGCGCTGCAATCGCTCTCAGATCTCGCAGAGCGACGAACCGACCTAGTACCCGCGATGCGCGAAACCATGATCGACGAGTTCATTCTCGGTGGGATTGCTGCAGAGCATCTCCCGTGGATCTCGCGGGCATTCCCAGAAGTTCTTGATGCCCTCGAAGCGCTACCCACAGTCGATGAGACGTTGCGCCAGGCGATCGTCGAAGAACGTGACGGGACATCGATCTAATGGGCACGTCTGGAGCGTTCGGAGGTTCCGGAGCTTGGTCGAGCACGGTCGACTCTCTCTACGATTCGGCGGAATCAAACGGCTCCAACTCGTCCACGCCCTTCGCAACCGTGATGCTTTCATTGGGCAAGTCGCTTTCGCGAGGGGACAAGAGGGGTCGGAGCTACTCAGTCAGCGACCTCCTCGGACGCAGCGCCGGTTCCGGAGCGTCGAGCTCGGGTGACGGACGCGATCGCGGTCCGGCTCCCCTGGCACGTCAAGCAGCGCGAGGGTCCTTGGTGCTCGATGCTCTGGCATCGATCCAGATCGGCGAAGTCCCGCACCTCGTCGAGTATGGACTCGACTTCTCCTCGTTGAAGGGTCTGACTGGACGTGAGCTGTTTACAAAGCTCATCAACCTCGTGCTCGGGCCTGCGTCTCATCCGGAGGATGCTGCAATGCAGCATGCTCTCGTTGCCACAATGCGAATGGGTGCTGATGAAGGCGACGTTCCTCTGAGCGAGACGATTGGACGTTTCGTTACCGAGCTTGCGTGGCGATCGACAGCAGTACAGCTTTCTACGAGCGATCGTCGACTCAATGTGTTGGGGAATGCTCTAGCGGATCTCGAGCAGCGCGTGCGCACCTACATCGGCGGAAAGGTGCGGCAAGTAACCGGTCAGCTGGTCGATGCGACGCCGCAGAACGTTGCCGACTTTGCTTCCAAGTTGGCCGCGAAGGCGCTCCGCGTCTTCGGAAAAGAGGACTGATGGTCACGAGTCGAATCGAAGTGGCTCCATTCGGCGCACAGACCGAGGACGCGGGGCTCCTCCTGACGTGGCCACGCCAGGCTGCCCCCGAGAGCAACCTCGTCGCGTCTAACACATGGGACCTCGACAACTACTCCGCTGCACCGGCAGTTGCCCGGGATCTGTTTCGCATCACAGCCGGCGCGTACCTGGCAGACACTGCGGTGTCCAAACCGCCCGTCTCCTTGCACCGCAACATCGAGCTCACCGCGCACGTCGAGGACGCCACCCCGTGGTCCGATGAGACTCTTACCGAAGTCGCACAATTGCTGCACTGGCTCACCGGCGACGCGTGGACGCTGAGGATCCGGGAGTCCGCTGCCAACGTCACATTCGCAGTTGCCGACGGGGCAAGCCGCGTTCAACTCCTCTCGGGTGGCCTTGATTCGCTGTGCGGCGCGATCATCGGACTGCGCGACGGTACCGATGGAGTGCGATTCGTTGGGCATCGAGATGCTTCGAATGCCGTACGGCACGCCCAGAACAAGATTCTGGCAGCAATTGAGCCGCACCCGTACGACCGTCACGAGCTCTTCATCCGCGAGGCCTCCCTGCGGAAGAACCACGGTCCGCGTTCGCGCTCACTGATGTTCGTGGCAATGGGCGCGCTGACGGCGGCCAATCATTCTGCTGCGGAGCTCTGGGTGCCAGAGAACGGCTTCACAAGCATCAATCCGCCGTTGGACGCGGGCCGCGGTGGAACACTCACGACTCGATCGACCCATCCATACACATTCCACGCCATTGGCGAGCTACTACGAAAGCTCAATATTCCTGTGGAAGTGAGGAATCCATTCTCGGACTTCACAAAAGGTCAGCTCGTGGCCGCGGCGATGCCTGAGTTGATGGACGCGAACTTTCTCGCTGCCACGACCGCTTCTTTCTCCTGCGCCAAAGGCGGCACGCAGTTCTATGGTGGTGACTCCAATCACAACTGCGGGCTGTGTGTCGCTTGCGTTGTGAGACGTGCCTCATTCATCGGAGCCGGAATCTCGGATCCCTCCCTCTATGACAGCGAGCTGCTTAGTGGCGAAAATCTCAAGTCGCTCGTGAAACATCATTGGCGTGACATCGTCACCCTTCGGGATGCGTCGCTGATGGGCATCCCCGAGGAGGCAGTCCTCGTCTCGTCTATCTGGCCACCGGACACTGATCTCGACGGAGTCCTCGATCTCGTGGCTCGCGGCCTGGAAGAGTTGAAACGTGTTCCCCTTCCCAGCCCTTGATTGTCATGCGCACATCGCCCCGGATGTGACCGCGGCGCAAGTCCGGACGCTCCGTGGTGCTCAGATCTTCGCGATGAATCGGACCCTCGAGGAGACCGAGGCCGCGGTTGTGAATGACCAGGAGGGCCTCGCCTGGGGAGTAGGCGTTCATCCCGGAGTGGCGGCGTCCGGTAGGCAGTGGACGGAAGAGCGCTTCCTCAAGGCAGCGGCCCAGACCTGGCTCATCGGCGAAGTGGGCATGGATCGGCGTACCGGTGGCGCTGGGCAGGAGGAGATTCTGGCCTCTGTGCTGCGAATCACCCCGCAAGCGCTGGTCTCAGTGCACTCCACCGGATGCACGAATCAGGTGGTCCGCCTGATTGAGAGGAACCCGCGGCCCGGTGTTGTGCTGCATTGGTTTACCGGCACTGACGAGGAAGCGGCGAGAGCCGCACGCGCGGGCTGCTACTTCTCGATCAACGCTGCGATGTCTGACGAGCAAATGACCAGATTGCCGCTTGAGCGGGTTTTGCCTGAGACCGATTATCCGTCGTCGAAGGGTCGCACGGGTGCCCGCGCGCCCGGCGATACGCGAGTTCTCGAGGAAAAGGTCTCGAGACTGACGAAACTGTCGAAGGACGCGGTGCGGCTGCGTTGGTATCAGAATCTGTCCGCGCTTGCGAAGGAAGCTGGAGTCCAGCCGCGGATGCCTGCACGCCTGCGCGCACTTTTGGACGCCGCGGGAGACGGTCGCCAGTGGCACTAAGCGCCTTCGCGCTGCTGCAGAAGAACGTCCTCAACATACTCCGGTGGAACACCCGGCAATAGCTGCTCCTGGCGATTGTGTCCTGGATCGAGACGAAGTTGACAGGCGCCGCCGCCAGCGGCGTCTCAGGAAGCTCACCCCGGCCGAGTTTGAGAGGATCTACGAGACCGCAAACGCGGCCTAACTATCGCAATCCCCGACCGTCAACCAAAGCCAGGGCCGTCCCAATCTGCCAATCCGGCATCTGACTGACTAGGCGCCCGATAGGAACGAAAGTCAGGCCGATCCAATAGCATCAGGGAAGCCAACGGGGGTGTGGCGGTTGTTGTTAGGGGATGCATGAGCAAGCAAGCCATCGTGAACGCGCTCACTAAGGGAGAGGCGATTCTCCTGACCGGGGCCGGCTTCTCACGGGGCATGACCGATACCTACGGCGATCCACTCCCGCTCGGAACAGAACTCGCCGAGAGCATCTGGCCGATCGGCTTCGGCAAGGATGAGCACTACTCGCCCGACGCGGACTTGGCCGACGTGTTCGATGCCGCCATGGCCACCTCCTCGGTCAACCTGAGGGACCAACTCGAGCGCCACTTCGTCGTGGATCGCGAGTCGCTCCCCGAGCGTTACAAGACATGGTTCTCGCTGCCCTGGCACCGCATCTACACGCTCAACATCGACGACGGTGACGAAGCTGTCACTGAAGTCCACGCCGCGGTGAGTCTTCAGGTGGTTTCGGCGCAGACCAGCTCGCCGGGCACGGCCCGCTCAGATCAGCTCTGCGTCGTGCACCTCAACGGACGCTTGGCCGACTTCCCTCAGGTCACCTTCAGTCGCTGGGACTTCGCACGACGGACCGCCCACGCCGATCTGTGGTACCCCGAGTTCGCCGCCGACTTCGCCGGGCGCAACGTGGTCATCGTCGGGTCCATCGTCGACGAGCCCCCGCTCTGGCATTTCTTGCAATCCCGCGGTGCGCGAACGGGAGGTCCCGAGTGGCGACCGAAGTCGTGGCTCGTGACGCCAACGCTCAACCCTGCGCGGAAGGCGATGCTCGAAAAGCTGAACATCGACCACATCCCCCTCACAGAGGAGCAGTTCTTCGAGCAGTATCTCGCCGCCCCCTCAGCGAAGATCATTGAGAACGCGCCCGCACGAGGGGTGGCAGCGAACGACGAGGATCTCTTCGACGTCGCTACGGCCGTGCGTGAGGCAACGCCCGGCTCAGCGGATTTCCTGCTCGGCTTCGCGCCGACGTGGGGCGATGTGACGAACGGGTTTGCCGCGGATTTCGAGAGTGACCACCTGCTGCTCGAGTCCATAAGTCAACTGAGCGTCGGCAACGTCGCGGTGATCGGGAATGCTGCATCCGGCAAGACGGCGACGATGATGAAGGCGGCCGCCTCACTTTCCGCAGCCGGCAATGACGTCGTTTGGCTCGGCAGGGACGCCAACAGCAGTTTGCAGAATCTCCGGCTCGCCGTCAGCACCAGGAAGCCCGACTACCTCTTCATCGACGATCTCGACCGTTTCAGCGGCGCCGCCGCAGGATTCATCAAGGGGCTGCAGCGCGACAACGACGCGCTTGTCATCATCGTCGGAACAAGAAGCGTGCTGTTCGACCGGATGCAGTACGCAGACAGCATCGGCTTCGACTCCGTACTCAAGCTCGACCGGCTCGATGAATCGGATGCGAACGCGCTCGTCGCGCAGCTTGAGCGCGGCCATCGCCTCGGAAATCTGCTGTCACTGACCAAGGCCGAGCGCGTCCGGAAGATCATCCGTGACGACGACCGCCAACTGCTCGTGGCGCTCTTCAGTGCAACGCAGTCCGCGAGCTTCAAGGAACGGATCGCCACCGAGTGCGCTGGCTTGACCGGCGCCGCGCTCGTCCTCTACGGCGTGCTTTGCACGGCAACCGCTGCGGAGAACAAGCCAATCCCAAGGAGCGAGCTCCTCTCCACGGCGCTGTCCTCTTCGTTCGCGGCGAACGACGCCTTGATCGCTCTCAAGCAGCTCGAAGACGCACGCCTCATCTCCCGCCGACAGGCCGGCTACTATCCCCGCCATCGCGTGATCGCCGAATCGGCCCTGGACTACTTCCGCGAAACCGGGGAAGCAAAGCTCTGGATCATCGAGCTCATCCTGCTCGCCGCCGGCCGCTACGAGCGGTCTCGTGCTCGCGAGACACGCTGGGGACGCCTACTGATCCGGCTCATCAGCCACGAAGAACTGCCCAAACTCTTGGGTTCCAAAGCCGAAGTTCGCCACGTTTACGGCGCTGTAGAGTTCGCGCTCCACGAGGACTTTCACTTCTGGCTGCAACGAGGCAGTTTCGAGATCGATCGAGGAGAGTTCGCGTTCGCCGAAAACTACCTCCACCAGGCCAAGCCGCCCACTGATCACGACCCGCTCGTCTCGACAGCGTGGGGCCACCTCCTCCTGAAGCGAGCCGTGCAACACCCGACGAGCGAGACGTCGAAGTCAGAGGTGAGCAAGGCCTTCGAGCTCTTGTTCCCGATCATGGACAACCAGGAGAGCCGTTCGCCGCATACCTTTGCGACGTTCCTGATCTACGCGCTGCAGTGGCTGAAGGCCGCACCGCTCGACGCTGGCGAGCAACGGCTCATCCGCGAGCAGGTGCGGCATTACGGGATCCGAGGCAAGCTACTGCACCAGCGAGTCCAGGACGTCCAAGCTGCTTGGGACGAAGCAAGCCGCTACTTGGAGACGAACGCAGTTCTTGAGCGCGAGGTCTAAGGGCTGCGCTGTTCGGAGCCGCGGGCGTTATCGGTCCGCTCAAAAAGGGCTCAAAGCGGAGCCTGCTCTACGAGTAGGTGACGGTGGGCTTATAAGACGCGAGTGCGGTCTAAAGGGTCATGATCATCTCGCATTCGAACGGGGTCATGCGTCCGAGGAGGCCCTTCCGGCGAGCGACACTTTGTCTGAGATGCGCCGGCGGCGCTTTACTTGGCAGCCCCCGAGAACGCTGCCCTCGCGGCGACAGAATGCTTGCGCGTCCACATGATCCGTCGACCGGCCGCCGCTCAGGCCCGCGTTTCCACGGTGCGTAGAATGGCAAGGTCGTTCGAGCGCTCCGCCGAGCGCCCGCACGCAGAGGAAAGAGGCTGACCGCAGTGTCGGAAACCCCGGACCGCTCCGAGAACGGAGCGCCCATCCTCCCGGACGGATCCCGCGGCGCCTACTGGCCCGTGCCCGTGCTCCGCGCCGCCGGCGCGCTCGTGGCCGGCCTGCTCGTCACCTTCTCCACCGCGCACGAGGCTCCGATGGGCTTCTGGGCGCTCGCCGGCCTCGCCGGCGTGGCCGGCGTGGCGCAGGTCGCGCTCGGCCTCGGCCTGCCGGGTGCATTCCGCGCGCTGCTCGTGGCGCAGGGAGCCGTTCTGCTGCTCGGCGCCGTCGCCGCGGTCGTGCTGAGCGGCACGGGCACCGCCGTGCTCGTCGTGCTCGTGATCGCGCTCGCCGCCGTCTCCGGTCTGCTCGAGCTCGTCGCCGGCCTGCGGGCCCGCGGCCGCGCCGCCGTCGCCCGCGACTGGATCGGCGCCGGCGCCATCACCATGCTCTTCGCGCTCGGCGCGCTGCTCGTCCAGCCCGGTTACGCCCAGCCGTGGCAGGTGCTCGACAAGAAGACCGACGAGCTCGTCACCGGCGTGCTCACCGGCGAGATCGTGATCGTGGGCGTCGTCGGCGCCTACGCGATCGTGCTGGGCCTGTTCCTGCTCATCGCGGGCATCTCCGCCCGTTGGGAGCACCGTCGCGCCGTACGCGCCATCGCAGTTGGAGTCGACGCATGAGCAAGCAGCCCAGCCGCGGCGACCGCCTGCGCCCCCTCGAGCTCGTGGTGCTCGCCGCCGTCATGGCGGTCTTCGCCGGTCTCGTCGTGCTCATGACGACCCGCGACATCGCCCTCGCCGGCATCTCCTTCGGCATCGCGTTCATCGCGGTGCTGGTCGTGCTCGCGATGCTGGCGCTCGCCATCCGTCCGCAGCGCGCGCCGGGCGAGGAGCAGGCGCCGACGCAGCAGCGGCGACCGGATTCGGACGCGCACTAGGCGCATCCGCTCGGCGCATCGTCGGGTCGGAACGCAGAAGGGGCCGGGACGTGATCGTCCCGGCCCCTTCGCGCATCCGCTCGCTCAGCGGCTGATGTGCTCCACCAGCTGCTCGGCGAGACCCGTGTAGCCGCCCGGGGTGAGGGCCAGCAGGCGCTGCTTGGCCTCGTCGCCGATGTCGAGACCGCGCACGAACTCGGCGAGGTCCTCGGCGCCGACGCGGCGGCCGCGGGTGAGCTCCTTGAGCAGCGCGTAGGGGTCGGTGATCGAGCTGCGGCCGGCGGTGATCTCGGCGCGGACGACCGTCTGGATCGCCTCGCCGAGCACCTCCCAGTTGCCGTCGAGCTCGGCGGCCAGCGCGGTGCCGTTGACCGAGATCTCGCCGAGGCCGCGGCTGATGTTGTCGAGCGCCAGCAGCGAGTGGCCGAAGCCGACGCCGATGTTGCGCTGCGCGCTCGAGTCGGTCAGGTCGCGCTGCAGGCGGCTCGTCACGAGGGTGGCGGCCAGCGAGTCGAGCACGGCGCTCGAGAGCTCGAGGTTGGCCTCGGCGTTCTCGAAGCGGATGGGGTTGATCTTGTGCGGCATCGTCGAGGAGCCGGTGGCGCCCGCGATCGGGATCTGGGTGATCCAGCCCATCGAGATGTAGGTCCAGATGTCGGTGGCGAGGTTGTGCAGGATGCGGTTCGTGTGGGCGACGCGCGTGTAGAGCTCCGCCTGCCAGTCGTGCGACTCGATCTGCGTGGTCAGGGGGTTCCAGTCGAGGCCCAGCGAGGTGACGAACTCGCGCGAGATCGTCGGCCAGTCGAGCTCGGGTGCAGCGGCGAGGTGCGCCGAGAAGGTGCCCGTCGCACCGCTGAACTTGCCGAGGTACTCGATCTGCTCGAGCTGGCGCAGCTGGCGCTCGAGGCGGTGCACGACCACCGCGAACTCCTTGCCGAAGGTGCTCGGGGTCGCGGGCTGGCCGTGGGTGAGCGAGAGCATGGGCAGGGCCCGGTGCTCGATCGCGAGCGCGCGCAGCTGCTCGACGACGCCGCGCAGCTTGGGCAGCCAGACCTCGGTGACCGCGGCGCGCACCGTGATCGCGTAGGAGAGGTTGTTGACGTCCTCGCTCGTGCAGGCGAAGTGGGTGAGCTCGGCGACGTCGCCGAGACCCAGCTCGGTGAGGCGGTCGCGCACGAAGTACTCGACGGCCTTCACGTCGTGTCGGGTGGTGCGCTCGTACGTCGCCAGCTGGTCGATCTGCTCCTGGCCGAAGTCGCGCACGACCTGACGCAGCGTGCGCGCCTGCTCGGCGTCGAGCTTGCGGGAGCCGAAGAGCTCGCGATCGGTGAGGTAGAGCAGCCACTCGACCTCGATGTGCACGCGGGCCCGGTTGAGCCCGGCCTCCGAGAGGTGCTCGCCGAGGGCCGACACGGCCCCCTGGTAGCGCCCGTCGAGCGGGCTCAGGGGCTGGATGGGCAGGCTCATGCGTCTCCTCGTGATGCGGGGTTCCCGCCCAGGGCGGGGGTGATCTGGCTCAGCAGGGCGCGGCAGGCGCGCTCGACCGTGGCGAGCACGGTGTCGAACAGCGCGGCGTCCGAGTAGTAGGGGTCGGGCACGTCGAGCCCGACCGAGTGCTGCGGGTCGAAGCTCAGCAGCAGGCGCACCTTCGAGGCCTGCTCGTCGTCGGGCGCGGCGGCGCGCAGGGCCCGCTCGTGACCGTGGTCGAAGGCGATGACCAGGTCGAGGTCGTCGAACCAGTCGGCGTCGAACTGGCGGGCTCGGTGCGCGCTGCCGTCGTAGCCGCGACGGTCGAGCGCATCCACGGTGCGGTGATCGGCGCGCTCGCCGACGTGCCAGTCGCCGGTGGCGGCCGAATCGACGGCGATGCGGTCCTCGAACCCGGCGTCGCGGACGAGCGAGCGGAAGACCGCCTCCGCCATGGGCGAGCGGCAGATGTTGCCGGTGCACACGAAGCAGATTCGGAACGCGCGGGGGCCCTCGTCGTTCCGCTCGTAGCTCATGGCGCCATTGTCCCGCATCGAGCGCTCCTCCACATCCGGTCGCTCCGCACCGATCCCTCGCGCTCCCGCTGCGATGCGAGCGGGTCGCGCAGACTCGCCGCAGGTCAGATGACGATGGGGAGGACGAGCGGATGAGCGCAGCAACGGGCACCGCGGACGCGGCGACGAGGTCGGCCGTGGACGCGACGCTGGCGATGGCGGCGGAGCGCGCGCGGGAGGCGGCGGCACAGCTGCCGGACGGACCGCCACCGCAGTGGCGTGGCAGCGCGAGCGCGAGCTACGCGGTGTCTCTGGACGCGCTGCGAACCCGGGTCGCGGCGATCGCGCCGCTGGTCGAGGAGTCGCGCCGCCTCGCGCTGACCACCGGAGGCGGTGGGATCCTTGGCTGACCTGCGGGTGACCTCCGGCAGCATCGCCGCGGAGACCGCGCCGATGCTGGAGCAGGCGCTGCGCCTGCAGCGCGCGGCGGGTCTGCTCGCCGAGAGCGGTCGAGGACTGCACGGCACGAGCGGCACGCTGCGCGCTATGGGTGGAGCCACGGCGGTCGCCGCGAACCGGATCGACGAGGCTCGAACGCGCTGCACGGCCGCTGCCGAGGAGGCGCATCGGATCGCGGAGGCGCTGCGTGCCGCCGCCGGCAACTACGGGTCCGCGGAGCAGGGCTCGAGCGCGGCGGTGACCGCCCTCGCCGCGATGCTCGCCGGTCAGCTGGGCCGAGTCGCTCCGTTCCTGCTGGCCCTCGGAGCGGGGCCCGGACGCATCGCCGGGCTCCTCGCCGCCGTCGCTGCAGGTCACGCCGCACCGTGGGTGCTGATCGCCGCGGCGATCACCCTGTCGGATCCCGAGCGCCGCCGCGACGTGCTCGCGGGGCTCGAGGCGATCGGGCCGAAGGTGCTCTCCGACCCGTCCGTCGTCGCCGCGCTGCGGCTCGCCGTGCAGAGCAGCGACGACTTCCTCATGGGCTGGGCGCAGGTGCCCGGGCCCGTGCGGCAGCTCGTCGGCGAGCAGGGGCTCGGCCTGGTGGACGCACGGGACACGGCAGCCTGGCTGCTGGGGGTCGGCGGTGCGGTCGGACTGCTGCGCGAGACCCCGGTCGCCGTCGCGCAGCAGCGCACGCAGACGGTCGCACCCGCGCGGACGATCGAAGAGCGGGTGGGGCGGATCCCCTACGAGGGCGACGGCAACCAGATCCGTGTGGAGCGATTCGTCGACGCCGCCGGCGAGCCGCGCTTCGAGGTGTACATCGGGCCGACGCTCTCCGCTTCGCTGGAGACGGGCGACGAGCCCTTCGACCCGGCCAGCATCGTGAGCATGATCGCCGGCACCGACGCAGGATCGTTGCGCGCAGTCGAGCAGGCACTCGCGGACGCCGGTGCCCGACCCGGCGACGCGGTGATCGCCGCCGGCTACTCGCAGGGCGGCCAGATCGCCGCTGCACTGGCTGAGCAGTCCGACTTCGACGTGCGGGGCATCCTGACCGTCGGGGCGCCGGCGGCGAACATCGCGGTGCCGGAGGACACGACGTGGCTGGCGCTGCAGCACGACGACGACTGGCTCGCGGGGGCCGGCGGCGAGCCCGGCGAGCATCACGCCGTCATGGTCGAGCGCACCGCGCTGCCGGAGGGCTTCGCGTTCGGCGGCGACGCCGCGCCGGCGCACGACCTCGATCGGTACGCCGAGACCGCGGCCATGGCAGACCGGCACGACGATGCGACACTGGGCGCCGCGGTGGCGGAGTTCGAGGCCTTCGGCGCCTCCGCGTCGTCGCGCGAGGCCGTGACCTACCGCGCGCACCGCGTCGAGGAGTGAGCGGCTACCGGTCCCGCTCGCGCGTGAGCGGGCGCAGGATCAGGTTGAGCGCGCCGCCGATGAGGCCGAGGACCAGAGCGCCGAGCACGCCCCACCAGAAGCCGTCGACGACCAGACCGAAGCCGGCGAAGGAGGTGAACCACGCCACGACGATGAGCAGCAGGCCGTTGACGACGAAGGAGAGCAGCCCGAGCGTGAGGATGTAGAGCGGGAACGCGACGATGCGGATGGCGTTGCCGAGGATGCCGTTCACGAGCCCGAAGACGAGCGCCACAAGCAGGTAGCTGACCACGGTCGCGAAGCCGTCGCCCTCGTCGAAGGAGACCACGCTCACGCCGGCGACGATGAAGGTCGTCAGCCAGAGCGCGACGGCGTTGACGACGAGCCGGACGAGGAAGCGGCGCATGGCTCCCACTATAGGGTTGGCCCATGACGAGCCCGGTGGTCCTGCGCCCCGAGATCGCCGCGCTCCCCGCCTACCGGCAGGGGCGTCAGGCGGCTCCCGGCGGCTTCAAGCTCTCCTCGAACGAGAACCCCTACGAGCCGCTGCCCGGCGTGCTGGAGGCGGTGGCCGCGCAGACCGCGATCAACCGCTACCCCGATGCCACGGCCGCGGCGCTGCGCGAGCGCCTCGGCGCCCGCTACGGCCTCGACGCCGAGCAGGTGCTCGTGGGCGCCGGCTCGGTCTCGCTGCTGCAGCAGCTCATGCTCGCCGCGGCCGGCCACGGCGACGAGATCGTCTACCCCTGGCGCTCCTTCGAGGCGTACCCGCTGCAGGTCGCGATCACCGGTGCGACGAGCGTGCAGGTGCCCAACCTGACCGACCACTCGATCGACCTCGACGGCCTCGCGGCCGCCGTCACCGAGCGCACCCGCGTGGTCGTGGTCTGCACGCCGAACAACCCGACCGGCACCGTGGTCGACGAGGCCGCCTTCCTCCGCTTCATGGCCGCCGTGCCGCCGACCGTGCTCGTGCTGCTCGACGAGGCCTACGCCGAGTTCACCGACCGCGCCGAGGCCGTCGACGGCGTGCCGCTGCTCGCTCGGTTCCCGAACCTCGTCGTGCTGCGCACCTTCTCGAAGGCCTACGGCCTCGCCGGACTGCGCATCGGCTACGCGCTCGGCGACGCCGATCTGCTGGCCGCCGCCCGCACCGCCGGGATCCCGCTGTCGGTGACCGCGGTCGCCGAGGCCGCGGCGATCGCCTCGCTCGAGGTGGAGCCCGAGCTGCTGGCCCGGGTCGCCGAGATCACCGTGCGCCGCGACCGGCTGCAGCAGGGGCTCGCGGCGCAGGGCTGGCCCGTACCGCGCTCCTCCGCCAACTTCCTCTGGCTGCCCACCGGCGCCGCCACGGCGGAGATCGCCGTGGCGCTGCTGGAGGCCGGCTACGTCGTGCGCGCCTTCCCGCCGGAGGGGCTGCGCATCTCAATCGGCGAGGCCGAATCTGTGGACGGCCTCGTGCAGTCGACGGCTTCCCTTGTGCATCTCCTCCCCGCGGCCCTCTGAGCCCCGGGCTAGATTGGACGTCTGAGCTCGCCCATGGGGCGGGTTCGTCGCGCCCCCCAACGCCCCGAAACAGAACCTGCGAGGTCCGCGTGCCAGAGACATCGGCAACGATCCAGCTGCTCTCCCCCGAGGGGCGACTGGTCGAGAACGCCGCGAACGAGGAGCTGCACGCCCTCGTCCGCGAGCTCGACGAGGGGCAGCTGCGCCGCTTCCACCGCGACATGGCGGTGACCCGCCGCTTCGACGTCGAGGCCGCCAACCTGCAGCGCCAGGGCCAGATGGGCCTGTGGGTGCCGAGCTTCGGCCAGGAGGCGGCCCAGGTGGGCTCCGCCTACGCGCGCCGGCAGCAGGACCACGTGTTCCCCTCCTACCGCGAGCACGCGGTGGCGCTCGTGAACGGCATCGACCTCGTCGACATCATCGAGCTGCTGCGCGGCAACACGCACGGCGGCTGGGACCCGAAGCAGCACAACAACTTCCACCTCTACACGCTGGTGATCGGCTCGCAGGCGCTGCACGCCCACGGCTACGCGATGGGCATCGGCCTCGACGGCGCTCACGGCTCCGGCGACGTCGAGCGCGACGAGGCGGTCATCGTCTACTTCGGCGACGGCGCGACGAGCCAGGGCGACGTGAGCGAGGCGTTCGTCTTCGCCGCCAGCTACAACTCACCGCAGGTGTTCTTCCTGCAGAACAACCACTGGGCCATCTCGGTGCCGGTCGAGCGCCAGTCGCGCACGCCGCTGTACCTGCGCTCCACCGGCTTCGGCATCCCCGCGATGCAGATCGACGGCAACGACGTGCTCGCCAGCTGGGCTGCGACCCGCCAGAGCATGGACGCCGCCCGCACCGGCCAGGGTCCGCGCTTCATCGAGGCGCTCACCTACCGCATCGGCGCGCACACCTCCTCCGACGACCCGACGAAGTACCGGGACGGAGCGGATGTGGACGCCTGGCGCGCGAAGGATCCGATCGCCCGCTTCGAGACGTACCTGCGGGGCCTCGGCACCGAGGAGTCCTTCTTCGAGGAGGTGCGCGAGGAGGCGGATGCGATCGCCGCCGACGCGCGCCGCCGCACCATGGAGATGGTGGGCCCGCCCGCATCCGTCATCTTCGATCACGTGTACACGGACCCGCATCCGCTCATGGCGGAGCAGAAGGCCTGGCTGGAGCGCTACGAGGCCTCGTACGGAGAGAACGCATGAGCACCGAGCTGACCGGGCAGCAGAGCCTGCCCCTGGCCAAGGCCATCAACGCCGGCCTGCGCCAGGCGATGCTGGACGACGAGAAGGTCCTGCTGCTGGGCGAGGACATCGGCCCGCTGGGCGGCGTGTTCCGCGTGACCGAGGGGCTGCACGCCGAGTTCGGCGGCAACCGCGTGCTCGACACCCCGCTCGCGGAGTCGGGCATCATCGGCAGCGCGATCGGCCTCGCGATGCGCGGCTACCGGCCCGTCTGCGAGATCCAGTTCGACGGCTTCATCTACCCGGGCTTCGACCAGATCACCTCGCAGCTGGCGAAGCTGACCAACCGGCACCAGGGCAGCCAGGCGTTCCCGGTCGTCATCCGCGTGCCCTACGGCGGCCACATCGGCGCGGTCGAGCACCACCAGGAGAGCCCGGAGGCGTACTTCGCGCACACGGCTGGCCTGCGGGTGCTGAGCCCGAGCACGCCGCACGACGGCTACTGGATGATCCAGGAGGCGATCCGCTCGAACGACCCGGTGATGTTCTTCGAGCCGAAGAGCCGCTACTGGCCGAAGGGCGTCGTCGACTTCGACGCGAACCGCACCCCCACCCACGCGAGCCGCGTGGTGCGCACCGGCACCGACGTGACCGTCGTGGGCCACGGCGCCATGGTGAGCGTGCTGCTGCAGGCCGCCGAGATCGCCGAGCAGGAGGGCACGAGCATCGAGGTCGTCGACCTGCGCTCGCTCTCGCCGGTGGACTACGCGCCGCTGGTCGCCTCGGTGAGCAAGACCGGTCGCCTGGTCGTCGCTCAGGAGGCGCCCCAGCACGTGAGCCTCGGATCCGAGATCGCCGCGACGATCGCCGAGCGCTGCTACTACTCGCTCGAGGCGCCCGTGCTGCGCGTCTCGGGCTTCGACACCCCGTTCCCGCCCGCCAAGGTCGAGTCGATCTATCTGCCGGACGCCGACCGCGTCCTCGAAGCCGTCGACCGCGCCCTCGCGTACTGACAGCACTGAAGGAGTCACCGTGAGCGCCAACGAGTTCCCCCTCCCCGATGTGGGCGAGGGTCTGACCGACGCCGAGATTGTGCAGTGGAAGGTGCAGCCCGGCCAGACGGTCGCGGTCAACGACATCATCGTCGAGATCGAGACGGCCAAGTCGCTCGTCGAGCTGCCCTCGCCCTTCGCGGGCGTCGTCGACGCCCTGCTCGTGCAGGAGGGCGACACCGTCGAGGTCGGCACCCCCATCATCCGGGTGACGGATGCGGGCGCCGACGCGCCCGTGCAGGCGCCGTCCGCGGCGCGCGGCCAGGCCGCCGCCGAGGTGCACCCCGCGCAGACCGCCGTGCCGCCGACCGAGGTCGTGGCCGAGCCGGTCGCGATCGTCGCCTCCCCCGACTCCGAGGAGACCCCCGCCGAGGAGGGCTCCGGCGCCGTGCTCGTCGGCTACGGCTCCGCCGGCCACGCGAGCTCGCGCCGCAAGGGGCGCCCCGCGAAGGTCGCGCCGGTGACCGAGCCGATCGCCCGTCCGGCGAGCGGACCCGTGCTGGCCAAGCCGCCCATCCGCAAGCTCGCCAAGGACCTCGGCGTCGACCTCGCGACGATCACCGCCTCGGGCGGATCGGGCGAGGTCACCCGCGACGACGTGGTCACCGCGAGCCAGCGGCAGACGAGCACCTTCCGCAACACCCGCACGCCGGACTGGCCGGTGGAGCGCACCGAGCGGATCCCGGTCAAGGGCGTGCGCAAGGCGATCGCCAACGCGATGGTCGAGAGCGCCTTCACCGCGCCGCACGTGGGCGTCTACGTCGACGTCGACGCCACGCGCACGATGGAGTACGTGCGCCGGCTCAAGACGACGGCGCAGTTCGAGGGCATCCGCATCTCGCCGCTGCTCATGGTCGCCAAGGCCGTCACCTGGGCGGTGCGCCGCAACCCGCGGGTCAACTCCTCGTTCACCGGCGACGAGATCGTCGTGCACAACTACGTGAACCTCGGCATCGCGGCCACGACGCCGCGCGGCCTCATCGTGCCGAACATCAAGGATGCGCACGCGATGAACCTCGTCGAGCTCGCCGAGGCGCTGCAGGAGCTCACGCTCAAGGCCCGCGAGGGCAAGGTGCAGCCTGCCGACATGGCCGAGGGCACCATCACGATCACCAACGTCGGCTCGTTCGGCATGGACTTCGGCACCCCGATCCTCAACAAGGGCGAGGTGGCGATCCTCGCCCTGGGCACGATCAAGCAGAAGCCCTGGGTCGTCGACGGCCAGGTCGTGCCGCGCTACATCACGACCCTCGGCGGCAGCTTCGACCACCGCGTCGTCGACGGCGACGTGGTCAGCCGGTTCATCGCCGACGTGGCGAGCGTGCTCGAGGAGCCGGCGCTGCTGCTCGACTGAACCTTTCATCGCGCCGCCGCTCCTGCGGCGCGAGTGCGCGAGGAGCGACCGCGCGCGATCGCTCGCTCCTCGCGAAGCCGCTCATGCATCCTCTGCTCGAACGCCCGCGCCCGCTCAGGTCGCGGGCGTTCCGCGGCTCGGTCGTGAGGCCGAGCGGATGCGGCTGCTGATTTTGAGAACGAGTATCAGTAGGCGTAGCGTGACCCCCATGCAGAACCCGAAGATCATCGGCGCGCTCGCGCTGCTGCCCGTGACCGCCCTCGTGCTCGCCGGATGCGCCAGCGGCACCGACGCGGATGCGGGCACCAGCGGAGGCGGCGACGCTGCGATCACGATCGTCGCGAGCACCGACGTCTACGCCGACATCGCGCGCGCCGTCGCCGGCGACGGTGTCGACGTGCAGGCGATCATCGAGGGCTCCGCGCAGGACCCGCACTCCTACGAGGCCAGCGCCCGCGACCAGCTCGCGATCAGCGAGGCCGACATCGTGATCGAGAACGGCGGCGGCTACGACCCCTTCATCGACACGCTCGTCGAGGCCAGCGGCACCGGGGCCGAGGTGCTCAGCGCCTCCGAGCTCTCCGGCCTCATCCCCGGCGAGGAGGGCGAGGCCCACTCGCACGCCGAGGAGGACCACGCGCACGAGGAGGGCGAGGAGCACGGCGACGAGGCGTCAGCCGAGGAGGAGCACGACCACGAGGGCCATGAGCACATCGAGGGCTTCAACGAGCACGTCTGGTACTCCTTCACCGCGATCGACGCGCTCGCTCACGAGCTCGTGCACGTGCTCGGCGACCTCGACGCCGACCGCGCCGACGAGTTCCACGAGAACTACGAGGCGCTCTCGGCCGAGCTCACCGCGCTCGAGGAGCGCGCCGTCGGCATCGCCGCGAGCGGCAGCGTCGCCATCACCGAGCCCGTGCCGCTCTACCTGCTCGAGGCGGTCGGCCTCGAGAACGTCACCCCCGAGGACTTCAGCGAGGCGATCGAGGAGGGCAACGACGTCTCGCCGTCGTCGCTGGCCGCGACCCTCGCGCTCTTCGACGGCGGCGACGTGGCGCTGCTTGCCTACAATGAGCAGACCAGCAGCCCCGAGACCGAGCAGGTGCGCGCGGCTGCCGAGGCCGCGGGAGTGCCCGTGGTCGACTTCACCGAGACCCTGCCGGAAGGCGACGACTACGTGAGCTGGATGACGGCGAACCTCGATGCCATCGAGGAGGCGCTCGCCGCGTGAGCCCATCCGCTGACGGCGGCGCCGGGATCCTCGGGATCCGCGGCGCCGCCCTCGCTCTCGGAGGCCGGACCCTGTGGTCCGGCCTCGATCTCGTGCTGCGCGAGGGGGAGTTCCTCGCCGTGCTCGGCGCCAACGGCACCGGCAAGACCAGCCTGCTGCGCGCCATCCTCGGTCAGCAGCGGCTGGATGCGGGTCACATCGAGCTCGACGGCCGCCCGGTGCGCCGCGGCGATCGGCGCATCGGCTACGTGCCGCAGCAGAAGCTCATCCAGCCCGGCACGCCCATGCGCGGCCGCGACCTCATCGGGCTCGGGGTCAACGGGCACCGCTTCGGGCCGCCCCTGACGACCCGCGTAGAACGCGAGCGCATCGACGGCCTCGTCGCCGCGGTCGGCGCGGAGCGCTACGCGGACGAGCCGGTCGGCAACCTCTCCGGCGGCGAGCAGCAGCGCCTGCGCGTCGGCCAGGCGCTCGCCGGCGACCCGCGCCTGCTGCTCTGCGACGAGCCGCTCATCAGCCTCGACCTGCAGCATCAGCGCGGCGTGAGCGGACTGCTCGACGCCCGCCGCCGCGAGCACGGCACCCCCGTGGTCTTCGTGACGCACGACGTGAACCCGGTGCTCGGCATGGTCGACCGCATCCTCTACCTCGCCGCCGGCGGCTACCGCATCGGCACGCCCGACGAGGTGCTGCGCAGCGAGGTGCTCACCGAGCTCTACGGCACTCCCGTCGAGGTCATCCGATCGAGCGGACGGATCATCGTGGCCGGCCTCCCCCAGCACAGCGATCACCACGCGGAGCACGACGCATGACCGTGGACCTCTGGAGCCGCATGTTCTCGTTCGAGGACTACGGCGCGCTGCTGCAGCTCGTGCAGAACTCGATCATCGCCGGCGCCGTCCTGGGCATCGTCGGCGGCCTGATCGGCGTCTTCATCCTGCAGCGCGACATGGCCTTCGCCGTCCACGGCATCAGCGAGCTCTCCTTCGCCGGTGCCGCCGGCGCCCTGCTGCTCGGCGTGAACGTCGTCGCGGGATCGCTCGTCGGATCCCTCGTCGCGGCGCTCATCATCGGCCTGCTCGGATCCCGAGCCAGGGACCGCAACTCGATCATCGGCGTGCTCATGCCCGCGGGCCTCGGCCTCGGCATCCTGTTCCTGGCGCTCTACCCGGGGCGCAGCGGCAACCAGTTCGGGCTGCTGACCGGGCAGATCATCGCGGTCGACTCGCCGCAGCTCGGCCTGCTCATCGGCATCAGCGTGCTCGTGCTCGTCGCGCTGCTGCTGGTCTGGCGCCCGCTCACCTTCGACAGCCTCGACGCCGACGTGGCCGCCGCCCGCGGCGTGCCCGGGCGGTGGCTCTCGCTCGGCTTCATGGTGCTGCTCGGCCTCATCGTGGCCGTCAGCGTGCAGATCATCGGCGCGCTGCTCGTCATGGCGCTGCTCGTCACGCCCGCCGCGGCCGCGCTGCGGGTGAGCTCCTCCCCCGTGCTCGTGCCGGTGCTCAGCATGCTGTTCGGCTTCGTCTCGGCGGTCGGCGGCATCCTGCTGGCCATCGGCGGCTCGCTGCCGATCAGCCCGTACATCACGACGATCTCGTTCCTCATCTACCTCGTGTGCCGGGTGCTCGGCGCACGGCGCAGCCGGGTTCGCTCGTAGCGGCACCCGCATCCGCTCGTCGGCGTTACCGTTGATCACATGGTCGTGAAGAGGAACACCTGGCAGCGCGAGGCCGTGCGCGAGGCGCTGAGCGCCAGCGAGGGCTTCGTCAGCGCGCAGGCCCTGCACGACCGCCTCAAGCACACCGGCTCGCAGATCGGCCTGGCCACGGTGTACCGTGCGCTCTCCGACCTCGCGGGCGGCGGCGACGCCGACTCGCTGCAGCAGGACGGCGAGAGCCTCTACCGCGCCTGCACCCCCGGCTCGCACCACCACCACCTCATCTGCCGCAACTGCGGCCTGACGGTGGAGATCGAAGCGGATGCGGTCGAGCAGTGGGCCCGCTCGGTCGCGGCCGAGCACGGCTTCACCGAGGCGCACCACGTGGTCGACGTCTTCGGCCTGTGCGCGGAATGCTCCGCGAAGGCCGCGGCCCAGGACTGAGCCGGACCCGGACTGGCGGCATCGCCCGCGCTGGGGTACTCTCGTGAAGTTGGCCGGAAACCGGCCGACTTGCGCGCGCCCACCGGTTCTCCTCACGGAGCTCCACGGGTGCGAGCCGACAAGTGACCTTGGGTAGGGCTCGTCCCTACGGTAACCGCATGGAGGAAACCATGGCAGCAGTCTGCCAGGTGACCGGAGCCGTCCCCGGCTTCGGGCACAACATCTCGCACTCGCACCGGCGCACCAAGCGCCGTTTCGACCCGAACGTCCAGAAGAAGACCTACTTCGTGCCTTCGCTGCGTCGTAACGTCACCCTGACCCTGTCCGCCAAGGGCATCAAGGTGATCGACGCCCGTGGCATCGAGCGCGTCGTCAAGGACCTGCTCGCACGTGGGGAGAAGATCTAATGGCCAAGCAGCAGGACGTCCGTCCCATCATCAAGCTCCGTTCGACGGCCGGTACCGGGTACACCTACGTGACCCGCAAGAACCGCCGCAACGACCCCGACCGCCTCGTGCTCAAGAAGTACGACCCGGTCATCCGCAAGCACGTCGACTTCCGCGAGGAGCGCTAAGCATGGCCAAGAAGAGCAAGATCGCCCGCAACAAGCAGCGCGAGGTCATCGTCGAGCGGTACGCCGCGAAGCGCGCCGAGCTCAAGAAGCAGCTCGTCGACCCCAACTCGACCCCCGAGCAGTTCGAGGCCGCGCGCATCGGCCTGCAGAAGCTGCCCCGCAACGCCTCGCCGGTCCGTCTGCGCTCGCGCGACGCGATCGACGGCCGTCCGCGCGGTGTCCTCAGCAAGTTCGGCATCAGCCGTGTCCGCTTCCGCGACATGGCGCACCGTGGCGAGCTGCCCGGTATCACCAAGTCCAGCTGGTAGGTTGACGACGGCCCGCGAGGGCCACGGCCCCCGGGCCATCACCTGATACCAGCGATCCACGCCCCACGGGCGGGGATCGGGAGCAAGGCAGCGCGGTGACGCGCTCGAGGTCCGAGGAGGACATCTATGGCTGACAACACCCTCAACCGCACTGACCTGGTCGCGAAGATCGCGGCGGAGACCGGCGAGAGCCAGGCGTCCGTCAACGGCACGCTCGACGCGCTGTTCTCGGTCGTCTCGAAGGCCGTCGCCGAAGGCACCAAGGTCTCCATCCCCGGCTGGCTCGCCGTCGAGCGCACGCACCGTGCCGCTCGCCCCGGCCGCAACCCCGCCACCGGCGAGACCATCCAGATCGCTGCCTCGAACAGCGTGAAGATCTCGGCTGGTAGCAAGCTCAAGGCTGCGGTCAAGTAATTCGACCCGCCTCGGGGAAGGGGAGGAGCGCTTCGGCGCCCCTCCCCTTCGTCGTTCCCTGACCTCCCGTCGCATCCGCCGTGTCCGCTCGGCCGTCCGCTCAGCGAGCCGGAAGTAGGCTGGTCCCTCGTGACCCGGTACCTACGCATCGCCGCCCCCGCAGCGGTGCTGCTCGCCGCGATGGTGGGGCTCTTCGCCGCCCTGGCCATCGGCGGCGGAGCGGATGCGGGGCTCCTCGACCCCGGCCCGGTCGTGCGCTACGGACTGCCGATCGCCAAGCTGCTGGTGAACCTCGGCGCGGCCGCCGCGATCGGCGCGCTCGTGCTGGCCTGCTTCGCGCTCAAGCCCGGCGCCCGTGAGTTCGACGCCGCGGTCGACGTCGCCGCTGCCGGCGCGGGGCTCTGGACGGTGGCCTCGGCCGCCGTCGCGCTGCTCAACTTCATGCTGCTCTACAACCTGCCGCTGAGCTTCGACGAGCAGTTCGGCGAGCAGCTCGCCGTGTTCCTCACCCAGATCGAGCTGGGGCAGGCGTGGCTGCTCACGACGCTGCTCGCCGCCGTTGTCACGGTGCTCTGCCTGGCGCTGCGCGCGCCGGCGCTCATCGCCGGCGTGGCTGTACTGGCCGCAGCCAGCCTGATCCCCATGGCGCAGCAGGGCCACTCGGCCGGCGCCACCGGCCACAACGAGGCCATCACGGCGCTCGGCCTGCACCTGCTCTTCGCCGCCGTCTGGCTCGGCGGGCTCGTCACGATCGTGCTGCTGCACAAGCAGCTCGACAAGGGCCGTCTCGCGATCGTGCTCGCGCGCTACTCGACCGTGGCGCTCATCTGCTTCATCGTGGTCGCGATCAGCGGCTACGCGAGCGCCGAGCTGCGCGTCGGGGCCCCGGGCCAGCTGCTCACGCCCTACGGGGCGCTGGTGATCGTCAAGGCCTCGGTGCTCATCGTGCTCGGCGTCTTCGGCTTCCTGCAGCGCCGCTGGGCGATCCGCAAGCTCGACCGCGGCGGCTCGAAGGGCTGGTTCTGGGGCCTCGTCGTCACCGAGATCGCTTTCATGGGCATCGCCTCGGGCGTGGCCGCCGCCCTCGCCCGCACGGCGACGCCGGTGCCCGAGGAGCCGGCGCTCTCCACGCCCGCGAACATCCTCACCGAGGGCACCGACCTGCCGCCGGAGCCGACCTTCATCCGCTTCTTCACGGAGTGGAGCGTCGACCTGCTCTGGCTGCTCGTCTGCGCCTTCGGCATCTTCTTCTACCTCGCGGCCGTGGTGCGCCTGCACCGCCGCGGCGACCGCTGGCCGGTGCTGCGCACCGTGCTCTGGGTGCTGGGCATGATCTCGCTGTTCTACGTGACCAGCGGCGGCGTGCAGGTCTACGGGGTCTTCCTGTTCAGCGCGCACATGCTCGGGCACATGGTGCTCAGCATGTTCATCCCCATGCTGCTCGTGCCGGCGGCGCCCATCACGCTGGCGCTGCGGGCGATCCGCAAGCGGCAGGACGGATCGCGCGGCCCGCGCGAGTGGCTCATGCTGCTGGTGCACAGTGGCTACGGGCGCTTCATCGTGCATCCGCTCGTCGCCGCCGTGATCTTCGCGGTGTCGCTGATGGTCTTCTACTACACGCCGCTGTTCCGCTGGGCGGTGAGCGACCACCTGGGGCACCAGTGGATGATCGTGCACTTCCTGCTGAGCGGCTACCTCTTCGTCTCGTCGCTCATCGGCATCGATCCCGTGCCGTACCGGGCGCCGTACCCGATGCGGCTCATCACCCTGCTGCTCGTGATGGCCTTCCACGCGTTCTTCGGCCTCTACCTGCTCGAGGGCTCGAACCTGCTGCTCGCCGACTGGTACGGCGCCACCGGGAGACCGTGGCTGACGGATGCGCTGGCCGATCAGAAGACGGGCGGCGGCATCGCCTGGGGCATCGGCGAGGTGCCGACGGTGCTGCTCGCGATCATCACCGCGGTCTCGTGGAGCCGCAGCGACGAGAAGGAGACGAAGCGGCGCGACCGGCAGGCCGATCGCACCGACGAGGCGGAGCTCAAGGCCTACAACGCGATGCTGACCAAGATGGGGCGCGGCGGACCCCGGCCTCAGTAGAGGGCGCTGATCAGCAGGCTGTCGTCGGCGCGGATCGTCACGTCGTAGGCGACGGTGAAGGGGCGCTCCTCGTCGAGATCGCGGATGCCGCCGTCGAAGATCGACTGCACCCGGGCCTGGATGCGCGCCTTCGCGGCCGTGGCGGGCACCCGCCAGACGCCCGGAACCTCGGCGCGCTCGAGGGTGATACGCGGATGCGCGTCGATGCTCCACGCGGGCAGGTCGAGCACGCGGTCGTCGATGGCCGTACCGAAGGGGCAGCCGGTCGGGAAGAGCACGGTCTGCTCGGCGCAGGTGTCGAGGTGCTCGTCGACCTGCCCCTGCACCTCGCCGAGGAAGTGCTCGGTGGGCTTCGGCTCGATCACGGCGGCCACCTCGGTGCCCGGCTCGAGCACGTGCGCCCACTGCTCGCCCGCCGCGAGGTAGGTGGTGCGGTGGTAGAGCTCGTAGGCGCTCGGCACGAGCGTCAGGTAGGGCTGGAGCTGGCCGATCGCGGCGGGGTCGCCCGTGGCGATGCCACCGGCCTGGAAGCGGTAGTCGCCGAGCACCTGCACGGCGAGGGTCGCCACCGGTGACTGGGCGAAGCGCCACTCGGCGAAGACCCCGAAGCGGCTGCCGTCGCGCTCGAGCACGAAGGTGCTGCTGCCGGGCTCGCCCTCGAGGTCGTACTCGGCGGTGACCCGGTGGCCGCCGTCGTCGAGCGCCTCGTCGGCCGTGATGCGCACGTCCTGCGGACCGGTGACGGCGGCAGCGGTCAGGAGCGCACGGTCGCCCTCGGGCAGATCCACACCGGCGGTGCCGAGCGCCTCGTCGACGGAGCCGCGACCGAGGGCATCGAGGTAGGCGCGCACGAAGCCGCCGGCGCCGTAGACGGTCGCGTTGAGCGCGACGACGCTGCCGGTCATGGCGAGCAGGAGCGCGAGCGTCGGCACCAGCACGCGCAGGAGGGCACGGCGGCGGGCCGTCATCCCCCGGGTCCGCTGCATGGGCTCGATCCTACGGGCGTCGCATCCGCTCCTCCCCCGCATCCGCTCGTACCGGGGGTCGTCGGGGCGGACGAGCGGATGGGCGGCGGCGGGTAGGCTCGTCGGGTCCGTGACCGCGTGAAGGGAAGCCGTTGACCCAGCCCGAGCTCTCGCCCGAGCAGGCGGCCGTCTTCGCGGCGATCGAGACCACCCGCGACCACATCTTCGTGACCGGTCGCGCCGGCACCGGCAAGTCGACGCTGCTCAACCACCTCTCGTGGCAGAGCTCGAAGCAGATCGTCATCTGCGCGCCCACCGGCGTCGCGGCGCTCAACGTGGGCGGGCAGACGATCCACTCGCTGTTCCGGCTGCCGATCGGCGTCATCGGCATGCAGGACCTCGAGCAGAACGGCGACCTGCGCAAGCTGCTCAACACGATCGACACCGTCGTGATCGACGAGATCTCGATGGTCAACGCCGACCTCATGGACGCGATCGACCGCGCTCTGCGCCAGGCCCGGCAGCGCCCGCGCGAGCCCTTCGGCGGCGTGCAGATCGTGCTCTTCGGCGACCCGTACCAGCTGGCCCCGGTGCCGGGCGACGCCGACGAGCGCGCGTACTTCAAGGACCAGTACAAGTCCTCCTGGTTCTTCGACGCCCACGTGTGGGAGAAGACCGATCTCACCGTCTACGAGCTGCGCACGATCCACCGTCAGCACGAGGAGGAGTTCAAGGGCATGCTCACGGCGGTGCGGCACGGCCGCGTGACCGCCGAGATCGCCCAGGTGCTCAACGAGACCGGCGCGCGCACCCCTCCCGAGGAGGGCGTGATCACCCTCGCCACCCGCAACGACCGCGTGAACCGCATCAACGCCGCAGCTCTCGAGCGGCTGCCCGGCCGCGTGCTCACCGCGCGCGCCGAGGTGAACGGCGAGTTCGGCGGCCGCGCCTTCCCCGCCGAGGAGAGCCTCCAGCTGAAGGTCGGCGCGCAGGTCATGTTCCTGCGCAACGACCCCGACCAGCGCTGGGTGAACGGCTCGATCGGCACGGTCGCGCGCGTGGACCGCTCGGTGCACGTCGAGATCGACGGCGAGGACCACGAGGTGCTGCCGAGCACGTGGGAGCGCTACAAGTACTCCTACACGCCCGATACGAAGCAGCTGACCCGCGACGTGGTGGCGGAGTTCACACAGTTCCCGCTGCGGCTGGCCTGGGGCGTGACGATCCACAAGTCGCAGGGCAAGAGCTACGACGCGGCCGTCGTCGACCTCGGCACCCGCGTCTTCGCACCCGGGCAGACCTACGTGGCGCTCAGCCGCATCACGGCGCTCGAGGGGCTCTATCTGAGCCGTCCGCTGCGGCCGAGCGACATCATCGTCGACCGCGACGTGCAGCGCTTCATGGCCGGGGCGCGGCCGGTGCCGGGGGCGCAGGCGTAGCGCATCCGCTCATCCGCTCGTCCTCGTCCGAGGGGGCGGATGCAGGGGGTCAGGCGACCTGCGCGGTCGCCTTCGCCGCGGCGAGGTCGATGAACACCTCGGTGTTGAAGCGGTAGGCGAGCAGCACCTCGTCGATGACGCGCTCGCGCTCCTCGGCATCCCAGGCCACGGCGTCGAGCTGCTCGCGGTAGGTGTCCTTGAACTCCTTGGGCTTCGCGATCTCGGCGAAGAGGTAGAAGCCCACTCCGTTCGTGTCGAAGCCGAACTGGCGCTGCATGAGGGTGCGGATGATCTGGCCGCCCGAGAGGTCGCCGAGGTAGCGCGTGTAGTGGTGCGCGACGAAGCCGCCACCCCATCCGGTCGCCGCGACCCAGCGCAGGCGGTCCATGTAGCGCTGCGTGCTGGGCAGCGGGGTGATCCGCTCGCGCCAGTCGTCGCCGATCAGGAAGCGCAGGTCGTCGGTGATCGCCGGCAGGCGGGTGAGCTTGGGGGTGATGAAGCGATCGGCGACGGGATCGCCGCAGAGCACCTCGGCCGCGCCCTCGATGGCCTCGTAGATGAAGAAGTGCTGGGCGACGAGGGCGACGTAGTCGTCCTTCGAGCCCTTGCCCTTCATGAGGTCGTCCATGAAGCCGGCGCCCTCGGAGTCGCTGTGGCCGCTCCAGGTGCGCTCGCGCAGGGCGGCGGAGAAGGAGATGACGTCGGCGCTCATGAGGGCTCCCAAGGTAGGTGAGGGTGGCCTTACTCTAGCCCACCGACGTTTCCTCGGGAATCACGGGATCCGATGGATCCCGTGAGCGGTCAGTGCGGGCGAGGCTCGAGGCCGAGCGCGGCGCAGGCGCGGTCGTAGAGCACGACGACCTCGCGGCGGATCTCCGGGCGCTCGGTGATCGGCCGCGACCACGGCACCTGCAGCTGCCGCTCGTGCCCGGCCTCGGTGACGAGCCATGTGCCGCCGTCGCCGTCGAGCGCGGTCATGACGGAGCGCTCGGCGTCCGGGGCCCCGAATGCGCGGGCGATGAGCAGGCTGTCGTCGTTGTGGTCGTCGTTCATGTGGTGCAGGACGGCGTCGACGATCTTCTGGTCGAAGGTGTGGGGCATGGGGCCGAGCTTAGGGCGACCCTGGACAGGGATACCCCCCAGGGGTATGGTGGCCGCATGGATGGACACCCGACGCACGGCTACGTGGACGACAAGGCCGACCTGCTCAAGCGCCTCAAGCGCGCCGAGGGGCAGGTGCGCGGCATCGCGCGCATGGTGGAGGAGGACGTCTACTGCATCGACATCCTCACCCAGGTCTCGGCGGCCACGAAGGCCCTCGAGACGGTGGCCCTCAACCTGCTGGAGGACCACCTGAGCCACTGCGTCGCCCAGGCGACCGCCGAGGGCGGGCCGGTGGCCGAGGAGAAGCTGCGCGAGGCCAGCGCGGCGATCGCGCGCCTCGTGCGCTCATGAAGGAGGAGGACGAGATGTCGAACGAGATCCAGGAGGTGCTCGTCACGGGCATGACCTGCGCGCACTGCGTCGCCAGCGTCACCGAGGAGCTCTCCGAGCTGCCCGAGGTGCAGGGCGTCACCGTCGACCTGCGGGTCGGCGGCGAGTCCCGCGTCAGCATCGTGACGAGCGCGCCGGTCGATGACGACCGCATCCGCTCGGCTGTCGAGGAGGCCGGCTACGCCGTCGCCGGCAGCACGGCGGAGTGAGCGAGCAGACCCTCGACATCGAGGGCATGACCTGCGCGTCGTGCGCCAACCGCATCGAGCGCAAGCTCAACAAGCTGCCGGGCGTCGAGGCGAGCGTCAACTACGCGACGGAGAAGGCGAGCGTCCGCTCGGAGGGGGTCTCCCGTGACGAGCTCGTGGCCGCGGTCGAGGCCGCCGGCTACGCGGTGCGCTCGCCCGCCGCGCCGCCCCAGCGCGACCCGCTGCTGCAGCGACTGCTGATCAGCGCCGCACTCGCGCTGCCCGTGCTCGTGCTCTCGATGGCGCCGGCCCTGCAGTTCCCGAACTGGCAGTGGCTCGTGCTCGCTCTCGGCGCGCCCGTGGCGCTCTGGGGCGCCTGGCCGTTCCACCGCGCCGCGGCGATGAACCTGCGCCACGGCGCCGTGACCATGGACACCCTCGTGAGCGTCGGCGTGCTCGCCGCGCTCGGCTGGTCGCTCTACGCGCTCTTCTTCGGCATGGCCGGTCGCACCGGCATGCGCATGGAGATCACCCTGCTCGGGCACCCCTCGCAGGGCGCGGGCGAGATCTACCTCGAGGTCGCGGCGATCGTGACCGTCTTCGTGCTCGCCGGGCGCTGGGTGGAGCACCGGGCCAAGCGCGAGTCCGGGGCCGCTCTGCAGGCGCTGCTCGAGCTCGGCGCGAAGGAGGCCTCGCTGCTGCGGGACGGCGTCGAGACGCGGGTGCCCGTGGCGCAGCTGCAGGTCGGCGACCGCGTGGTCGTGCGCCCGGGCGAGAAGATCCCCGCCGACGGCCTGGTGGTCGAGGGCTCCTCGGCCGTCGACGCGAGCATGCTCTCCGGCGAGTCCGTGCCCGTCGAGGTCGGGCCGGGCGACACGGTCGTCGGCGCGACGGTCAACGCCTCCGGGCGCCTCGTGGTCGAGGTGCGCCGGGTGGGCGGCGATACCGAGCTGGCCCGGATGGGCCGCCTGCTCGAGCAGGCGCAGAGCGGCAAGGCCGAGGTGCAGCGCCTCGCCGACCGCGTCTCGAGCGTCTTCGTGCCCGTGGTCTTCGGCCTCGCGGCCATCGCCTTCGCCGGCTGGCTCATCGCCGGTGCACCGCTCGAGGTGGCGTTCACGGCCGCCGTGACGACGCTCATCATCGCCTGCCCCTGCGCGCTCGGGCTCGCGACGCCGACCGCGCTGCTCGTGGGCACCGGGCGCGGGGCGCAGCTGGGCATCCTCATCCGTGGCCCGCAGGTGCTCGAGCAGACCCGTCGCATCGACACGGTCGTGCTCGACAAGACCGGCACGGTGACGGAGGGGCGGATGCGCGTGAGCGACGTCGTGCCCGCATCCGGCGTCGCCCGCGAGACCCTGCTCGCGCTCGCCGCGGGCGCCGAGGACGGCTCGGAGCACCCGGTCGGGCGGGCCATCGCATCCGCTTCGCCCTTCACGCCCGCCGAATCGTTCGCCTCGCACCCCGGTGCCGGCGTGCAGGCCGTCGTCGAGGGCCGCCTCGTCGTGGCCGGCAAGCTCGGCTGGCTGATGAGCGACTGGTCGATCGCCACCGACGAGCTGGAGCCCGCCGCGGCTCGACTCGAGCGCTCGGGCGCGACCGTCGTCGGCATCGCCGCGGACGGCCGGATGCTCGGCCTGATCGCCGTCGCCGACACCGTCAAGGAGGGTTCCGCCGCCGCGATCGCCTCGCTGCGCGCGCTCGGACTCACCCCCGTGCTGCTCACCGGCGACAACGAGGGCGCTGCCCGCGCCGTCGCTGCGGCGGTCGGCATCGACGACGTGCGCGCCGGGGTGACCCCGGCGGGCAAGCTCGAGGCGATCCGCGACCTGCAGGCCCACGGACGGGTCGTCGCCATGGTCGGCGACGGCGTCAACGACGCGGCGGCGCTCGCCGCGGCCGACCTGGGCCTCGCGATGGGCGGCGGCACGGATGCGGCGATCGCGGCCAGCGACATCACGATCGTGAGCGGCGACCTGCGCGTGGTGCCCGACGCCGTGCGCCTCGCCCGCCGCACCCTCGGCGTGATCCGCGGCAACCTGTTCTGGGCCTTCGCCTACAACGTGGCGGCACTGCCGGTGGCGATGCTCGCGCTGCTCAACCCGATCGTCGCAGGCGCCGCGATGGCGTTCTCGTCGGTGTTCGTGGTGCTGAACAGCCTGCGGTTGCGGGGGTTCCAGGCCTCGGCGCGGTGAGGCCGACGGAGCGGAGTGGAGCGGATGACGGGAATCGAACCCGCGCTATCAGCTTGGGAAGCTGAAGTTCTACCATTGAACTACATCCGCGAAACCGCCTCGCGGCGGTGCTGACGATCTTAGCGGGACCCGGCTGAGCCCGCGCCAGGCTCTACGATTTCACCATGCTCCTCAGCGACCGCGACATCCGCAGCGAGATCGACGGCGGCCGCATCGGCCTCGACCCCTACCTGCCGGAGCTGCTGCAGCCCTCGAGCTTCGACGTGCGTCTCGACCGGTTCTTCCGGCTCTTCGACAACCACAAGTACCCGTTCATCGACCCGTCGGTCGACCAGCCGGAGCTCACCCGCCTCATCGAGTCGGACCCGAACGAGCCGTTCATCCTGCACCCCGGCGAGTTCGTGCTCGGCGCCACCTACGAGCAGATCACGCTGCCCGACGACATCGCCGCGCGCCTCGAGGGCAAGAGCTCGCTTGGCCGCCTCGGCCTGCTGACGCACTCGACCGCCGGCTTCATCGACCCCGGCTTCTCGGGGCACGTGACCCTCGAGCTGTCGAACGTCGCGACCCTGCCGATCAAGCTCTGGCCCGGCATGAAGATCGGCCAGCTGTGCTTCTTCAAGCTCACCTCGCCGGCCGAGAAGCCCTACGGCTCCGCCGACTACTTCTCCCGGTACCAGGGCCAGCGCGGGCCGACGGCGTCGCGCTCCTTCCAGAACTTCCACCGCACCGACGTGACGGCGACCGACGCGGGTGCGACCGGCGCCTGACCGCATCCGCTCGTCCGCTTCGGGTCGGCTCGATGCGTCAGGACTCTGTCGTCGGAGTCGCGGCCGGTGCGAAATGCAGCATCTGATGCCGCCGACCGGCTCGAAGCCAAGCTCTTGCGCTGCTGTTCACCGGCATCCGCTGCATTCGGTACCCCGCGACGGGGTGGTGGGATGCGGCGCGAGCGGCGGGCGACGGACCAGCGGATGCCGGTGCTGGCGAGCGCGGGTCAGGCGCCCTGCTCGAGCTGCCAGACGAGCCAGGGGCTGAAGGCGAAGGGGGTGCCGAGCGCGGCGGCGCGCAGGGCGTCGGGGGTGGTCCAGGCGAACTCCTCGACCTCGGCGGGGTTCGGCTGCAGTTCGCCGACGAGGCGGGCGCGGTAGACCGGGCAGATCTCGTGCTCGACGATGCCGCTGGCGTCCACGGCGCGATAGCGGAAGTCCGGCAGCAGCGGCTCGATGGCCTCGAGCTCGGCGCCCAGCTCGAACAGGGCTCGGCGGCGGATGGCGTCCTCGAAGGACTCCCCCGGCGCCGGGTGGCCGCAGAAGGAGTTGGTCCAGACGCCCGGCCAGGTGATCTTCTCGAGCGCGCGGCGGGTGACCAGCACGCGGCCCTCGGCGTCGACGACGTGGCACGAGAACGCCAGGTGCAGCGGCGTCTCGGCGTCGTGCACGGTGGCCTTCGCGGCGGTGCCGATCGGGCTGCCGGAGTCGTCGAGCAGCACGACGAGCTCCTCGTCGAGCTGGGTGCTCGTGATGCTGTGTACCACCTGCGTCGCCTCCTGGTCGCCGAACGCCCCCACGTTACCCTCAAGTATGGAAGCGCAGCCCCCGATCATCGACGCCCGGGAGGCGGGCGCGGCGGTCGACGCGGTGCTGGAGCGGCTCTTCTCGCTCAGCCGCAAGCGCGCCGAATCGTACGGACCGGACTTCGTCGAGCTCTGGTCGGAGATCGAGCGCGCCACCGTCGGCGGCAAGCGCTTCCGACCCCGTCTCGTGCTCACCACCTACGAGGCCCTCGGCGGCGAGGATCGCACCGCCGCCGCCTACGTCGCCGCCGCCTTCGAGCTGCTGCACACGGCCCTCGTCGTGCACGACGACGTCATCGACCGCGACTTCCAGCGCCGGGGCGTGCCGAACATCGCAGGCCGCTACCGGGACCGGGCCGTGCAGCGCGGGGCCGCCGCATCCGACGCCGAGCACCGGGGCGCATCCGCCGCCGTCATCGCCGGCGATCTCGCGCTCTTCAACGCCTACCGCCTCATCGACCACTCCGGGGTGGAGGACGTGCTGCGCGGCCGCCTGCTCGAGGTCATGGACGAGGCGCTCTTCGCCTCGGCCGCCGGCGAGCTCATGGACCTCGACATGTCGCTGGACTCCTCCGCGGAGGTCGCCGAGATCGTGCGGATGGAGCGCTACAAGACCGCCGTCTACTCCTTCGAGTGCCCGCTGCAGGCCGGAGCCCTGCTCGCCGGAGCCGAGCTGCGCGTCGTCGACGCCCTCGCCGAGGCCGGCCGCGAGCTCGGTGTGGCGTACCAGATCGTCGACGACCTGCTCGGGGTGTTCGGCAGCGAGGTGCAGACCGGCAAGACCACCCTCGGCGACCTGCGCGAGGGCAAGCGCACCGCGCTCATCGCCTACGCCGCGCGCACCAGCGCCTGGGCCGACCTGCAGCACCTGGTCGGCAAGCCCGACCTCTGCGAGGAGGAGGCCGCCGTGGCCCGCGCCGCGCTCGAGGCCTGCGGCGCCCGCGCCTTCGCCGAGGAGCTCGTGCGCGAGCACGCCGTGCGCGCCGACGCCCTGCTCGCCCACGAGTGGGTGCCGCAGTCGGTGCGGGATGCGATCCGCCCGCTCGTCGAGCCGATGCTGGACCGGGTGCGCTGATGACCGCGCAGCAGGGCCGGGAGCGCCGTCACGCCCCCGAAGGCCGCCTCGACCTCTACAGCTCCGTGGCGCACGACTCCTCGCGCGTCGTGATCGCCCGCTACTCGACCTCCTTCGCGATGGCGACGCGGCTGCTGTCGCCGGCCATCCGCTCGCAGGTGGAGGACGTCTACGCGCTCGTGCGCGTCGCCGACGAGGTCGTCGACGGCGCGACCACCCAGGCCGGGCTCGACGCGCTCGCGGCGGCCCGCATCCTGAACGACCTCGAGCGCGACACCGAGCAGGCGCTCGAGGACGGCTTCAGCGCCAACCTCGTCGTGCACGCCTTCGCCCGCACCGCGCTGGCGACGGGCTTCGGTGTGGAGCTGACCCGCCCCTTCTTCGCCTCCATGCGCATGGACCTCGACCAGCGCGAGCACGACCAGCGCAGCTTCGACGAGTACGTCTACGGCTCGGCCGAGGTGGTGGGCCTCATGTGCCTGCGCGCCTTCCTGCACGGCGAGACCGTGACGCCGGAGCAGGATGCGCGGCTCGTCGAGGGCGCCCGCAAGCTCGGCGCCGCGTTCCAGAAGGTCAACTTCCTGCGCGACCTCGCCGCCGACTTCCACACCCTCGGCCGCAGCTACTTCCCGGGCGTCGCGGTCGGATCCTTCACCGAGGAGGACAAGCTGCGCCTCGTCGACGACATCGACGCCGACCTGGCCGTCTCGGCAGCGATCGTGCCCGAGCTGCCGGCGGGTGCCCGTCGCGCCGTGTGGCTGGCGCAGGCGCTGTTCCAGGAGCTCAACGTGCGCATCCGCCGCACGCCCGCCGACCGGCTGATCGAGGCGCGCGTGCGCGTGCCCGCCGCCGTGAAGTGGCGCCTCGCCGCGCAGGCGGTCACGAAGTGAGCGCGCTCGAACCCGGCAGCCGCGCGATCGTGATCGGCGGCGGCATCGGCGGCCTCGCATCCGCCGCCCTGCTCGCCCGCGACGGTCACCGCGTGACGCTGCTCGAGGGCCGCGAGGTGCTCGGCGGCCGCGCCGGCGTCTGGGAGCGCGACGGCTTCCGCTTCGACATGGGGCCCAGCTGGTACCTGATGCCCGAGGTGTTCGACCACTTCTTCAAGCTCTTCGGCACGAGCGCCGGCGAGCAGCTCGACCTGCAGCGCCTCAACCCCGGCTACCGGGTCTTCGCCGAGGGCTTCCGCGAGCCCATCGACGTGGCCGCGAGCCGCGAGGCCAACGTGGCGCTCTTCGACCGCATCGACCCGGGCGCCGGCGCGCGTCTCGAGCGCTACCTCGACTCCTCGGAGGAGGCTTACGAGCTGGCCAAGCGGCGGTTCCTCTACACGAGCTTCGGCTCGCTGCGCCCCGTCTTCTTCGCGCCCGAGGTGCTGGCTCGGCTGCCGAAGCTCGTGCGGCTGCTCACGCAGAGCCTCGACCGCTACGCGGCGACGGTCACGGACGACGTGCGGCTGCGGCAGATCCTCGGCTACCCGGCCGTGTTCCTCGGCGGCTCGCCGTACTCGACCCCGAGCCTCTACCACCTGATGAGCCACCTCGACCTCGAGGGCGGCGTGCTCTACCCGCAGGGCGGCTTCGGCACGCTCATCGACGCGATCGCGGGCGTCGCGACCCGCGCCGGCGTCGAGATCCGCACCGCCGCACCCGTGGCTCGCATCCTGCAGCAGGGGTCGCGCACGACCGGCGTCGAGCTGGCCTCCGGCGAGCGGATGGAGGCGGATGCGGTCGTCAGCGCCGCTGACCGCCACCACACCGAGACGGCCCTGCTGGGCCGCACCGACGAGCGCTCCGAGCGCCGCTGGAAGAAGGTGCCCCCGGGCTTCAGCGCGATCCTCGTCTACCTGGGCATCGAGGGCCGCGTGCCCGAGCTCGAGCACCACAACCTCTTCTTCACCAGCGACTGGCACGCCAACTTCGACGCGATCTACGGCGACGACCCGCGGCTGCCCGACGTGCCGAGCGTCTACGTCTGCAAGCCGAGCGGCGTCGACGCATCGACGGCGCCGGAGGGCATGGAGAACCTCTTCGTGCTGATCCCGGTGCCCGCCGACCCGTCCATCGGGCGCGGCGAGGAGGACGGCGACGGCTCCCCCGGCGTCGAGGCCTACGCCGACAAGGTGATCCGGCAGGTCGCGGACTGGGCCGGCATCGACGATCTGGCCGGCCGCATCCGCGTGCGCCGCACCTACGGACCCGGCGACTTCGTCGACGACTTCGGCGCCTTCCAGGGCGGCGCCCTCGGCGGGCCGGCGCACACGCTCGGGCAGAGCGCCATGTTCCGGGCCTCGAACGCCGACCGCTCGCTCAAGAACCTCTTCTACGCGGGCGCGTCGACGACCCCCGGAATCGGCCTGCCGATGTGCCTCATCAGCGCCGAGGCCCTCGTGAAGCGCCTGCGCGGTGACACCACGACCGAACCGCTCGCTGAGCCGGCCGCCGTGACGCACGCCTGATGGGCGCGCTGTACCTGCTCGCCCTCGGCATCTCGATCACCGGCATGGTGATGCTCGACCGGCGCTTCCGGCTGTTCTTCTGGCGCGACGCCCGCCGCGCGGCGATCGTGCTGCCCGCCGGCGTGCTGTTCTTCCTGATCTGGGACCTCTTCGGCATCGGACTCGGCGTCTTCTTCCGCGGCGAGACGGCCTTCATGACGGGCCTGCAGATCGCGCCGGAGCTGCCCGTCGAGGAGGTCTTCTTCCTCACCCTGCTCTGCTACCTGACGATGAACCTCTACGGCGCCTTCGACCGCAAGGCGGTGCGCGCGTGACGTACTGGGCCCTCAACGCGGTCTTCCTCGCCGTCGTCGCGGCCGTCGTCGTGCTCGCTGTGGCACGGCGGCGCTCGCCGCGGTGGAAGCCGCTGCTCGCATCCGCTCTGATCCTGCTCATCATGACGGCGGTGTTCGACAACGTGATGATCGGCGTCGGCCTGGTGGCGTACGACCCCGACCGCATCAGCGGGCAGTTCATCGGCATCGCGCCGCTCGAGGACTTCGCCTACGCGATCGCGGCGGTCGTCATGCTGCCGGCGCTCTGGAACCTGCTGCCCCCGTCACGGAAGAAGGACCCGTCGTGAGCACCCTCCGCGCCCTGCTGCTCTCCAGCCGCCCGCTCAGCTGGGTCAACACGGCCTACCCCTTCGCCGTGGCGTACCTGCTGGTCGCCGGCGGCATCGACCTGGCCTGGGTGATCGGCACGATCTACTTCCTCGTGCCCTACAACCTGGCTATGTACGGCATCAACGACGTCTTCGACTACGAGAGCGACCTGCGCAACCCGCGCAAGGGCGGCGTGGAGGGCGCGCTGCTCGACCGGCGCTTCCACCGCACCACGCTCTGGGCGGTGCTGATCACCAACCTGCCGTTCCTCGTCGCGCTCGTCGTGCTCGGCAGCGCGCTGTCGTGGGTCGTGCTGGCCGTGAGCGTCTTCGCGGTGATCGCCTACTCGGCGCCCGTGCTGCGCTTCAAGGAGCGGCCGTTCCTCGACTCGCTCACCTCGAGCACCCACTTCGTGAGCCCGGCCGTCTACGGTCTCGCGCTGGCCGGCGGGGCCTTCGACGCCAAGGCCTGGATGATCCTCGGCGCCTTCTTCCTCTGGGGCATGGCGAGTCACGCCTTCGGCGCTGTGCAGGACATCATCGCCGACCGCGAGGGCGGCATCGGCTCGATCGCCACCGTGATCGGCGCCGCGCCCACGGTGAAGCTCTCGGTGCTGCTGTACGTGGCCGCCGGAGTGCTGCTCGCGCTCACCGGGCCGCCCGCGGCCTGGGCCGCCGTGCTCGCGCTGCCCTACGCCGTGAGCATCCTGCCCTGGTGGTCGGTGCGCGAAGCGGATGCGGAGAGCGCGAACCGCGGCTGGAAGCGGTTCCTCTGGCTCAACTACGCCACGGGAGCGCTCGTGACGATGCTCATCATCGCGACGGTGACGTTCGGGTTGTAGGTTCTCGCCTGGGGAACGGGGGACGGATGCGCGCTGCGCCGATCATCGCCGTCGCGATCGCGACGGGGCTGCTGCTGACGGGATGCACGGGGGTGGCGGAACCGGAGCCGACGGTCGAGTACGACATGCCGGTCGACTCGTCGCCCGTGCCGACGGCTACCGAGGCGACGACGACGCCGCTCGTGGCGGCCGGGACGATCGTCGCAACGGGGTCGCTCGTCGCGCGACTGGGGACGACGACGGGCGAGGTCGCGATCGTCGCGAACGGCAATGGCACCTACCAGATCGACGTCACGGGCTACTCGAGCGATGTGGAAGAGCGCCCGCAGATCCGTCTCTCGCCGGAGCCCCTCGGTGGCGAGGTCGATTGCAGCGACAATCTGACCGGCCCACCGAGCTTCGGGACCCAGGTCGTCGTCGATGGACGGTTCTCGCAGCACTGGTCCGAGGGAATGGTGGACCCGACGGAGCGCGGTTTCCAGGACCCCGCGCACTTCGACGAATTCGTGGTGCAGAGCTTCGACGAGCGTTTGCCGAGCCGTGGATGCTTTAATTCGGTGCTGGCTCACGCGCCGCTCACCTGGACTCTGCCCGTCTTCCACGAGCTGCCTCCGGTCGTCGACGGAGGCCCGAGCGAGGGCGCGACCGGCACGACGACCTCGGATGACACGGGTCTGCTCGGTTACGTGGTCGCGGAGGGCGACGACTCGCGCGCCGTAGCGGAGCGCTTCGGCCTCGCGATGGACGACTTCGTGTACTGCAACCCCAACCTCGGCGGGGCGACGGACCACCCGAACCTGCGCCCCGGCAGCACCCAGGCGCTCCGGGCCCCGGCGCGCTCCTAGCGGTTGGCCGCTTCGGATCGGCGGGTGCGCATCCGCTCGATCGCCAGGGTCAGCAGCAGGCCGAGCACGGCGCCGGTGCCGTTCGCGAGCACGTCGCGCAGGTCGGCCGTGCGACCGGGCAGCAGCGCATCCTGCACCGTCTCGATGACGGCGGAGGCGGCGAAGCCGAGCGGGGCGACGACCCAGCGGCGACGGCGCAGCACGCTCGCGAGCAGGGCCGCGGGCGGCACGAAGAGCAGCACGTTGGCGGCGAACTCGACCCGCGCGTGCGTGATCGGCGGGAACAGCTCGTGCACCCGCTCGATGAGGGGCACGAGGTCGCGGTCGACGTGCTGGGGCCAGAGCACCACCACGAGCAGGCCGACGAGGTACGCGGCGAGCACCGCGAGCGCGATCGGACGGCGCTCGCGGGGAGCAACCGTCGGGCCTCGCATCCGTGCAATCTAGCGGGGCGGGCCGAGCGGATGCGCGGGGCGGGGCCCCGGGCGGTCCCCACCGCCGCGCCGCGCGAGGAGAATGGAGGGGTGTACGCCTTCATCCGCCACGGCCAGACCGACTGGAACCTCAACGACAAGCTGCAGGGTGCCAGCGACATCCCGCTCAACGACACGGGCCGCGAGCAGGCCGTCGAGGCGGCCGCGGCGCTCGCCGGAGGGCCCTGGACGGCGATCGTCAGCTCGCCGCTCTCCCGGGCTCGCGAGACGGCGTCGATCATCGCCGAGCGCCTCGGTCTCGAGCTCGGCCCGGCATACCCCGAGCTCATCGAGCGCGACTACGGCCCCCTCGAGGGTGCGCCGTCGAGCGCCAACATGGCCGCCTACCCGAAGCGGGACTACCCCGACGCCGAGCCGCTCGCCGATGTCGTCGCGCGCGGCCGCGCCGGCCTGGCGAAGGTCGCCGCCGACTACCCGGACGCCGACGTGCTGATCGTCTGCCACGGCACGCTCATCCGCTACACGCTCGCCGATCTCGCCGGGCGCACGGTGCCGGGCATCCTCAACGGCTCGGTGTCGACCTTCTCGCTCGCCGGCGACGTCTGGACGGTCGAGACCGTCAACGGCTCGCCGCTCGAAGCAGTCGTGGACGAGGCGCACCAGGCGGGCATCGCGGGCTGAGACGCTCCGCCCGCGCGGCCCGCACCGAGGTGCTGCCCAGCGCGTCCTCGTCAGAATGATCGGATGCACGAGACCGAGCGGCTGATCCTGCGCCCCTTCGACCCCTCCTCGCAGGGAGACCTCGAGTCGGTGCTCGACATCCACTCGCGCATGGACGTGATCCGCTGGCTCGACAACCCGCCGTTCACGCCCATGAGCGACCTCGCGCAGGCGCGGGAGTGGATCGACCGCCGGAACGCGATGACGGATGCGGACCCGCTGGCCCTGCAGTGGGCGATCGTCGAGCGAGCCTCCGGTCGCACGATCGGCGGCGTCGGCGTGCAGCGGCTGGTGCGGCTCGCGGACTCCGCCTCGGCGGATCCGGCGGTGTCGAGCGGCTTCGTCGGCGAGTACGAGATCGGCTGGCGGCTGCACCCCGATGCCGGCGGGCGCGGCTACGCGACCGAGGCCGCGCGGAAGCTGGCGCGCGCCGCCTTCGCCGGCGGCCTCGAGCGGCTCGTCATCGACATGTACGACGACAACGCGCCCTCAGCGGGCGTCGCGCGGCGGCTCGGGGCCGAGGAGCGCGGAGTGCTCGACGACCCCTGGTACGGCGGCGTCTCGCTGCTCTTCGAGCTGCGTCCGGAGCACGTCGCGGGCTGAGCGGTCCCGCGCCGGCCGCATCCGCCGCTCGCTCTCGTTCCTCTTCCGGTCTGAAGGAGATCCGCGCGTGCCTCGCCTCGCTGACGAGGGTGGTGCCGGACAGCGCGGGGAATGCATCCGCTCGTACTCGGCGATCTCCTTCAGATCGGAAGGGGGCGGCGCCGGATCGAGACGTGCGGGACGGGGTGCCGAAGCCGAGCTGCCCCGACTCTGGCTACGCCCGGCGGACGTGCTTGGGCAGGCGCACCAGGAGCAGCAGCACGAGGCCGACGGCGAGCACGATGACGATGCCGAGCACGCCCCAGGCGGTGGAGCCGGCGAGGGCGATGAAGAGGGTCCAGAGGCCCGGGGCGATGAAGCTCGCGGCGCGCCCGGTGGTGGCGTAGAGGCCGAAGATCGCGCCCTCGCGGCCGGCGGGGCTCACGCGGGCGAGCAGCGCGCGGCTCGAGGCCTGCGCCGGGCCGACGAAGAGGCAGAGCGCCAGGCCGAAGATCCAGAACACGATCGTGCCCGCGTCGCGCAGCAGGAACACCGCGAGGCCCGAGACGACGAGGCCGACCAGCGCGGTGACGATGACGGCCTTGGCGCCGAAGCGGTCGTCGTAGCGGCCCGCGATGATCGTGCTGACACCGGCGACCAGGTTGGCGGCGATGCCGAAGATCACGACCTCGAGGAACTCGAAGCCGAAGACGGTGCTGGCGATCACCGCGCCGAAGGTGAACACGGCGGCGAGGCCGTCCCGGTAGACGGCGCTGGCGAGCAGGAACCAGAAGGTCGGGCGGCTGGAGCGCCAGAGGTCCACGACGTCGTTCCAGAGCACGCGGTAGCTGGCGAAGAAGTTCACCTTCTCGCGGCGCACCTCCTGCGGCACCTCGGGCACGTTGCGGATGAAGGGGATGAGGAACACGAGCATCCAGATCGCGCAGCCGACCGCGACCAGGCGGAACGGCAGGCCGTTCTCCTGGGGCAGCCCGAACCAGTCGAGCGTGTACGCGGCGACGACGATGACCAGCGCGATGATGCCGCCGACGTAGCCGAGCCCCCATCCGAGCCCGCTCACGCGGCCGACCGTCGACGGGGTCGAGACCTGCACGAGCATGGCGTTGTAGTTGACCGCGGCCAGCTCGCTGAAGATCGTGCCGACGGCGACGAGCCAGGCACCGAGCTGGAAGAAGCTCGGCTGGCCCTCGACGAAGAAGAGGCTCGCCGTGACGGCGATGAGCACGAAGGTGTAGGCGAGCAGCCAGAACTTGCGCTTGCCGGCGGCGTCGGCGCGCTGGCCGAGCACGGGGGCGATGAGCGCGATCGCGAGGCCGGCGACCGTGGAGGCGAGGCCGAGTCCGCTGGTGAGCTCGGCGATCGCACGGTCCTTGACCTCCGAGCCGTCCGGCAGCGCCGCGAGGTCGGGCGCCAGGAAGGTATCGGTCGTGAGGTAGAGCGCCGTGAAGACGAAGGTGAGGATGACGGAGTTGAAGGGCTGCGTCGCCCAGTCCCAGAGCGCCCAGGAGACGACCTGCTTGCGGGGCACGACCTTGCCCTCCTGCAGATCGAGGCCCATGGCGGCGACCGCGCCCGTGTTCGCGGTGGTGGGGATGTGCGGCGTGCCGTCCTGGCTCATGCCGCTCACGCTATCCACAGGTGGTGAACGGGCGGTAGCCCGCGAGCGCGGGCGTACTCTGAGCGGATGCGGTCCCATCGTCTCGAGGAGGTCCCCGGCGCTCTCCGCGCCGGCGGCAGGTAGGCGCACGCCTCCCTCCACCGATCACGAGCACCGCCCGCCTCGCTGCGCGGGCACGAACCTGAGGACCCTCATGCGACCCATCGATCCTGCGCGCCTGCGCGCATGCTTCGTCAACGTCTCGAAGCGAGAACGCGAAGCCATCCCCCTGCCCGACCTCGACGCCGTCGACTGGGAGGCGCTCGACTACCTCGGCTGGCGCGACCGCAAGTCGCCCGCGCTCGGCTTCGTCGTGATCGAGCTCGACGACCAGCTCGTCGGCGTCGCGCTGCGCCAGGCCGAGGCGCCGACCCGCACCCGCCCGCAGTGCGTCTGGTGCGAGGACGTGCAGCTGCCGAACGAGGTCGTCTTCTTCTCGGCGAAGCGCGCGGGCGCGGCGGGCCGCAAGGGCGACACCGTCGGCACCCTGGCCTGCTCGGGCTTCGAGTGCTCGGCGAACGTGCGCAAGCGGCCGACCCTCGCCTACGTCGGCTTCGACCTCGAGGCGGAGCGGCGGCGCCGCATCGACGTGCTCGGCGAGAACGTGCGCGGTTTCGCCCGCAAGGTGCTGGAGGGCTGAGCGCGACCCCCAGAGGGGGTGGCCCCCGTCGGATGAACGCCCGATGGCCGCGGGGGCGTGTCGCCGGGTGGTTTCCACCGCTCAGTGCGTCAAGCGGTTAACACTCGGCGAAGAACGGGTGCCGACACTGCCGCGCGAACCCAGCGGATCCCTAGCCTTCCCGAGGCCGGCTCCGAGCTGCGCTCACGCTGCACGTTCACGTTCCCCCTCCCGTTCCGCGCGCCGCCGAGGCGCCGCGCGTCACCGAAAGGCGTCGTCGCTCCCCATGAACGACCCGAACCGGCGGACTCCCCGCCGCTCCGCTCGATCCACCGCGATGGCCGCGGGCTGCCTCACCGCAGCCATGGGCCTCGTCCTGCTTGGCGGCGGCGTCGCCGCGGCCGCCGGCGGCGGGGGCGCACCGCCCGCCGTCGACGCCGGCACCGTCTACGTGCCGACCGTGGCGCCGGACCGCGTGACGCTCACGCCGACGGCCGACCCCTCGACCGGTCAGAGCTTCACCTGGCGCACCTCGACCGCGGTGACCACGCCGCGGGTGCAGTACACGGCGACCCGCACCGCGCCGATCGCCGAGGGCGACACGACGACCGTCGATGCGCAGCAGAGCCAGACCACGGCGTCGAACTTCGGCTACTCGATGCAGCACCACACGGCCACGGTCGAGGGGCTCGAGGCCGGTACCACCTACGTGTACCGGGTCGGCGACGGCGAGACCTGGAGCGAGTGGTACGAGTTCACCACGGCCTCCGATGAGGTCGGCGGCTTCAGCTTCATCGTGCAGGGCGACACCCAGAACGACAACAAGGCCTACGCATCGCGCGCGCTCCGCGCGGCGACCGAGGCCCGCCCCTACGCGCGGATGACCGTGCACGTCGGCGACCTGATCGACACCGACAACGCCGACAACGAGTGGGGCGAGTGGCACCTCGCCGCGGGCTTCGCCAACGCGACCGGCAACCAGATCGCCGCCGCCGGCAACCACGAGTACTACCCGAGCAACAGCCTCAGCACGCACTGGCGCACGCAGTTCGAGTTCCCGCTCAACGGGCCGGACGACGCTCGGATGGCGGAGACCGTCTACTTCACGGACTACCAGGGCGTGCGCTTTATCACGCTCGACACCAACCTCGCCTTCTCGGAGCCGGGCCTCACGACCCAGACCGCGTGGCTCGAGTCGGTGCTCGAGGACAACCCGAACCAGTGGACGGTCGTGAACTTCCACCATCCGCTCTTCTCGGTCACCTCGGGCCGCGACAACGCGACGATCCGCAACGCCTGGCTGCCGATCCTCGAGGAGCACGACGTCGACCTCGTCGTGCAGGGCCACGACCACGCCTACGGCCGCGGCAACCTCGTCGCGAACGAGGCCGGCATGGGCGAGGGCGAGCACGAGGGCCCGGTCTACCTGGTGAGCGTGGCCGGCCCGAAGATGTACGTGCCGGATGCGCCCGAGACCAGCAACTGGACCACGAGCGGTGCGAACCAGCGGGTCGTCGCTCGCGACGTGCAGCTGTTCCAGACCGTCGACGTGCTCGAAGGCGAGATGCACGTCGAGTCGCGCACCGTCGACGGCGCGCTGCTCGACTCCTTCACGATCGAGAAGGACGCCGACGGCGAGAAGGTCGTCAGCGACGCCGAGGCGTGGGCCGCCGGCCCCGGCTCGACCCGCGACGGGCTGGCGGCGGCGCCGGTCGACCCGACGGATCCCACCGATCCCACGGACCCGACCGATCCCACGGACCCGACCGATCCCACCGATCCCACGGACCCGACGGACCCGACTGATCCCACCGACCCGACCACCCCGGTCGACCCGGGCACCAACCCGACGACGCCCACGACGCCCGGCACCGGAGCCCCGCAGAACGCGACGGTCGGCGCCAGCACCGACCGCGTCGCGGCCGGCGGCGAGGTGCGCCTCACGGCTCGCGGTTTCGACGCCGGCGAGCAGGTGCGCATCGAGCTGCACTCCGACCCCGTCCGTCTCGCGACGGTGGCGGCGGATGCGCAGGGCTCGGTCGTCGCGACCGTCACGATCCCCCGCGATACGACGCCGGGCGCGCACACCCTCGTGCTGACGGGCCTCAGCTCGGGTGCGGTCGCGGAGACCCCGCTGATCGTGACCGCGGCAGCATCGCCGGCCGGGCTCGCGGACACCGGAGCCCAGATCGCCGGCGCCATCGGCGCGGGCGCCGTGCTCCTCCTCGCCGGCGGCGGCGCGCTCGTCGCCCGCAGCCGCCGCCGCATCGCGACGGAGGCCTGACCATGACCTTCCTCATCCGCTCGAAAGGCAGCCCGACCATGACCCCGCCCGCCCGCCGACGCGGCGCACGCGGCCTCGTCGCCTCCGTCGCCCTGGCGGCGCTCGCCGCCGGCATCCCCGTCGCGCTCGACGCGCCGGCCGCCTCGGCGGCGACCGTCGATCCGGCCGTCCGCTACGAGCCCAGCCGCATCCCCGACCGCATCACCCTGCTGCCGGCAGCGGATGCGACCACCGGCCAGGTCGTCACCTGGCGCACCAGCCCCGAGGTCCTCAGCCCCGTCGTCGAGTACCGCACCCTCACCCCGACCCCGTACCCCTCGGGCGTGCAGACCGTCGTGGCGACCACGGGCGCCGAGTTCACGACCGACCTGGGCTACTCGCAGGTGATGCACACGGGCGAGATGAGCGGCCTCGTGCCCGGCGCCGCGTACATGTACCGCGTCGGCGACGGCACGAACTTCAGCGAGTGGCAGGACTTCGAGACCGCCACCGCGACGCCGACGGACTTCTCCTTCATCTACCTCGGCGACCTGCAGAACGGCATCCTCAGTCAGACCTCGCGGGTGGTGCGCAACGCCTTCCGCGACCGCCCGAACGCCGACGTCGTCGTGCAGATCGGCGACCTCGTCGACGACGCCGACTCCGACCAGCAGTGGGGCGAGGTGCATGAGGCCTTCGACTACACGCTGGGCACGCAGACCCTGCTCACCACCCCGGGCAACCACGAGTACGAGGGCGATCTCTCCACGCAGTGGCAGGAGCAGTTCGTCTACCCGGAGAACGGCCCGCAGGGCGAGGGCGAGATCTACGACGACCTCGCGGGCTCGGTCTACTACACGGACCACCAGGGGGTGCGCTTCGTCTCGCTGAACAGCAACGTCGCCACCGAGGAGGGCGTCGCCGTCCAGGGCGAGTGGCTCGAGGGCGTGCTGGCCGAGAACCCGAACGAGTGGACCGTGGTGTTCTTCCACCACCCCGTCTACTCGCTCGACGAGGGCCGCAACAACCTTGGCATCCGCACCGTCTGGGGTCCGCTGCTCGAGCAGTACGACGTCGACCTGGTGCTGCAGGGCCACGACCACGCCTACGGGCGCGGCAACACGGTGGCCGCCGAGCAGGATCTGCCGGTCGGGGCCGACCCCGAGCTGAGCCACACCGGCCCGGTCTACATCGGCTCCACCGCGAGCGAGAAGATGTACGAGGCCGGATCGCGGCTGTGGGACGAGAACGGCGCGCACCTGCGCCGACTCGCCACGGACCAGCAGTTCTACCAGCTGGTCGATGTGCGCGAAGGCGTGCTGCGCTACGAGTCCCGCACCGCCGACGGCGAGTTCTTCGACGGCTTCACCATCACGAAGACCGACGGCCAGAAGCTCGTCACTGACGGCGTCGACCCCCAGGTCATCGAACCGACCGAGCCCGCGCCCTGCCTCGGCTGCGAGGAGCCGGGTACCGGGGAGCCCGGCGAGGAGCCGAGCCCCGGCACCCCCGCCGGCACCATCGCCTACGAGCAGATCGCCCAGCTCGACTCGGTGCAGCGCCAGACGATGGCCAACCTGCCCGCCGGCGTCGCGTACCACCAGGAGCGCGACGTGCTGTACCTGGGCGATCAGAACGGTCGCAGTATCTTCGAGATCGACCCGGACACGGATGCGGTGCTGCGGCAGATGACGCTGCCCGAGAACATCCGCGACATCGGCGTGGACGAGGAGAACGAGCTGCTCTACGTGGGGCAGCAGAACCGCAACTGGATCGTCGTCTCCATCGCCGACGCGACCTTCGGCGAGGTGGTGCGCGGGCCGTACACGATCATCGAGTCGAACCGCTCGATCGACGTCGACCCGGCCAACGACCTCGCCTACGCGGCGATCCCGTCGCGCGGCGTGGAGGTCTTCCGCGCCTCGACCGGCGAGTCGCTGGGCGTGATCTCGGGCACCGCGGACGCGTACTACGTGGCCGCCGAGGACGGCAAGGTCGTCGCGACCTACTTCCACGCCCTCTCGAACGTCGTCAACGTGGAGGTCTTCGACGCGCTGAACGGCTTCGTGCGCGACTGGAGCATCGCCACCCGCATCAGCCCGCGGCAGGTCGACATCGACTCGACGAACGGCCTCGTCTACGTCGGCTACACCGGCACGACCGCCGATCGCGGCGGCTTCTCGGTGCACGACCTCGAGACCGGCGAGTTCCTCGCGGACATGCCCGGCGCGCAGTACGGCAAGGACGGCTACGGCATCACGGTCGACGAGGAGCGCCAGCGCGTGTTCGTGGCCAACCGCGACTTCCGCCTCAACCCGCCCGGCGAGGAGCTCGCGCCCGTCGCTGTCACGGTCAGCCAGCGCATCGTCGACGGCGAGCAGCCCACCGACCCGACGGACCCGACGGACCCCACCGACCCGACCGACCCGACCGATCCGGTCGAGCCGGTGGACCCGCCGAGCGGCACCGGCTACACGCCGACCGCGATGCAGGCCATCGCACCCTCAGAGACGGACGCGCCGCGCACCGTCGGCTCGGTCGTCGACAGCCGTACCGGCAGCCTCTTCGTCGGCAACGAGCAGCGACCCGCTCGCGTCTGGGAGGTCGACCCGGAGACGGATGCGATCACCCGCGTCATCACGGTGCCCGGCGGCACCGAGGAGGGCGTGCGCGACGTCGCCCTGGACGAGGCGGCGGACGAGCTGGTCGTGGCCTACGGCAACGCCCTGGTGGTGCTCGACGCCACCAGCGGCGAGCTGAAGCGCGGACCGTTCCCGACCTCGGGCGGCGTGCGCGGCATGGACATCGACGCCGAGCTCGGCCTCGCCTACGTCGGCGCCCGCGGCACCGGCTTCGACGTGGTCGACCTGGCGACCGGTGCGCTGACCACCGTGCCCCAGGAGATCGCGAACTGGCGCAGCCACGGCATCGCGGTGGACCCCGAGACGGGCCGCATCTTCGTGTCGAACTCCGACCAGGCCGGTGCGACCGAGGCCGTACGGGTCTACGCCCCGAGCACCTTCGAGCTCGTCGACTCGCTCGCCTTCACGGGCCAGGGCAACGTCGACTTCCGCTCGATCGTCGTCGACACGGTCGCCGACCGGGTCTACGCGGGGCACCAGAACGACCTCTACGACCAGGGCGGCTTCGCGGCGTTCACGATCGACCTCGAGCCGGTCGGCGACTTCCGCGACTATGAGTACGGCTCGAAGGTCTACGGCATCTCGGTCGATACGGCCAAGGGCGCGGTCTACCTCTCCGCCCGCGACGGCTACCCGATGCCGCTCGTGGTCGCCCAGCGCGACGAGGCCCCGGTTGTGGCGGACTACGCGCCGACCGCGCTCACGGTGCTGCCGACCGAGGACGAGGACGCGCGCCCGGTGGGCTCGGTCGTCGACAGCCGCACCGGCAACCTGTTCCTCGCGAACGAGCAGCGGCCCGCACGCGTGTGGGAGATCGACCCGGCGACGGATGCGATCCTGCGCACGATCACGGTGCCCGGCGGCACCGAGGAGGGCGTGCGGGACGTCGCGCTCGACGAGGCGGCGGACGAGCTGGTCGTCGCCTACGGCAGCAGCGTCGTCGTGCTCGACGCCACGACCGGCGCCGTGCAACGCGGACCGTTCGCGGCCTCGGGCGGCATCCGCGGCATGGATGTGGACGCGGGGCGTGACCTGGCCTACGCGGCCACCCGCGGCACGGGGTTCGACGTCATCGACCTGGCGACCGGTGCCCTGCGCACCGTCACCCAGGACGTGGTGAACTGGCGCAGCCACGGCATCGCCGTCGACCAGGTCACGGGGCGCGTCCACGTCTCGAACTCGGACCAGGCCGGCGCGACCGAGGCCGTGCGGGTCTACGAGCCGGAGACCTCCGCCTTCGTCCACGCCCTGGCCTACTCGGGCGAGTCGACCATCGACCTGCGCTCGATCGCGATCGACTCGGCCTCCGGCCGTGTGATCGTCGGGCATCAGGACACGGTCTTCGACCGCGGCGGCTTCAGCGTCTACGCCACCACCGACCTGGCGCCGCTGGGCGACTTCCAGGCCTACGCCTTCGGCTCGAAGGTCTACGGCGTCTCGGTGGACGAGTCCACGGGCACGGTCTACGTCTCGGCCCGCGACCGGTACCCGACCGGTCTGATCGCGGCGGCCAAGGTTTCCTGACCGCTTCCCTCGCAGCGACGGCGTCGGCACCTGCGGGTGCCGGCGCCGTCGGCGCTCCCGGCCCCGCGGATCCGCTCGCAATCTGAGAGTTGAGCCAGAGAGGCGCAACTTCGACGGGCTCGACTTGACGTGCGCATCCGCTCGTCGCAAACTTGACAGCAAGCGACTCAGGTCGCGATCCCGACCCCGATCGTCAGAGGCTCTCCCGAACGATCGTCAGCAGAACACCGGTCCCTCGAGAGCCTCGGGACCAACTCGAAGGAGCACGCAATGGCTCGAGCAGTCGGCATCGACCTCGGAACCACCAACTCGGTCGTCTCGGTCCTCGAGGGCGGTGAGCCCACCGTCATCGCGAACGCCGAGGGCCTGCGCACCACCCCCTCGGTGGTCGCCTTCACCAAGGACGGCGAGGTGCTCGTCGGCGAGACCGCGAAGCGCCAGGCCGTCACCAACGTCGACCGCACGATCGCCTCGGTCAAGCGCCACATCGGCACCAACTGGACCACCGACATCGACGGCAAGCAGTGGACCCCGCAGGAGCTCAGCGCCCGCATCCTCGCGAAGCTGAAGGCGGATGCGGAGCAGTACCTGGGCGAGCCCGTCACCGACGCGGTCATCACCGTTCCCGCGTACTTCAACGACGCCGAGCGCCAGGCCACGAAGGACGCCGGCGAGATCGCCGGCCTCAACGTGCTGCGCATCATCAACGAGCCCACCGCGGCCGCGCTGGCCTACGGCCTGGAGCGCGGCAAGGAGGACGAGCTCATCCTGGTCTTCGACCTCGGTGGCGGCACGTTCGACGTCTCGCTGCTCGAGGTGGGCAAGGACGAGGACTTCTCGACCATCCAGGTGCGCTCGACGTCGGGCGACAACCGCCTCGGCGGCGACGACTGGGACCAGCGGGTCGTCGACCACCTCATCAAGCAGTTCAAGAGCACCTCGGGCATCGACGTCTCGGGCGACAAGATCGCCCGCCAGCGCCTCAAGGAGGCCGCGGAGCAGGCCAAGAAGGAGCTCTCGAGCAAGACGAGCGTCTCCATCCAGCTGCCCTACTTCACCTACGGCGAGAACGGCCCGGCCAACCTCGACGAGACCCTGAGCCGCGCGCAGTTCGAGAACCTCACGAGCGACCTGCTCGAGCGCACCAAGAAGCCGTTCAACGACGTGATCGCCGAGGCCGGCGTCAAGGTCGCCGACATCGCGCACGTCGTGCTCGTCGGCGGCTCGACCCGCATGCCCGCCGTCTCGGAGCTCGTCAAGCAGCTCACCGGCAAGGAGCCCAACAAGGGCGTGAACCCGGACGAGGTCGTCGCCGTCGGCGCCGCCCTGCAGGCCGGCGTCCTCAAGGGCGAGCGCAAGGACGTGCTCCTCATCGACGTGACCCCTCTGAGCCTCGGCATCGAGACCAAGGGCGGCATCATGACGAAGCTCATCGAGCGCAACACGGCGATCCCGACCAAGCGCAGCGAGACCTTCACCACCGCCGACGACAACCAGCCGTCGGTCGCGATCCAGGTCTTCCAGGGCGAGCGCGAGTTCACCCGCGACAACAAGAACCTGGGCACCTTCGAGCTCACCGGCATCGCGCCGGCGCCCCGCGGCATCCCGCAGGTCGAGGTGACCTTCGACATCGACGCCAACGGCATCGTGCAGGTCTCCGCGAAGGACAAGGGCACCGGCACCGAGCAGCGCATCACCATCACGGGCGGCTCGTCGCTCTCGAAGGACGACATCGAGCGGATGGTGCGCGAGGGCGAGGAGCACGCGGCCGAGGACAAGGCGCGCCGCGAGGCCGCCGAGACCCGCAACAACGCGGAGCAGCTCGCCTACTCGATCGAGAAGCTCATCAAGGAGAACGACGACAAGCTGCCCGAGGACGTCAAGTCCGAGGTGCAGGGCGACGTCGATGCGCTGAAGACCGCGCTCGCCGGTGAGGACAACGACGCCGTGAAGAGCGCCTTCGACAAGCTCAACGAGAGCCAGACCAAGCTCGGCGAGGCGATCTACGCCCAGTCGCAGTCGGAGCAGGCCGCGGGCGACGCCCCGGCCGGCGAGCAGCCGAAGGCGGACGACGAGGACATCGTCGACGCCGAGGTCGTGGACGACGAGGACGAGAAGAAGAAGGACTGACGATGAGCGACGAGACGAACCAGCACCCGGACGAGCCCGAGCGGCCCATCGACCCGGAGCACGGTGAGCCTCGCGAGCAGCAGGACGCCCCGGCGGCGGCGCCCGCCTCCCCCGCCGCGGCCCCGGCCGCCGCCGCGGAGGCCCCGGTCGCCGCCGCGGCCCTCGAGGCCCAGCTCGCCGCCGGCGAGCGCGACCTGCTCGCGGAGTACCGCGACATCGCCGCCCGCTCGCAGGCCGAGCTGCAGAACTTCCGCAACCGTGTCGAGCGCGACCGCCAGGCGAACCGCGAGGCGGTCATCGCCGAGGTGATCCGCAGCCTGCTGCCCGCCATCGACGACCTCGATCGCGCGGAGAGCCACGGCGACCTCGCCGAGGGCTCGCCCCTCGCGATCGTCGCGCAGAAGATCCGCGGCAGCTTTGAGAAGTACGGCCTCAAGGCCATCGGCACGAAGGGCGAGCCCTTCGACCCGAAGCTGCACGAGGCCCTGGTCCAGCTGCCCATCCCGGGCACCGAGACCCAGGTCGTGCACGACGTCATCGAGACCGGCTACGCCCTCGGTGAGCGCCTCATCCGCGCCGCCAAGGTCGCCGTGGCCGTTCCCGCCGAGTAACCACCGAAGGAGGTGCCATGGCCAGCAACGACTGGTTCGAGAAGGACTTCTACGCTGTGCTCGGCGTCTCCAAGGACGTGAGCGACGCCGATCTGAAGAAGACGTACCGCAAGCTCGCGCGGCAGTTCCACCCGGACTCCAACCCGGGCGACACCGCCGCCGAGAAGCGCTTCAAGGAGATCAGCGAGGCGTACTCGGTGCTCTCCGACAAGGAGCACCGCGCCGAGTACGACCAGATGCGCGCCATGGGCGCGGGCGCTCGCTTCCAGTCCGGAGGCGGCGGCTTCGAGGACGCCTTCGGCGGCATGTTCGGCCAGGGCGCGCGCCCCGGTCGCGGCGGTCAGCCGAACTTCGAGGACCTGTTCGGCGGCATGTTCGGCGGCGGAGGCCGGGGAGCCGGCTTCCGCGCCCCGACCAAGGGGCGCGACCTCACGGCCAGCACCACGCTCGACTTCGTCACCGCGGTCGCGGGCGACACGGTCAAGCTGCAGGCCGCGGGCGGTGCGCCGCTCAGCGTGCGCGTGCCGGCCGGCGTGGCCGACGGCCAGAAGATCCGCCTGCGCGGCAAGGGCGAGGCGAGCATCGACGGCGGCGAGGCCGGCGACCTGATCCTCACGGTGACGGTGCGCCCGCATCCCGTCTTCGAGCGCGACGGACTCAACCTGCGCGTCGACGTGCCGGTCACCTTCGTGGAGGCCGCCCTCGGCGCCACCATCGAGGTGCCGACCCTCGGCGGCGACCCCGTCAAGCTCAAGGTCGCGCCGGGCACGCCCAGCGGCCGGGTGCTGCGGGTCAAGGGCCGCGGCATCACGTCGAAGGACGCCACGGGCGACCTGCTCGCGAGCGTGCAGGTGGCGGTGCCCTCGCACCTCAGCGACAAGGCTCGCGAAGCGGTCGAGGCGCTCGCCGCCGCGCTGCCCGACGAGAACCCGCGGGCCGATCTGCTCGATCGCGCCCGGTGATCGATCCGCGCCGCGCGACCCCTCGGGGTCGCGCGGCTCGGTCGTATCCTGAACAGAACGACCAGCGGATGGAGGAGCGGATGGACGAGAACAGCCCCCTCTTCGCGATCGCGGTCGCCGCCGAGCTGGCCGAGATGCACCCCCAGACGCTGCGCCAGTACGACCGCCTCGGCCTGGTCGTGCCGCAGCGCACCGCCGGCAAGAGCCGGCGCTACTCGATGCGCGACGTCGCCCAGCTGCGCGAGATCGCGCGGCTCGGCCACGAGGGGCTCAACCTCGAGGGCATCCGCCGCATCCTCGAGCTCGAGAACGAGAACACCGAGCTGCGCGCCCGCGTGCGCCAGCTCGAGAGCGCGCTCGCCGAGGAGGTGCTCAACCGACCCGGCCGCCGCGTCTTCGCCGCCGGCCCCGAGGGCCGAGGCGGCGTCGTGCCGCTGCGCCAGGGCACCCGCCCGGAGCGCAGCACCCAGGTGGTCGTCTGGCGGCCCTTCGGCCCCGATGCCTGAGGTCACCGAGCTGCTCGATCGGCTGCGCCGCTGGCCCGACGTCGAGGCGCCCGAGCTGCAGGCCTTCGACGCGACCGACGCGTACCTGCTCGACGACACCGACCCGGTGGGTTACGGTGCCGGCGAGATCGTCGTGATCGGCGACCGCTACGGCGCCCTCACGCTCGGGTTGCTCGCCGCCGGCGCCGCCGGACTGCGCACCCATCAGGACGGCGTCTCCGGCGAGCTCGCACTCGCCGCCAACGCGTCGTCGACCGGCTTGAGCGGTTACGCATCCCTGCCGCTCGGCGAAGAGCTGCTGACCGGCGCGCGTCTCGTGCTGCTGCAGCTGCCGCGGGGGCTGGACGCCCTCGACGAGGTGGCCGGCGCGGTCGCGCGCTGGGCGCATCCGTCCGTCCGCCTCGTGGCCGGAGGCCGCGTCAAGCACATGAGCCTGGCCCAGAACGCGGTGCTCGCGCGGCACTTCGAGCACGTCGCGGCGGGGCTTGCCCGGCATAAGTCGCGGCTGCTGCGCGCGAGCGGTCCGCGCCCCACCGAGCCGGTGTGGCCGCAGCGCGCGCGCATCGCCGAGCTCGACCTCGAGGTGCTGGCGCACGGCGCCGCCTTCGGCGGCACGGCGCTCGACCCCGGCAGCCGTCTGCTGCTGAACCACCTCGACCGGTTACCGGAGACGGGCGTCACCGTCGACCTCGGGTGCGGCACCGGCCTGCTCGCCGCCAGCCTCGCGCGACGCGCCCCGGGTCTCCGCGTGGTCGCGACCGACCAGTCCGCGGCCGCCGTGGACTCTGCCCGAGCGACGCTGCTCGCCAACGGCATCGACGCCGAGGTCGTCAGAGCGGATGCGATGAGCGCCTTCGCCGACGCCTCCGTCGACCTCGTGCTGCTGAACCCGCCCTTCCACATCGGTGCCACCGTGCACGCCGGCATCGCCCGCAAGCTCATGGCGGAGGCGGCCCGGGCGCTGCGCCCCGGCGGCGTGCTCTGGACGGTCTGGAACTCGCACCTGCAGTACGCGCCGGATCTGCGCCGGCTCGTCGGACCGACCGAGCAGGTCGCCCGGGACCGCCGATTCACGGTGTCGCGCAGCGTTCGCGCCCTGCCGTCGTCGAGCTCCGCTCGATAGCCTGGAGCCCTCGAACGGGGGATCACCATGACGCAGCCGCAGTTCACGCAGCAGCCGTACGGCTACGCCGCGCCGCAGTACGCGCCGCGCCCGAAGCGGCCGCCGCTGAGCAAGCGGCAGCGCGGCACCGCCCGAGTGGCCGGCGCCGTGAGCTTCTCGCTGCTCACGCTCGGCTGGATGGTGTCGCTCGGCGCGATCTCCGCCGTCGCCTTCGTGGGGCTCTTCACGTGGATCTTCGAGCTGGTCGGCACCGCGGGCAACGGACGCCAGGCCGGCTACGAAGAGGTCGACGCCTTCATCCGCCAGCTCGAGCTGGGCACCTGGAGCGGATGGCTGCTGGTCGCTGCCGGCGCGGGCGTCGTCGCGATGGTGGTCGGCCTGCTCGTGAGCGCGCTCATCCTGCGCTCCTCCGGCGCCGCGCGCCCCTGGGCCATCACCTGGGCGGGCTTCGGCATCGCGATCGTCGCGCACTGGCTGCTCGGCTGGATCCCGTGGTTCCTGGTGCAGCTGGTGCCCGGGGCCTTCCCGCTCGTCGACCCAACCGGCTGGCTCTGGCTCACCGCTGCGACGATCGCGATCGCGATCCTGCTCTCCTGCGTCATCGCGGCGGTCATCGGCGCCCTCGCCTGGTGGTGGATGGCGCACGCGCTGCGCTCGGGCGAACCGACGGCCGCGGCGGCTGCGCCGTCCGCGGCCTGAGCCCCCGTCCGTCTAGGGAGGCCGAACGCGGTCGTGAGCTCCCCGCCTGCTCAGCTGACGTGTCCGAGAGCCGACGGCCTACCGCGTACCCGTCGAGCTGGATAGCCCCCAGAAGCACGCGATCCTCCCGGTGCTCGCCGGTCGAGGCGTCAAGCTACAAGCTCATGAGCAAGGTTGCAGGAGTTGGGGATCGTCAGGAGTCGAGCGCGTAGACGTTCGCGGAAACCGGGCTCGTTGCTTCGTCGGGCTTGATGTTCGTGTCCGGCACGACCATGAAGGCCGGTGCTGTTCGACTTCGAGCGTGCCGATCAAGATGGCTACCGCTACCGCGACACGCATCATCCGGTCGGCAGGTGCCGGCGGCGGTCTCAGCCTCTGGGGGCGCGCGTCACGAAGAGGAGGGCGGCGGCCAAGACGAGTCCAGCCATGCCGGTCACGAACGACGCTCCGTGAATCCAAGTAAGGGCGATCGGAGAGTCGGCACTCGTGCCGAGTGCAGACCCGAGGATGAGGAAGACGCCCACGGCCGCCATGGCGACAGCGATGCTGGGCCAGCTGCGCTGACGTCTCGGTGCCATGCGGATCATGATCGCCCGCGCTCTCGAGGCTGTCCGCACGCAGAGGAGGGCGTCGTCGCGGCGAGATGCTGAACGCCCTGGACGACCGACGATCACGAGATCCGCCCGAACACCCTCTCATGCCGTCACTCGAAGCGGATGCCGATGACTTCGCCGTCCCAGTCGCAGCGCTCTGCAACCTCAACGAGCACTTCTCGACCTTCGGTGCCGTAGTACCCGCCGGAGCCTCTGATCGCATCGCCCTGCTGCATGCCGCCGACGCCGGGGATGTCGATCGCCGCGGTCGACGCGTCGACCAGGGTTGTTCCGCGAGGCCAGATCGTCGGGTAGACGGTCCCATCGGAATCAGCGATGCCGACGCAACCCGGGTCCGTGATCGAGACCATTCCGGAGATGGCTGCTTCGTCTCCGGTGAGGAAACCCGAATCGGTGATGACGGCCACCTCGGCACGCTCATGAAGAGCCACCCCGCCTGCACAGCCGGTCAGGATCGTGACCGAGACGAGTCCAGCGGCGATGCCGGAGTTGCGGTCGGCTCCCACCCGCGGGAGCTTCATCACTTCGACGGGCTGTCAGCTCGCGAGTTCTGACGCGGTGCTGTGCTTGAGCACGTCGCGTGCGCGGTGCTCGGCGAGGGGGCCGACGTAGTTCTTGATCCTGGCGTTCGCGAACTCGTGCACGACCTCCGCCGAGACGGCGTCGACCGCTGCGGGCTCGCGGTCGGGGAATCGATCGCGCAGCCGCGAGGAGACCTGCTCGATGACCTGTCGCTCGTCGTAGTCCTGATTGTCCATGCCGTCAGAGTCCGCCCGGATCGTGAACAGCAGCTGAAAACGCGCCCGCGTGACTAGCGGGCGTTCGATAGAAGGTCCTTCTCAATGGACCTTTGGGACTCGCAGCGGTCCGTGCGCTGAGCTAGCTGATAGATGGAGCTTCGAGCAGCCTTCCGCCACGTTTTCATCGCTCTCGTCGCCATGTCGGATCATGCTTCGGCCGCAACTCTCGCGATGGAGCTCGTGTGGGGCCTTCCAGATGCAGACAGGCAGCTCGTCTTGAAGGTCGTGACGTCGCGGTAACGGGGCAGCGCACTGTGCGACAAGGCAACGGACGCTGATAGTGCCTGTTCCGCCGGTCCTAGCGGCATCATCCCTTCGAGGGTCGCGAGCGCATCGCGGCGCTGGTTAGCGTCGCATCGTGGCGCCGAGCGGCGCTCGGAAGAGGGGGCGTCATGCTGGGCGAGATCGACGAGGAGCTGCTGCGGGCGGTCGCGAAGTACTTGAAGCGGGTCGAGCGCCTGGCGTCCTCCGAACAGGCGGACCAGCGCACCAAGCTCGGGGCGCTGATGAGCGAGCACCTCGGGGTCGACGCGGCGACGCTGCCGATCGTGACCGAGCAGATCGCGGCGCACCGCTTCGTCGACGCCGACCTCGCGCTGGACGCGTTGACGCGCGAGAACGATGGCCGCGTGATCGGCGTGACGGGTGGTGAGCAGCGGCTGCATTCCTCGCTGGCGGAGCTCATCACCAATCCGTACCACCCGTTCGCGGAAGGTCCGGTCTCGTACGAGGCGCGCGCCACCGGGCCCGGCACGGAGCGGCGCGTGGTCTCATTCGGCATCCGGCTGCTGCGCATCGACGGCGTCCCGCTGGTGATCGTGCAGCGCGGAGCCTCGCCGCAGCACGGTCGCGAGACGGCTCAGCTCGAGGTCCTGAGCGCGGACGAAGGCCTCGCAACCGAATCGGTCCGTCGGATGCGGCAGCTGATGATCGAGCACAGCGTGCTGCGCGGCAAGGTGCTCTCGTTCGTCTCGAACGAGTACGGGCAGGACGCCGGCGCCTCGTTCCTCGCTCGGCCGGAGGTGCCGGCCGAGGCGATCGTGCTCGGCGACGGGGTGCTCGAGTCGGTGGTCGACCACGTCGTCGGCATCGGCGAGCACCGGCAGGCGCTCGTGGAGGCTGGTCAGCACCTCAAGCGCGGCGTGCTCCTCTACGGTCCGCCCGGCACGGGCAAGACCCTCACGGTGCGGCACCTGCTCAGCCGCACGCCGGAGACCACGGCGATCGTGCTGACCGGCTCGAGTATCCGCTTCATCACCGCGGCGGCCGAGATCGCCCGCACCTTCCAGCCCGCGCTGGTGGTGCTGGAGGACATAGACCTCGTGGCGATGGAACGTGCGCACAGCCCGCAGCCGCTGCTGTTCGAGGTGCTCGACGCACTCGATGGGCTGGAGACGGATGCAGACGTCGCCTTCGTGATGACCACGAACCGCGTGCAGGTGCTCGAGCGCGCCCTGGCCGCGCGGCCGGGTCGCGTCGACCTCGGGGTCGAGATCCCGCTGCCCGATGCGGCCGCACGACGCCGGCTCTTCCGCCGCTACGCCGCTTCGCTGCCGTTCTCGGACGCAGCGCTCGACTCCGCGGCCGACCGCGCGGAGCAGACCACCGGTTCCTTCGCCAAGGAGCTGATGCGCCGCAGCGTGCTCGCGGCTGCGCTGCGCGGCGATGGACTGCCGCCCACTGACGAGGACCTCGGCGCAGCACTCGACGAGCTGTTGTCTTCAGGTGCGGCGCTGACTCGTTTGCTGCTGGGCGGTCGGAGCGAAGAGGCCGAAGCTGATGACGGTGAGCACGTGCACTATGAGGGTGAATACGGCACGTTCTGACTGACCATCGGTCTGCTTCGAGGGCGCCTGTTTCGACGCCAACTACCGGTACTGGTCGAACCGGTGACCCTCGGGGACGGCGAGGATCAGGCTCAAGATGAGGAAGACGATCCAGCCGACGATCGGGATGAAGCCGAAACGGGATGAGCGTCGCGAGCGAGAGCAGCGGCACGCTCCGGCATCCGGAGCGGTTGTGAACGCGGCGCCGTCAGGAGCGCGCCAGTCGCCGGTGACTAACCCGTTCGCGAGCTGCACGAGCATGTGGAATGCGAACAGCAACAACGTCGACCACCAGTACTCCGCACGACCAGCTCTGCCGCTGAACGTCGCGTACTTGACGAAGAAACGACGCAGCGCGGGGATGACCGGGGCTCGGTAGCAAGGAAACCGGGGCTCGGTAGCAAGGAAGCTCGAGTGACGGTTCGATGCTCGTTGCGTTTGCGGGTTCCGTCGCAGCCGACACGCTAGCGGCCGAGCAGCCAGGCCACGGCGCCGATAAGGCGCATTCCGTCGCAGCCCGTCACCCTTGTACGCGCACGCTCTACGTTTGAGGAGCGCCGTCGGGCTTCTCGTGAAGTCCGGCTCGGAACTGCCGCTCGAGGTACATGGCGTAACCGACAGGGAAGGCCGGCGCTGCCGCGAGGAGGACGAGGCCCCATCCGATCGGGGTCCAGACCGGGTCGGACTCGTCTGGCGCTGTCAGAGCGGTGATTCCGACAATGAGGCCGAGGAGCGCGCCGAGGACGTAGAACGCTCCGAACGTGATGGCGGCCTTGGGGTAGACGAACAGCGTGCGCTGCAGGTCAGCTCGTCGCGTTGCGTTTCTGGTCGCGAGCAGCGGCAACGCGACCGACAGGATCACGACCGCCCCGCAGAACCACGGCAGCAAGGTCGCGAGCGGCTCCATGTCGGCAGGCTAACTGAGGGCCAGCAACCCCGGGCGTCGTAGAGGCGCCGCTCGTGTGCCCACGTTCGGCGTCGCCTTCCTGTCCGCGCCCGACCTCGTCGTCGGCGTCTCATTCACGTCGGCGAGCTCATCCCGATCCCATCTGGGCCGATCGAGTGTCTTGCCTAAAGCGGTCGGGCGAGCATCGCCAGCACGTATCCGAGCGGGATCATCGCGACCAGCACGTGGGAGACCGGGAAGAGCGCGACGAGTCGCCTCGACGGTCGGCCGTTCCCGTTGTGCAGGATCGACCCGCACACGAACCAGGTCAGCGACCCGCTGAGCGCAGCCGCCAGGAGGAAGAGACCGATGGGCGAAACCGCTTCCGCCCAGCACAATCCCACTGGGCAGAGCGGTCGTCCCACAGAATCGTCCCCTTCGACACCAGCGGCGAACATCAGGACCGCGTAGGGGAGCGCGCAGACGATCGCGATCGCGATCCATGCGGCGATCGCGCCAGCGAATCGGCCATTGGCGACCCCTCCGACTCGTTGCACCTCTCCATCCTGTTCCGCGCGCTGATGCCGGGCGTCGCCCGCACGGTGCAGGACACCATGCCCGCGGATGACATCACCTGCAACGAGAGATCAGGCTGAAGCGCGGGGGCCAGGATTCTCGCCGGCCTGATGAGCATCGGCCCCAGGGCGGCGATCCGCTCGAGCGGGCGCCTACCCGTCGTCGTCCGGGGCGTCGTCGTGCAGCTCGACGTCATCATTGGGGTGCCAGGTGAGCCAGAAAGGCAGCGCGCTCTGGGGCTCGTCGACTGTGGCCTCGATTCTGCTCGAGAGGCCGATGGTCATGCCGTCGGTTTCGAACTCGTCGCGGGGCGTGCACTCTCGCCCGCCGTCGACCTGGCTTGCGCCAGGGCTGATGAACTGCATCGACGTCATGCAGACGCTTTGTGTTCCTGATTCGAGATCGAGTTCGATGTAGGCGGCTACGGCGAGGTCGTCGGCGCGGTAGAGCAGGGCAGGGCCGGCTGCGACGACAGCTCCGGGGTCCGATTCAAACTGGTAGAAGCTGGCCACGGCCCGAGCCAGGTCGGCGGGAACGGCATCGGTAGCGATGAAGCGCTCGAACGGGTCCGCTCGCCAAGGCTGCGTCAGCACGAGTGCGGAGGCTGCTGTGACCAGGATCCCAAGGCCTGCTGCGACGCCCAGCCCGAATCTGCGTGACTTCAGTGCTCGAAGCTCGGGAGCGGATGCATTGTCCGTCTCGGTGGATCGCCGTTCCGCTGAGCTCTCGTTGGCGGGTATCTCGGCCCGTTGCAGGGGAGCCGGGTGCTGGCGGGCGTCGAATGCGGCAAGGGCTGCGCGATCTTCGTCGGTGCCCTGCCGGCTGAAAGCAGCTCGTTCAAGCCGTGCTCGCTCATCCCGCTGAGTGTTGTCTCCCGCAGTAGCGCCGCTCCCCATGGTCACAGCACGAACTTAGCGGCGAGGCGTCTGGCGGAAGAGCGAGCCCGTTGGCTGGGACTTGCTCGTGGGGCCGGCTCGCTAGGGTCGGCGTATGGCCAAGCGAACCTCCACCATCGTCATCGACGACCTGACCGGCGCCGAGCTCGGCGACGACGCCGTGACCGTGACGTTCGCGCTCGAGGGCAACGCCTACGAGATCGACCTCGCCCCGGACACGGCCGCAGATCTCCGCGAAGCGCTCGAGCCCTTCATCGGTGCTGCGCGTGAGACCGGCCGTGCCGGCCGCGGAACCGCGACCTCATCGGCGCCGACCGGCGAGCAGTCCGCCGCGCGAGCATGGCTCGTCGAGCAGGGCATCGACGTGCCGTCGCGCGGGCGCCTGTCGGCTGAACTGCTCGAGCGCTACCGCGCCCGGTAGGCAGCGGCGGAAACGGGCCGATCGGCTCGATTCCGACGGAAGAACGACTTTCAGTCGTATCCGGCAGAGATGAGGCCATCTGCCTCTCGCTCCACGGCCGCCGCATCGCAGTGATCGTCGACGCTGACGACTCCGACCGTCCGCGCGAACTCGCCCCTCCGGCTCGCCCAAAGATGCAGGCTGCGATCGAGCGGAGGCGGACGAACCCGCACGGCCGACCCCCGTTCGAGTCAACGTCGCCTGTCGACGAGAGCTCCGTCGCATCCGCTGGGTAGTGTGAGAAGGCCGCGGATGCGTCGTCGCGTCGGTGACGCGGGTTCCGCGGCCGGCTATCGCGACGGAGGGCTGTGAGGCATGTCGGAACCGTCGCTGTGGTCTCCCCTGCGGACGGGTCAGCTGTTCGTGCGCCTGCAGCTGCCGTTCCTCCTGAGCGTGCTGTTCTTCAGCGCGGCCGTGGCCGTCACCGTGCCGGTGGAGCAGAGCGGATTCCTCTGGGCCGGCGTGGGCATCACGATCATCGCCTCGCTGCTGTTCCTGCTGCCCCGTGAGCGGTGGACGGCTTCGCGCTGGGTGCTCGTGGTGCCGGTGCTCGACATCCTCGCCCTCGCCGGCGTGCGCACGGCGCTGCTGCCGTACCTGCCGACCATCGGCTTCCTCTGCCTGTTCCCGTTCGCGTGGATCGCCTACCGGTTCCGGTGGCCCTGGCTGTCGATCGTGCTCGGCGGCAGCGTGCTCATCGCCGCGCTGCCGTTCGTCGTCGGCGCCGCCCCGGTCTCATCCGGCCTCGCCCTGGTGAACCTGCTCGCGTTGCCGTTGCTGGCCACCGGCATCTCGATCGGCATCCACCTGGGGGCGAACAGCTATCGTCGCGGTCAGGATGCGGTGAACCGCAGCCGTCGCGAGGTGGCTGCCGCCCTGGCGAAGTCCCAGGACGGCGAACTGCTGCTGCGCTCGCTGCTCGACACCGTGACCGGCGCCGTCGCGTTCTACGACGCGGAGGGCCGCCTGACGGTCTCCAACGCCGCGGCTGCGGCGTGGGCCCGACGAGGCGGTCTGGACCTCGAGGCCGGCGGCGTCGCCAGCCAGCGAGTGCTCGCCGCGGACAAGAGCACCCCCATCCCTCCGCACGAGCGGGTCGTGCCGCGTGCGCTGCGCGGCGACACCGTGACCAACGAGCTGGAGTGGCTGGGAGAACCCGGCAGCATGATCGCGATCATGCTGACCTCCCGGCAGGTGTTCCGCTCCGACGGGGTGCTGCTCGGCACCGTCATCGCCGGGTACGAGGTGACCGAGCTCGCCGAGGCGGTCGAGGTGCGCGAGCAGTTCCTCGCCACGGTGTCGCACGAGCTGCGCACCCCGTTGACGTCGATCATGGGGTACACCGAGTACGTCACCGACGAGCTCGGCGACGAGGCGGAGGCGCTGGGCGTCGACCGAGCGCTCGCCACGATCACCCGGAACACCGAGAAGCTGCTCGACCGCGTCGCGCAGCTGCTCTCCGCGGCGGACAAGCATTTCGAGGTGCGCCTCGAGCCCATCGACCTCAGGCCCGTGCTCCGAGCCTCGGCCGATTCGCTAAGGGTCATCGCCACCGGCGCCGGCGTCGACCTCGTCGCGGCGCTGCCCGAGGCGCTGCCCGTCGAGGCCGATGGGCAGCGATTCGCGCAAGCCGTCGAGAACCTGCTGACCAACGCGATCAAGTTCACCCCCTCGGGAGGAACCGTCACGCTGAGCGCGTCGGTCGACGCCGACGAGATCGTCGTCTCCGTCGTCGACTCCGGGGTCGGCATGAGCGACGAGGAGCAGCGGCGGGCGTTCGATCGCTTCTACCGGGCCCGCGGAGCCCGTTCGAACTCCGTGCAGGGCATCGGCGTCGGCCTCGCGATCGTCAAGACCATCGTCGACGCGCATCACGGCGCCATCGCCGTCCACAGCGCACCCGGCGCGGGAACCGCGTTCACGCTGCGGATCCCCGCACGGCGATAGGTCCGGAGCGGGAGCATCCGCGGACGCCGTCGGCAGCTCGGGGCCCGAGCGGGGTTTGAGCTCGCGTTGCTCGGCCGCCTCGGACCGCGCATCCGCTCGTAGGATCGGCGGGTGCCCCACGCCTTCGACCTCGACCGCATCGGCGAGGGTCTGCCCGTCGCCGGCTCGCGCGCCGAGCTCGAGGCCGCCGCGGCGCAGGGCGCGATGGTCGTCACCGCGCCGCCCGGCACCGGCAAGACCACCTTCGTGCCGCCGCTGGTCGCGAATCTCGTGGCGGGCCGGGTGCTGCTCACCCAGCCGCGCCGGGTCGCGGTGCGCGCCGCAGCGCGGCGGATCGCCGCCCTCGACGGCAGCGCGCTCGGCGGGCCGGTCGGCTTCACGGTGCGCGGCGAGCGCACGGTCTCCGGCGCCACCCGCCTCGAAGCCGTCACGCCCGGCGTGCTGCTGCGCAGGCTGCTGAGCGACCCGGCGCTCGAGGGCGTCGACGCCGTGCTGCTCGACGAGGTGCACGAGCGCTCCGTCGAGGGCGATCTGCTGCTCGGCATGCTCGCGGAGGTGCGCGAGCTGCGGGACGACCTGCTGCTCGTCGCCATGTCCGCGACCCTCGACGCCGCCGCCGTCGCCGAGCTGCTGGGCGGTGCGCCGGTCGTCGACGTGCCGGCGGCGCTGCATCCGCTCGTCGTCGAGCACCTGCCCGCCCCGGTGGCGCGCATCGGGCCGCGCGGGATGCAGCGCGAGTTCCTCGACCATGTCGCTCGAACGGCCGTCGCCGAGCAGGCGCGGGAGCGAGCGGATGCGCTGGTCTTCGTGCCCACGGCCCGTGACGTCGACGAGGTGGTGCGCCGCATCCGCGAGCAGACCTCCATCGAGGCGCTGCCGCTGCACGGCCGGCTGCCCGCCGCGCAGCAGGACCGGGCCACCGCGGGGCGCGGCCCCGGCGAGCCCGCGCGCATCGTCGTGACCACCTCGCTCGCCGAGAGCTCGTTGACCGTGCCGGGCGTGCGGCTCGTGATCGACGCCGGCCTCGCCCGCGAGAACCGCCGCGACGCCGCCCGCGACATGACCGGCCTCGTGACCGTGAGCGCCTCGCGCGCCAGCCTCGAGCAGCGCGCCGGTCGCGCCGCCCGTCAGGGCCCCGGTCGCGCCGTGCGGCTGTTCACCGAGGCGGAGCAGGCGGCGTTCCCGAAGAGCGGCAGCCCCGAGATCGCCTCGGCCGACCTCACCGACACCGCGCTGCTGCTGGCCGCCTGGGGCACGCCCGCCGGCGACGGCCTGCGGCTGCTCACAACGCCGCCCGCGGCCGCCATGGAGCGCGCCGTCGCCGCGCTGCGCGAGCTCGCCCTGATCGACTCCGAGGGCCGCACGACCGCGCTCGGCGCCCGGGTCGCCCGCATGCCCGTCGGTGTGCGCGAGGCCCGCGCGCTGATGGCCGGCGCCGAGGAGGGGCTCGACCGTCGCGCGGTCGCCGAGGTCGTCGCCGCGCTCGCCGGCGATGCGCGCGACAGCGGCGCCGACCTGCCCCGGCTGCTGCGCCAGCTGCGCGACGGCAGCGCGCCCGATGCGCAGCGGTGGCGCGCCGAGAGCCGGCGGCTGGCGCAGCTGATCCCCTCGGGCGGCGTATCCGCATCCTCGGCCGACGCGACCGGCATCGTCACCGCCCTCGCCCGACCCGCCTGGATCGCCCGGCGCACCGCCGAGGGCTCCCGCAGCTACCTGCTCGCGAGCGGCACCCGCGCCGCGCTGCCCGAGGGCAGCGGCTTGACCGGCGTGGAGTGGCTCGCCGTGCGCGAGGTGCAGCGCGCCGAGGGCCGCGCGGCCGACGGCACGGGCGCCGTGATCCGGCTCGCCGCCCCCTTGGCCGAAGCGGATGCGCTGCGGCTCGGCGCGCTGCTGACCGCCCGCGAGGCGCGCATCGACGACGGCCGGGTGCGCGTGCGCGAGCAGCGCCGCCTCGGCGCGATCGTGCTCGCGAGCACCCCGGTGGCAGTGCAGCGCGACGACGTCGGCCCCGCCTTCGCCGCGCACCTGCGCGAGCTGGGCCTCGACGCGCTGCACTGGACGGAGGCGGCCACCGCGCTGCGCGCCCGCCTCGCCCTGCTGCACCGCGAGCTCGGCGCCCCGTGGCCGGACATCGCGGACGAGGCGCTGCTCGAGGTGCTCGCCCCGGACCTCGCGGCGCTGCGCCCGGACTCGTCGCTGCGGCGCATCGACGTGACGAGCGCGCTGCGCCGCCTGCTGCCCTGGCCCGAGGCCGCCCGCCTCGACGAGCTCGCGCCCGAGCACCTCGCCGTGCCCTCGGGTTCGCGGGTGCGCATCGCCTACCCGCCGGACGCCGACGGCCCACCCGTCGTCGCGGTGAAGCTGCAGGAGCTCTTCGGCCTCGCCGAGACCCCGCGCCTCGTGCAGGGCCGGGTGCCGGTGCTCTTCCACCTGCTCTCCCCCGGCCGGGCGCCGCTCGCCGTCACCGACGACCTCTCCTCCTTCTGGAACGGGCCGTACCGCGACGTGCGAGCGCAGATGCGCGGTCGCTACCCGAAGCATCCGTGGCCCGAGGACCCGTGGACCGCGCCGGCGACCGCGAAGACGACGAAGCGGATGCGCGAGGGCTGAGACCGCGCGTTCGCCGTGGGCGTGCATCCGCTCGTAGCGCATCCGCTCGTCCGTTCGTAGACTTGAGTCACCACAACTCAAGTCTTTCGAGGAGGACATGATGGCCAATCTGCAGGGTGCCCCCTCCACGCAGGAGAAGCAGAAGTCCGCCCTGGAGAAGTACGGCGTCGACCTGACCGCGATCGCCCGCTCGGGCAAGCTCGACCCGGTGATCGGGCGCGACGCGGAGATCCGCCGCATCAGCCAGGTGCTCACCCGGCGCACCAAGAACAACCCCGTGCTGATCGGCGAGCCCGGCGTCGGCAAGACCGCCGTAGTGGAGGGCCTCGCCCAGCGCATCGTCGCGGGCGACGTCGCCGACTCGCTCAAGGACAAGCGGCTCATCAGCCTCGACCTCGCGGCCCTCGTGGCCGGCGCGAAGTACCGCGGCGAGTTCGAGGAGCGGCTGAAGGACGTGCTCAAGGAGATCGACAAGTCCGACGGGCAGGTCATCACCTTCATCGACGAGCTGCACACGCTCATGGGCGCCGGCGGCGGCGAGGGCTCCGTCGCGGCGGCCAACATGCTCAAGCCGATGCTCGCCCGCGGCGAGCTGCGCCTCATCGGCGCCACCACCCTCGACGAGTACCGCGAGTACATCGAGAAGGACGCCGCGCTCGAGCGCCGCTTCCAGCAGGTCTACGTGGGCGAGCCCAGCGTCGAGGACACCGTGGCGATCCTGCGCGGACTCAAGGAGCGCTACGAGGCCCACCACAAGGTCGCGATCGCCGACACGGCGCTCGTGGCCGCCGCATCCCTCTCCCACCGCTTCATCACCGGCCGCCAGCTGCCCGACAAGGCCATCGACCTCATCGACGAGGCCGGCAGCCGGCTGCGCATGGAGATCGACTCGGCGCCCGTCGAGATCGACGTGCTCAAGCGTCAGGTCGACCGGCTGCTGCTCGAGGAGCTCGCGCTCAAGCGCGAGAAGGACGACGCCTCGCAGGCCCGGCTCGCCAAGCTGCGCGAGGACCTCGCCGCGAAGCAGTCCGAGCTCGGCGTGCTGCAGCAGCGCTGGGAGGCCGAGCGCGCCTCCCTCAACCGCGTCGGCGACCTCAAGGGCATCCTCGACGACCTGCGCATGCGGGCCGAGCGCGCCCAGCGCGAGGGCGACCTCGAGACCGCGTCGCGGCTGCTCTACGGCGAGATCCCCGTGGTCGAGCGCGAGCTGGCCGAGGCCGAGCGCGCCGGCACCGACCCGGGCGAGCGGATGGTGAACGAGCAGGTCACCGACGAGGACATCGCCGCCGTCGTGGCCGCCTGGACCGGCATCCCGGTCGACCGCCTCACCCAGGGCGAGACCGAGAAGCTGCTGAACCTGGAGGGCGAGCTGGGGCGCCGGCTCATCGGCCAGAAGCGCGCCGTGCGCTCGGTCGCCGAGGCCGTGCGCCGCTCGCGGGCCGGCATCGCCGACCCCGACCGGCCCACCGGCTCGTTCCTGTTCCTCGGGCCCACGGGCGTCGGCAAGACCGAGCTGGCCAAGGCGCTCGCCGAGTTCCTCTTCGACGACGAGCGCGCCATGGTGCGCATCGACATGAGCGAGTACGGCGAGAAGCACTCGGTGGCCCGGCTCATCGGCGCCCCGCCCGGCTACGTCGGCTACGAGCAGGGCGGCCAGCTGACCGAGGCCGTGCGCCGTCGCCCGTACTCGGTGATCCTGCTCGACGAGGTCGAGAAGGCGCACCCCGAGGTCTTCGACACGCTGCTGCAGGTGCTCGACGACGGCCGCCTCACCGACGGCCAGGGCCGCACGGTCGACTTCCGCAACACGATCCTGGTGCTCACCTCGAACCTCGGCAGCCAGTTCCTCATCGAGCCGGGGCTCACCTCGGAGCAGCGCGAGGCGTCGGTGCTGTCGGTGGTGCGCGACTCGTTCAAGCCCGAGTTCCTCAACCGGCTCGACGACATCGTGGTCTTCAGCGCGCTGAGCATCGACGACCTCGGCCAGATCGTCGAGCTCTACATCGACCGTCTCGGTCGGCGCCTGCAGGGCCGCCGCCTCGAGCTGGCGGTGACGCCGGATGCGCGGCGCTGGCTGGCCGAGCACGGCTACGACCCCGCGTACGGCGCCCGCCCGCTGCGCCGCCTCATGCAGCAGCAGATCGACGACCGGCTCGCCAACGCGCTGCTGAGCGGCACGGTGCGCGACGGCGACACGGTGCGGGTCGAGCTCGACCCGTCGGGTGCGGGGCTGCTCGTCGCGAGCGCCGCGGAGTAGTCCGCGACGCATGGCCGTCGCCCCTCGGGGGCGGCGGCCGTTCCGCGTGCGCGGCAGGCGCATCCGCTCGCCGAGTCGCCCGCATCCGCTCGCCGCGTCGCCCGCATCTCCCGGCGCGAGGCGCGACGCGCCGACAGATGCGGGCAACTCGGCGTTCACGCGCGGGGCCTAGCGTCGGCGGCGCATGTCACCCCTCGCCCTCCTCCTCGTCCTCGGCGCCGCCGTCGCCCACGCCGGCTGGAACGTGCTCGCGCACGGCGTCAGCAGGCTCGGCGCGCCCTTCCTGCTCTGGGCCGCCATCGCCGCCACGCTCATCTGGCTGCCCGTGGTGCCCTTCACGGGCGGCATCGGCGCGGCCGACCTCGGCTCCTTCGCGCTCGGCATCGGCGTCTCGGGCGTGCTGCACATCGCCTACATGCTCGTGCTGCAGGGCGGCTACGCCCGCGCCGACCTCTCGACGGTCTACGCGACGGCGCGCGGCAGCGGCCCGGTGCTCAGCGTGATCGGCGCGATCCTGCTCTTCGCCGAACTGCCCAGCGGCACCGCGCTGCTCGGCATCGCGATCGTGATCCTCGGCGTCGTCGCGGTCGGCTTCATCGGCCGCCGACCCGGCGCCAAGGGGCTCGGCGCCGGAGTGATCTGGGGCGTGCTGACCGGTGTCGGCATCGCGACCTACACGATCTGGGACTCGTTCTCGGTGCGCGAGTGGGGCATCCAGCCCGTCGCCATGATGGTCGGCACCACCGCGGTCGAGGTCGTGCTCTACCTGGCGATCTCGTGGCGCCGGCGAGCGTCGTTCGCGCCGATCCTGCGCGATCACTGGCCGCGCATCCTCGCCTTCGGGGCGCTCTCGCCGCTGTCGTACATCCTCGTGCTCACGGCGGTGCAGATCGCGCCGGTGTCGCTCGTCGCGCCGATGCGCGAGGTCAGCGTGGTGCTGGTGAGCCTCTGGGGCGGCTTCGTGCTGGCGGAGGGGCGCCCGTGGGCGCGCGTCGCGGCTGCGGTGATCGTGGCGAGCGGCGTCCTGCTCGTGGCGCTGGGCGGTTGAGCGATGAGCGATCGGAAGGGCTGTCGATGAACGAGCGGATGAACGTGGACGCGACCGCGATGCTCTGGCGCGGCGACGGCGCACCCCACGAGCCCATGGCCGTCGCCGCGGTCGAGCTCGCCGCCGGCGAGGTGCTCGTCGAGATCGAGCTCGCCACGATCTGCGGCTCCGACGTGCACACCACCCGCGGCGACCGAGCCACCCCGGTGCCGACCGTGCTCGGCCACGAGCAGGTCGGCCGCGTCGTCGCGCTCGGCCCGGAGGCGCCGACGGCGCTCGACGGCGCGCAGGTCGCGGTCGGCGACCGCGTCGTCTGGTCGATCTTCGCCGCCTGCGCCGACTGCGACCGCTGCCGGGGCGGGCTGCCGCAGAAGTGCCGGCGGCTGCGCAAGTACGGGCACGAGCGCACCGAGCCGCGCTGGCAGCTGGGCGGCGGCTTCGCCACCCACGCCCACCTCCTGGCCGGCACCGCCATAGCGCGGGTCGGCGACGAGCTGCCGGCCGAGGTGCTCGCGCCGCTGAGCTGCGGCACGGCGACGGCCGCCGCGGCGCTCGATGCCGCGCGACGCACCCACCCGCACCTGCGCGGTCGCGCGGTCGTGATCAGCGGTGCCGGGCTCATCGGTCTGACGCTCGCCGCGATGGCGAGCGACGCCGGTGCGACCGTCGTCGTCGTCGACCCGAGCGAGGACCGTTGTCGCCTGTCGCTGCGCTTCGGCGCCGCGGACGCCGTCGGCACGGGCGTCGCCGAGCTCAGCGAGGCCCTCGAGGCGCTCGGCTTCGAGGCGCCGGAGCTCTGGTTCGAGGCCTCCGGGGCCTCCCGGGCGGTCGCAGCGGCCGTCGCCGCGATCGATCTCGGCGGCGCGGTCGTGCTCATCGGCAGCGTCTCGCCGGGACCGAGCGTGGCCGTCGACCCGGAGCGGATCGTGCGCGGACTCGTCACCCTCACCGGGGTGCACAACTACGCGCCGCAGCACCTCGCCGCGGCGATCGCCTTCGCGCACGATGCCGTGATGCGGTACCCGCTCGCCGAGCTCGTCGGGGCGACGGAGCCGCTGGAGGACCTCGACGACGCGCTGGTCGCCGCGGCGGGCGGCGGGCACGTGCGCATCGGGGTGCGCCCGCGTTGAGCGCGCGTCAGTCGCGTGCGGCGAGCAGCTCACTCATGTCGATCGGCTGCGTGAGGGTGTCCTCGAACGGGCGCGAGGGCTGGGGAAGCAGGGCGTCGGGCATGGCTGTGGTCTCCTGGACGAGCGGATGGGTGCCTCAGCAGTGTGCGTCGCCCGCGGTCGCCAGGCGGCCCGCTCACGGCGCGCGTGCATCCGCTCCCCCGCTCGGACGCAGCGTGCGCGCTTCCACTGGGGCGATGAGCAGCATCAGCGTGGGCGATCGGGTGTCCTGGGGCACGCCGCAGGGACGGACGCAGGGCAAGGTGGTCGAGCGGAAGACGAAGGACTTCTCGCTGGAGGGTAACGACTTCACCGCGAGCGACGACGAGCCGATGCTCGTCGTCGAGTCGGAGAAGACCGGCGCGCACGCGGCGCACAAGCCGTCGTCGCTGCGCAGGCTGCAGGACTGAGCTACGCCTGAGCCTGCTCGTGGTGCAGGCGGGCGTAGAGCCCGCCGGCCGCGAGCAGCTGCTCGTGCGTGCCGCGCTCCACGATGCGGCCGCGCTCGACGACGAAGATCGCGTCGGCGTGCTGGACCGTCGAGAGCCGGTGCGCGATGGCGATGGTCGTGCGGCCGTGGGCCGCGGTGTCGAGCGCGGCCTGCACGACGCGCTCGCTGACGCTGTCGAGCGCGCTCGTGGCCTCGTCGAGCACGAGGATGCGCGGGTCCTTGAGCAGCACCCGGGCGATCGCCACGCGCTGCTGCTCGCCGCCGGAGAGCCGGTAGCCGCGCTCGCCCACCACGGTGCCGTAGCCCTCCGGGAACGCCGCGATGGTGTCGTGGATGCTGGCCGCCCGCGCCGCGGCCTCGAGCTCCGCGTCGGTCGCATCCGGTTTCGCGTAGCGCAGGTTCTCGGCGATGGTCGCGTGGAACAGGTAGGTCTCCTGGCTCACGATGCCGATCGCGCCGATGAGCGACTCCTGGCGCAGGTCGCGCACGTCCGCGTCGCCGATGACGACGCGGCCCCCGGTGACGTCCCAGAAGCGCGGGATCAGCGAGGCGATCGTCGACTTTCCGGCGCCGGAGGGGCCGACGAACGCGGCGAAGGTGCCGGGCTCGACCGCGAGGTCGATGCCGTGCAGCACGTCGTCGCCCGGCCCGGGGTAGCGGAACGCGACCTGCTCGAGGCGCACGCCGAGCGGGCCGTCCTCGGGCAGGCTCGCCGCATCCGCTCGCTGCTCGATCGCGGGCCGCAGGTCGAGGTACTCGAAGATGCGGGCGAACAGGGCGCCCGAGGTCTGCAGGTCGAGCGCGACCCGCATGAGGCCGAGCAGCGGGAAGAGCAGCCGCGCCTGCACGGTCGTGAAGGCCACGATGGTGCCGGCGCTGATGTCGGCGGTGCCGCCGGTGACCAGGTAGCCGGAGACGAGGTAGACGATCGCGGGGATCGCCGAGAGGAAGATCGTGACGATCGCGAAGAACCACTGGCCGCTCATCGCCTGCTGCACCTGTAGCGACACCTGGCGGTCGTTGGCCTCGCTGTAGCGATCGGTCTCGGCCTGCTGCCGGTTGAAGCTCTTGGCGAGCAGCACGCCCGAGACGCTCAGTGACTCCTGCGTGATCGCGGTCATCTCCGACAGCGACTCCTGCGTGCGGGTGGCGATGCGGGCGCGCACCTGGCCGACACGACGCTGCGCGAGGGCGAGGATGGGCGTCACGATCACCGCGATGAGCGTGAGCTGCCAGCTGAGCAGCAGCATCGCGACGAGCGAGGCGATCACCGTCACGACGTTGCCGATGACGCTCGAGACGGTGTTGGTGAGCACGCTCGCGACACCGCCGACGTCGTTCTGCAGCCGCGACTGGATCACGCCCGTCTTGGTACGCGTGAAGAAGCCGAGCTCGAGCGACTGCAGCCGCTGGAACAGCGAGACCCGCAGGCCGCCCATGACCTTGTTGCCCACGCGAGAGGTGAGCGCGGTCTGCGCCACGCTCAGCAGACCGGTGACCACGTAGATCGCGATCATGAGCAGCACGAGCTCGAGCAGCAGGCCGAGCACCGGGCCGCCCTCGGCGGGGAACAGCGCCTGGTCGAAGACCGTCTCGGTGAGCAGCGGCGGCACCACGGCCAGGCCCGCGCCTGCGAGCACGAGCACGATGATGCCGGCGAGCGCCAGGCGGTGCGGCCGGAAGAGCTCGGCGATGCGGTGCCCGAGCTGCGGGATCCGCGGCGCCTCGGCGTTGCGGGCGCGCTGCGCATCGGAGTCCATGCTGCCTACCCGGGACTTCGGGCCCGGCCCCATCATGCTCATGCCGCGATCCTGCCACCGAGCGGATGCGCCCGAGCCCGGTTCCGCTGCAGGCGTGCGCCCCGCATCCCTTCACCGCGCAGGACGGCCCAGCGCCGCGAACGCGGGACCGGGCCGTCCTGGCGACCTCGGACTACGGCACGATGATGGCGCGGCCGCGCACCTTGCCGGCGTGCAGGTTGTCGTAGGCCTGCGTGGCCTCGTCGAGGGTGTAGCGCTCGGTGTGGATGCTGATCGCGCCGCGCTTGGCGAGCTCGACGACCTCCATGAGCTCGGTGCGCGAGCCCCAGTTGATCGCGCGGCCGTTGACGTCGAGCGGCACGGTGGTCTGCCCGATCGGCACGGCGCCCTTCGCGACGCCGACGACGACGATCGAGCCGGCCGTGCGGATGAGCCCCGCGGCGAGGTCGGCGGTCGGCTGGATGCCCACGAAGTCGAACACGGCGTCGGCGCCGAGGCCGCGGGTGATGTCCTTCACCGACTGGATGGCGTCGGGGTTGGAGAGGAAGGCGTGGTCGGCGCCGACGGAGCGGGCGAACTCGAGCTTGTCCTCGGCGACGTCGAGCACGACGACCGTGCTGACGGTGAGCGCCTTGAGCAGCTGGATGGCCACGTGGCCGAGGCCGCCGGAGCCGATGACCACGGCGGTCGTGCCGGGGGTGAGCCTCGGCAGCGCCGACTTGATGGCGCGGTACGGGGTGAGCGCCGCATCCGTCAGCGACACGTTGGCGACGGGGTCGAGCTCGCCGATCGAGACCAGGTGGCGCGCGTCGTCGACGAGCATGTACTCGGCCATGCCGCCGTCGCTGAAGATGCCGGGCGCGCGCATGCCCTGCTCGCAGTTCTGCTCCTCGCCGCTGGCGCAGGCGTAGCAGCGGCCGCAGCCCCACGGGCCGTAGACGATGACGCTCTCGCCGAGCTCGAGACCCGTGACGCCGTCGCCGAGCTGCTCGACGGTGCCGGCGACCTCGTGGCCGAGGGTCAGTGGCAGGGGCTTGAAGTAGTAGTCCTCGGCCGACGCGCCCATGATGAACTCGTCGGAGTGGCACGCGCCTGCGGCCGTGACCTTGAGGAGCACCTGGCCGGGTGCGGGGACGGGCTTGTCGATCTCGACGAGCTCGGGACGGCCGCCGATGGCGCGGTACTGGAGTGCCTTCATGGGTGCACGCTTCCTCCGGGCGATCGGCCCGGTGCGGGGACGAGTCGGAGGGCCGTGCAGGGTTCGCGCGGCGGACCGGACTCTCGTCGACAGGCGTCGACGAGCGTGCTTCAGCCTACGCCGGGGCGCCCACCGCGGCGTGCAGCGACGGCAGCTGCTTGAGGGGCAGTGAGAAGCCGGTCGATCCCTCGTCGAAGACGATGCCGTAGACGCCCGACTTGGCGTACTGCTCGAAGCCCTCAACCACGGCGATCGGCGGCAGACCGACGACCTCGGTGGTCTCGTCGAGCGCGCCGCGGCGCTCGGCGGCGGCGTGCGCCCGGGCGGCGGAGGTGAAGGCCAGCATCATCGGGCGGTGCTCGTCGTCGATGACCGCGAGCGGCTGGCGGGTGCCGTTCTCGAGCGTGCGGGCGATGAACACCCAGCGCGGCAGCGCGAAGACGGCGCGCCAGAGCTCGGCGGGCGCCTGGTCGCCCATCGAGGCGGTGCGAGCGGTCTCGGCGCGCAGGTCGATCGCGGCGCTCGCCGCGTAGACCTGGCGGTCGTCGGCGTCGGCGGTGAGGGGGATGCTGCGGTCGTCGAACACCCGACCAGCGTATCCGTCAGTCCGAGGCGCGCTCGTCGGCCGCAGCGGGCCGCTGCACCGGGATCTCGCCCGAGGCGATGCGGCGCTCGGTGTCGCGCCGCTCGGCCAGCGTCGGGCCGGTCGGCGCCTCGCCGCGCTCCGGCAGCAGGCGGCGCAGACGGCCGATCAGCGCGGGCCGCTCCTCGACGGCGGCACCGGTCCAGGAGGAGCGGCGGCGGGGCTGCTCGGCGTCGCGGCGCGCCATCAGCGGGCCGCCTGCGAGGAGCGGATGGGAGTCGAGCACGGCGCGGGGTATCGCACGATGGGGTGGCCTCCGGGGCTTCGGGACGCCGTGAGGGTGACACGGCAGCTGGAGCACGACCATTCTGACCCCTGCACCCAGGCCGCGTACAGCTTTCCGGCTCCGAGAACCGTATGGATCCGGTGACCGACGCTCCAGGCCCGCCCGACGGTCAGGCCTGGAGCCGCTCCCGCACCTGCCGACGGAGCACCTTGCCGATGAGGCTGCGCGGCAGCTCGTCGACGAACTCGATGCGCCGAGGCGCCTTGTAGGCGGCCATCTCGCTGCGGGCGAAGGCGCGCAGGGCCTCGGGGTCCACCTCCGCTCCGTCCTCGACGACGACGGCGGCGACGACCTGCTCGCCCGAGTGCTCGTCGGGCAGCCCGACGATCGCCGCGTCGGCGACGCCGGGGAACCGGCGCAGCACGTCCTCGACCTCGCTGGGGGCCACGTTGAAGCCGCCCGTGATGATGAGCTCCTTGATGCGGTCGACGATGCGGATGAAGCCGTCGTCGTCGATCGTCGCGATGTCGCCGGTGCGGAACCAGCCGTCCGCGAACACGGCGGCGGACTCGTCGGGCTTGCGCCAGTAGCCGGCGAAGACCTGCGGGCCGCGCACCACGAGCTCGCCCTCGTCGCCGAGCGAGCGCACGACCGTCGGGTCCTCGGGGTCGACGATGCGCACCTCGGTGCCGGGCAGCGGCAGGCCGATCGTGCCGGCCCTGCGGTTGCCGGCGACCGGGTTGGCGGAGATCACGGGGCTCGTCTCGCTGAGGCCGTAGCCCTCGACGAGGAAGCCCTTCGTCTCCTCCTCCCACGGGTCGACGATGGCCGAGTAGAGCGGCATGGCGCCCGAGATCGCGATCTCGATGCCCTCGAGCGAGACGCCCTTGGCCTTGGCCGCCTTCGTGAGCCGGTCGTAGATCGGCGGCACGGCGGGGAAGAAGGTCGGCGGGTGCTTCTTGACGACCGGCAGCACCAGGTCGGGGTCGAAGCGGGGGAAGAGCACCAGGCGCGCGCCCATGCTCATCGCGAAGGTGAGGCAGAGGGTGAGGCCGTAGGCGTGGAAGAGCGGCAGCACGGCGTAGACGGTGCAGTCGCCGCGCGTGATCGTGGGCACCCAGGCGCGCGACTGGGCGGCGTTGGCCACGAGGTTGCGGTGCGTGAGCACGGCGCCCTTCGGCGAGCCGGTGGTGCCGGAGGTGTACTGGATCAGCGCGATGTCCTCGTGCGCCGGGCCCTCGTGGTCGGTCGACAGGCGGCCGTGGCCGAGCAGGTCCTTCCAGGCGAGCGCGCCCTTGGTCGGCACGGTCAGCGCGGCCTTGCTCTCGCGGGCCTTCTTGATCGGCAGGTTCAGCAGGATGCGGGTCTTGCGCCCCATCGCGCTCGGCAGGTCGACCGCGACGATCGTGTCGGGCCGCACGTCCTTCGGGAAGTCCTGCAGCGTGGCGACCGTCTTGTCCCAGGCGATCACGGTCTTCGCGCCGTGATCCTCGAACTGGTGGCGCAGCTCGCGCGGCGTGTAGAGCGGGTTGTGCTCGACCACGATCGCGCCGAGGCGCAGCGCCGCGTAGAACGCGACGACGTGCTGCGGGCAGTTCGGCAGCACGATCGCGACCGTGTCGCCCTTGCCCACGCCCTGGCGGCGCAGGCCCTCGGCCGCGCGCTCGATCTGCTCGCCGAGCTCGGCGTAGCTCGTCTCGGCGGCGAAGAACTCGAGGGCCGTGGCCTTCGGGTAGTCGCGCACCGACTCGGCGATGAGGTCGACGAGCGTGCCGGTCTGCTCAGGCAGATCCTCCGGCACTCCGTCGGCGTAGCTGCTGATCCAAGGGCGTTCGTCGCGGATGGTCACGATCGACAGCCTACTGAGCGGATGCGTTCCGACAGTTGTCGGATTCCTCCAACATCCGCGCGCAGCACGCACGCGGACCGCGGTCGGCGGGCGCTCATCCGCTCGGTCGTAGGCTCGGAGCATGCGTGCAACGGTGATCCACGGTGAAGGCGACGTCCGACTCGAGGAGGTGGCCGACCCGGTGCTGAGCACCGGTCGCGATGCGATCGTGCGGGTCGTGGCGGCCTGCGTCTGCGGCTCCGACCTCTGGCCCTACCGCGGCGTCGGCAACGCGCCCGAGCCGAAGCGCATCGGGCACGAGTTCGTCGGCGTCGTCGAGGCGGTCGGCGACGACGTGTCGAAGGTCGCCATCGGCGACTTCGTGATCGCCCCCTTCTACGACTGCGACATGACCTGCGCGAACTGCCGCAACGGCGTGAGCACCAGCTGCCTCGACGGCGGCTGGTGGGGCGCCGACGACCGCCAGGGCCACCTCGCCGACGGCGGCCAGGGCGAGCGCGTGCGCGTGCCGCACGCCGACGGCACCCTCGCCGTCGTGCCCGGCCCGGTCGACCCGGCCCTCGTACCGCACCTGCTCACCCTCAGCGACGTCATGGGCACGGGCCACCACGCCGCCGTCTCGGCCGGCGTGACGAAGGGCTCGACCGTCGTGGTCGTCGGCGACGGTGCCGTCGGGCTCTGCGGCGTGCTCGCCTCCGCTCGCCTCGGTGCCGAGCGCATCGTCATCATGAGCCGCAACCCGGCCCGCCAGGCCATCGCGAAGCGGTTCGGCGCCACCGACGTGGTCGAGCTGCGCGGCGAGGACGGCATCGCCGCGGTCAAGGAGCTCTTCGACGGGATCGGCCCCGCCAGCGTGCTCGAGTGCGTGGGCACCAAGGAATCGATGGAGCAGGCCATCCGCTCGGCCCGTCCCGGCGGTCAGGTGGGCTACGTGGGCGTGCCCAAGGGCGGCGCCGAGCTGCCCATCGCCGAGCTCTTCGGCAGCAACGTGAACATCGCCGGCGGCGTCGCGCCGGTGCGCAACTACGTGGAGGAGCTGCTGCCCGAGGTGCTCGACGGCCGGCTGCAGCCGGGCGCCGTCTTCGATCTCGAGCTGCCGCTCGACGAGGTCGCCGAGGCGTACCTCGCCATGCACGAGCGCCGCGCGGTCAAGTCGCTGCTGAACGTCTCGGCGGTCTGAGGCCGGGCGGCCTGCCACCGAGCGGATCAGGGCTCAGCGGCCCGCGGGCCGCAGCGGCACCGCGCAGCGCAGCACCAGGGCGACGCAGGCCAGGGCCGCGCCGATCAGCATGAGGTCGGCCGCGAGCAGCGGCAGGCGCTCGGTGATCGTCGCCTCGGTCACCTGCGAGGCGATGAACGCGCCGGCCGCCAGCACGAGCGCGACCGCGCCGAGCGTCCCGAGCAGCGCCTCCCCCCGCCGGCCGTGCCGCGGCGTGCGCGGGCGCTCGGCGAGCAGCGCCGCGAGCGCTGCGACGGCGGTGACGAGCAGCAGCGAGGCGACGATGTCGCTCGGTCGGTGCCATCCGGCGTGCAGCAGCTGCCAGGCGACCACGCCGAGCAGCGCCGCGACGAGGGGCGCGGCGAGGCCCCGCAGCCGCGGGGGCAGCGCGATGAGCAGCGCCGTGCCGACGGAGGCGAAGGCGATCATGTGCCCGCTGGGCAGGGTGTTCGCCGCGGCGTTGTCGAGCTCGGGGCGGATGAGCACCTCGTACTTGAGCGCCTGCCCGAGCACGTTGCCGACCACGATGAGCCCGGCCGCCGCGATGCCGGCGCGCGGGCGGCGCGAGACGACGCCGATGAGCGCCACCGCGAGGCAGGCGACGACGAGCGCGGGCACCGAGACGAGGGCGAGCAGCGCCGGGCGGCCGTAGTCGGCGGCCTCGAGCAGCAGCTGATCGATCTGCTGGCCGCGCGCGGTGAGCACCGCCGTGGCGTAGACCGCCACGAAGCCGAGCGTCGCCGCGGCCGCGATCACGAGGCGCACGCCGAACGCGCCGGGGCGCACGTCGAGCGCAGCGGTCACGGTCGCCTCCTCGGCGGATCGGGCTCGAGCGGGAGGTCGAGCGGCGGGTGACGACGGTACCGCGGCTCGGCTGACGAGTCGGTGCGAGCGGGCTGTCGGTTCGACGCAGCGGAGGGCTCAGTCGCCTCCGCCGCCTCCGCCACCGTCCGAGGAGCCGCCGTCGCTGCTGCTGGGCGACGGGGACGGATCGGGGCTGCCGCCGCCATCCGCTCGTCCGCCGCCGCCATCGGAGGCCGTACCGGCCGTCGGGGCGCCGCCGTCGGAGGACGCGCGACCCCCGCCGGCCTTCGGCTTGGGCTCCTGGAAGGCGAGGATGAAGAAGGTGACGCCGATCGGCAGGAAGGCGATGCCGACGCTGTTGCCGCTGAGCCAGAAGACGAGGCCGGCGGCGGCGAAGGCGACGGCGACGCCGAGATAGGCGGGATTCGTCGGCTTCCTCATGCCGTCACCGTAACGTTCCGGGCGCGCGGACGGGAGGGTGCGGTGCGGCGCGCGCTGGCCGGTATCCGCGCGAACCGCGCCGGCGGCGCGCCGATGGGTCTAGTGTCCGAGGATCACGACCCGCCCGGAGCCGCGCTCGCGCCGGGCGGCGCCGGAGGGCTCGCCAATGGAGGTGCACGGTCGTTCAGGCGTCGGGATCGCTGCGTTGCTGGGCCGGGGCGCTCGCGCTGCGCCGGTGGCGCACGCGGGGCTCGCTGCTCGCGCTCGTGCTCGGCGTCGCCGTGCTGGCGGGGTCGGTGCTCTGCGGCTCGCTGCTGCTGGTCGACTCGACCGGGCGCGCCGGCGTGCGCGACGCGCTCTCCTCGCTGCCTGCCGACCGGGTCGAGGTCACCGTGCGCGTCGTGAACCCGCCGAGCCCCGTCGCCGCGACGCGCAGCACCGTGGACCGGGCCACGGCGGACGCCTACGGTTCGAGCGCGCGGTGGACGAGCTCGGCCTGGGCGGTCACCGAGTGGACGACCACCGCGGAGGGCCTGTACACGACGCTCGTCGAGTTCGACGATCCCTCCGCCGAGGCGGAGCTGCTCGACGGCGCATGGCCGTCGACCCCACCGGGCATCGCGCTGCCGCAGAGCGCCGCTCGGTCGCTCGGGCTCGCGGTCGGGGACGAGCTGGTGCTCGGCGACGCCTCGGCGCTCGCCGACGGGCGGTCACCGGTACGGCTGCGGATCGACGGCCTCTACCGTGCGGACACCCGTTCCGGCGCCTTCTGGGCGGGCGACCCGCTCGGCGGCGCCGGCGACGCACAGGAGTTCCCGCGCCCGCGCACGAACTACTTCGAGCCGGTGCACGCCGTCGGACCGCTGATCACGGCTCCCGGCGGCATCGACGCGGCCCAGCGGCGAGCGGCCCAGCTGGTCGTGTCGGGGCGGCCATCCTTCGCCGGCACGGACGTGGCCGGGCTCGCGGCGCTGCGCGATGCGGCGGCCGATGCGGAGACCGCCATCGCGGCCGCGGTGCCCCACCCCGACGGGTCCCTGTTCGTCGACACGGGCATCCCGGATGCGCTCGGCGAGATCGACGCCGGGCTCGCCGCTGCGCGCACCGCCGCGCTCGCCGTGGCCTTGACGCTCCTCGCCGTCATCGCCGCCTCGATCGCCGCCGTCGCCCAGCTGGTGCGCGACGCCCGCGACGCCGAGCGCGACGCGCTGCGTCGTCGCGGCGCCTCGCGACCGCAGCGCGCGGCGCCGGTGCTGCTCGACGTGCTGGTGCTCGCCGCACCGGTCGCACTGCTCGCCCCGTGGGGCGGGGCGCTGCTGTACGCGGCGGTCGTCGCGACGCCGCCCCTGAACGCGGCCGGGCTGCCGCAGCGGATGCTGCCGGGCGGGCCGGAGCACCTGGTCGCGCTCGCGCTCGCGACGGGGCTCGCGGTCCTCATCTGCCTGCCGGTCGGCGCGCGTGGGGCGGGGGCTACGGCCGCATCCGCCGTCCCGGCAGTCGTCGGCGGCACGGCGGTGATCGCGCTCGCAGCGCTGCTGCTCTGGCGGTCGCAATCGGGTTCGGCGCCGGACGGCGACGTGCTCTCGGCACTGACCCCGGCAGCGGTGCTCGCCGCGGTGACGCTGCTGGGCGTGATCGCCGTCCGAGCGGGCGCGCCCCTGCTCGCCCGACTCGGCGCGCGAGCGCGCGGCCCGGTGGCACCGCTGGTCGGATGGTCGGCGGCCCGGGGCGCCGGTCGGCTCGGCGGCATCGCGCTCGTCGCGCTCACGGTCGGGGCCTCGTTCATCGCCCTCGGCACGAGCGCGACCGAGCTGCGCTCGGCCCGGGACCAGGCGGTGCTGGCCGTCGGCGCCCCGGCACGAGTACTCGCCCCCGAGGGCGCCGGGGCGCCGGTGCTGCGCCGGCAGATGATCGTCTCCCGCGCCGACCAGACGGGCGGGCAGTCCGAGGACGCCGCCGCGGGCACCGCGGTGCAGATCCTGGGGCTGGATGCGGCGGCTCGCGAGCTGCTGAGCGGCGGGACGGAAGCGGTGCGCGCCGTCGGAGGCGCGGTCATCCGCGAAGCGCTCCCCGCGTCGGACCCCGTGGATGCCGGCCCCTCGCTGCCGGAGGGGTCCGTCGCGCTGCGGCTGCGCGCGGAGCTCGATGCACCGGCCGGCACCGGTGCGGAGATCGCGGTCGCGCTGCAGGACGGGAGCGGGGCCGTGACGACGCTGCCGCTCGGCGACCTCGTGGCCGGCGCCGGACCCGTCGAGCTCGACTCCGCGCCCGGGGCCATGCCGGTCGGGGGAGGTCCGCTGCGCCTCGTCGCGATGACCGCGCGGCTGCGGGGGCAGGAGTCCGATCGCATCGCGCCGCTCGCGGTCTCGGTCGACGGCGTCATGGCCGTCGTCGGCGACGCGGATGACGCGGCGGTGCCGATGGCGATGACCGGGAGCTGGAGCGGCTTCGGACCGGACCCCGCCGACCCGCCCTCGGTGGCGGGCTCGCAGGATGGCGTGCGGATCGAGGCGTCCGTGCGGCTCGGCGCCGCACCCGTCGTCGTGGGCGCAGCCGGCTGGAGCCCCGGGGCGCCGATCCGCGCCGTGGTGCCCGTCTCGCTCGCGGACGAGCTCGACGCGTCGCCGGGGTCGGCGCTCACCGGCTACCTCGCGGGGGCCGATGTCTCGCTGCGCGTCGTCGTCGGCGACCTCGACCGGGTTCCCGGCGCGGCCAGCGCGACCGACCTCGAGGCCCTGGCGATCGGGCTCCCCTCCACCGCCCGGGATCGCTCGTCGATCGTCGTCGACGGTCGCGCCCTCGTGCACGGGCTCGTGGAGGCGGCGGCGTACGGCGCCCTCGTCGACGAGTCGTGGCAGGCGCGGGCGACCGCCGGCTCCATCGACGCGGCGACGCTGAGCCGGCGGATGGAGGAGGCGCCCCTGCGCGCCGTCGTACCAGCCGGCTCCGCGCTCGTCGTCTGCGCCGGACTGCTGCTCGCCGTGGCGGGCCTCGCTGCGAGCACCTCGGCCGCGACGCGGTCGCGCCGGCTGCAGTCGGCGCAGTTGCGCGCGATCGGCCTGTCGCGGCGCGCGGCGCTGGGGATCCAGGCCGCCGAGGCCGGGCTCGTCGCCATCGCCGGAACCGCCATCGGCCTCCTCGCCGGCCGCGCGGCCCTCGAGCCGCTGGCGGCGAACGCGTCCGCAGCGGAGCGGGCCTCGCCGACCGCGCTCGTCGTGCCCTGGCAGGCGCTCGTGCTCGTGCCGGCCGCCCTGCTCGCGGCGCTCGCGCTCGTCTCGCTCGCCCTGGCCGCGGCGCAGCGCTCCCTCGTCCTCGCGGACCTGCTGCGGGCGGGAGCCGACTGATGGCCGGGGACCGTCGTGCTCGCGGGCTGCGCGCCGTCGCATCGGCGCTCCCGATCGCCGCCCGGCGGGCTCGGGGCGACCTCATCGCGCTGCTCGCGCTCGTGCTGCTCGCCGCCGTCGCGTGCGGCCTCGCGATCTGGGCTCCGCACCGGATCGGGCAGACGCTGGACGGCGCCGCACGCGAGGCGGTGGCCGCAGCGGGCCGGGATGCGGATCTGCTGGTGCGATCGCCCGTCGGCGACCCCTCCGGCGCCGGCACGACCGCCGAGCGTCTGCTGATCTACGCCGCGGAGCTGCCGGGTCGCCTGCCGTCCGAGCTGCGCGAGGTCGCCCGGGGCACCAGCATCGGCGTGATCGGACCGGAGCTCGTGGCGAGCTCGCCGGACGGCGAGGTCGTGGTGCGGATCGGCGTGCTCGACCCGTCCACGCTGCCCTCGCTCGAGATGCGGACCGGTGCGCCGCCCGCCGTCGACGAAGGGTCCTCGGCCGGACCCGTGCGCGTCATGGCCTCGGCGACGGGAGCCGAGCGCCTCGGCCTCGCCCTCGGCGACGAGCTCGTCGTGGACGGAGGCGTCGACCGCGACCTGGTCGTCGAGATCGTCGGGACCGCGGAGCCGAGCGACCCCGAGGGCATCGAGTGGACTGATCTGCCGGGACTCTGGGAGGAGCCGTCGACGCGCCGGGACGGTTCGTCGAGGGCCGGCCTCACGGTGCTCGCCGATGCGGTCGCCTTCGACCGGATCGCCCCGATCATGCTCGGCGCTTCCGGCACGGTCAGGACCGTCTTCGACCCCGAGCGCTTCGACCTGGAGCGTTCGCAGGCCGTCGAGGCGGCGATCGACGCGCTGGAGACGTCGAGCGCACCGATCAGCGACCGGGTGCCGTTCCCGGTCGTCGCGACCTCCGGCTACGACCGTGCGATGGCCGACTTGCCGGGCACGGTCGCAGCGGCCTCGGCGCAGCTGTCGTCGATCGCGGCCGGGCCGGTCGGCGCCGCCGTGCTCGTCGCCGTCCTGTGCGGCGCGGCCCTAGCCCGTCGGCGGGCTGGCGAGGTCCTGCTCCTGCGCGCGCGGGGCGCCTCCATCGGGCTGCTCGCGACGCATGCCGCCGCCGAATCCGCGCTCGTGACGCTCCTCGGCGCCGCCCTCGCCGCCGCCGTCGCGGTGGGGCTCGGCGTCGCGGTGACCGCATCCGCTCTGCTGGTCGCCGCTGTCGCGATCATCGCCCTCGCCCCGGTGCTCGCGACCGTGCTCCCGCTGCTGCCCCTCCCGCCCGCCGCCAGGCTCCGAGCGGCGGGCATGGCGGCCGGCGCCGTGCTGGTGGTCGCCGCAGGCGCAGCGCTGGTCGCGCTGCGCTCCGGCGGCGCGCCGGGGCCCGACGGCATCGACCCGCTCGCGGTCCTCGCCCCGGTGCTCTGCGCCGCGGTGCTCGCCGTCGCCGTCGCTCCGGCCACCGCCGTCCTGCGCCATCCGGCCGCCCGGCTCGCTGCGCGCGGGCGCGGTGCCGGGGTGCTGCTCGCGAGCGGAGCGATCCGCGACGGACGCTCGCCGCTGGCACTGGCCGCCGTCGTGCTCGCCACGGCGACGGCGCTGAGCTCGGTCGTGCTGCTCCACAGCGCCGCCGTGGGCCAGCAGGACGCGTCGTGGCGCACCGTCGGCGCCGACGTCCGCATCGACGGCGCGGAGGACGCGGCGTCGCTCGCGGCGTCGCTGGAGCGGAGCGGTCTGACCGCCGCCGCGGTCGCCGAGCTGGATCGCGTCGAGGTCCGCGGACCCACCGGATCGCTGCCCATCGCGCTGCTCGCCGTGGACGCCGCCTATCCGGCGCTGGTCGCGGCCATGCCGGACGGGGTCGTGCCGGCGGCGACGAGCGATGGCCTCCGGCTGCTCGGCGCGTCGGCCCCCGACTCCCCCGACTCCCCCGACTCGCTCGCCGTCGCCGTCGACGCCCGCCTCGGCGCGTTCCTCGGCGTGGAGGAGACCACGACCGGTGCGACCGTCGAGGTCGGCGGCACGAGGCTGCCGATCCGCGTCGTCGCGGGTGCGGTCACCGCGCCCGGCTTCGCGGACGGCCCCACCGGCATCGTCGATCGCGCGGCGCTGCTCGAGGCCGTGGCGGCCGAGGAGGGCCGGGACGCCGCGGAGGAGAGCGCCGTGGCGTCGACCGTGCTGGCCGTGGGCGCTCCGCCGCTGGTCGCCGACGCGCTCGCCGCGGTCGGCGCCGCCCGCGGCGCCGTCACGCGGCGCGCGGAGGTGGGGGGGCGCCCCCGCGGGGCCGCGCGGGTCACCCGCGCGCCCGCGTCCCTGCAGGAGGCGCTCCTGGCGAGCGTCGCCCTCGCCAGCCTGGTGGTGCTCGTCGCGGCGGCGCTGGGCGCGCGGCGGCGAGGGCGGGCGATGGCGCTGCTCGGCGCGTTCGGCGCGCCTCGGCGCTCGGGGCTCGCCCTGGCGGCGGGAGAGCTGGTGCCGCTCGTCGTCGGAGGCGTGCTGGGCGGCTGCCTCGCGGCCACGGTCGTGCTCGTCGCGGCCGAGCCGGCGTTCGCGCTCGACCAGCTCGTCGGGGCGACGGCGACGCCGATCGTGCCGGCCTGGCTGCCCGCGTGCGCGGCGGCCGTCGCCGTGCTCGTGCTCGCGCTCGGCATCATGACGGACGCTCCGCTCTCGCGCCGCGCCGCCGCCGCCGACATCCTGAGGACCGGAGAGGGAACATGACGCTCGACAGCACGACGACCCGAGGCGATGCGGCGCGCTCGGAGCCGCCCGCGGTCATCACCTGCGACAGCCTCGTCCGCGTCTACCGCGGCGGCGGCGTCGAGGTGCAGGCGCTGCAGGGTCTCGACCTGCGCGTCGACGAGGGCGAGATGCTCGCCATCGTCGGCGCCTCGGGCTCCGGCAAGTCGACGCTGCTCGGCATCCTCTCCGGCCTCGACGCCCCGACGGCGGGCAGCGCCCGGCTCGCCGGGCACGACCTCACGGCGCTGCGCGGCGCCGAGCTCGTGCGGTACCGGCGCACCACGGTCGGCACGGTGCGTCAGCAGTCGTCGCGCAACCTGCTCGCCGACCTCACCGCATCCGAGAACATCGCCCTGCCGCTGGCCCTCATCGGCACGGGGCGGCGCGAGCGGAGCCGTCGCATCGCCGAACTGCTGCACGAGCTGGGCCTCGACGACCGCGGCGACCGGCGGCCGGCGCAGCTCTCCGGCGGCGAGCAGCAGCGCCTCTCGATCGCCGTCGCGCTCGCCAACGCGCCGCGGGTGCTGCTGGCGGACGAACCCACCGGACAGCTCGATGCGCGCACCGGCGCGGGCGTGCTGGCGGCGCTGCGCGCCGTCAACGAGCGTCTCGGCTGCACGGTCGTGATCGTGACCCACGACGCCGCGATCGCCGGTCAGGTGCGGCGCACGGTCGCCATCCGCGACGGCCGGATCTCCTCGGAGACCCTGCGCAGCCGCGATCGCGATCAGCACGGCGCCGGCGCGCTGACCGAGGAGGAGTTCGCGGTGCTCGACCGGGTGGGCCGCCTGCAGCTGCCCGAGGAGTACCGCAGGGCCATGGACCTCGGCGAGCGCGTGCGGCTCACCGTCGAGCGCGATCACATCGGCGTCTGGCCCCAGCAACCGCGGCCTGAGAACGAGGAGGGCACCCCGTGACCGACGCGCTCGTCGTGCGGGACCTGACCCGCACCTTCCCCACCCCCGCCGGGGACGTGCACGCCCTGCGGGCGACCTCCTTCACGATTCCGCAGGGCGAGATCGTCGCGCTGGTCGGCCGTTCCGGCTCGGGGAAGACGACCCTGCTGCACTGCGTGAGCGGTCTCGACGTGCCCACCTCGGGCACCGTGCTGCTCGACGGCCGGCCGGTCACGGGGCTCGACGACGCGGCGCGCACCCGATTGCGCCGCGAGGCGATGGCCTTCGTCTTCCAGACCTTCGGTCTGCTGCCCCACCTGTCGGTCGCCGAGAACGTCGGTCTGCCCCTGCGACTGCGCAGGGAGCAGCCTCGGCGCCGTGAGGAGCGGGTCGCTCATCTGCTCGATCTCGTGGGTCTCGACGGACGGGGCCGTTCGCTGCCCGACGAGCTCTCCGGCGGGCAGCAGCAGCGGGTCGCCATCGCGCGTGCGCTCGCGAACTCGCCACGTCTCCTGATCGCCGACGAGCCGACCGGTCAGCTGGACGCCGCGACGGGGGCGTCGATCATGGAGCTGATCCGCAGCGTGGTGCGCGCGGAGTCGGCTACCGCGCTCATCGCGACCCACGATGCGGCGACCCAGGAGTCGGCCGACCGGGTGCTGCGCATCGCCGATGGCGCGCTCGTCGAGGACTCGAGATCGAGGCCGGTCGCTCAGCCCTCGGACCACGGGTAGCGGTCGACGCCTCCCTTGCGCGGCTCCTTGCGCTGGTCGGCGTTCGGGGCGATGCCGACGGCCGGCGGGTCGCGCAGCAGCTCGACCGCGTCCGCCGACTCGAGGTACCCCTGGCGCTCGAGGTGCGCGAACCGCCCCTTCGGGTCCCACGGGTCCTGCTTCTTCGGCGGCAGCTCGATCGGCGCGCGCTCGAGCAGGGCGATCACCGCGGCGAGCTGGTGCTCGTCGAGTCCCGGCTCGACGCGGCCGGGCACGGGCACCGTGAAGCCGATGCGCTTGCCGGCGATCACCGCGAGCCACAGCTGCTCGCGCCCGTCGCGCAGGTACTGGAGCGCCCGGTCGAGCTCCTGCGGGGAGCGCTCGCGGCGTCGACGACGCCAGGCGGTGCCGTCCGAGCGGATGGAGATGGTCGGCTGCACGACGAACGCCGCGACGACCGTTCCGACGAGCATCGCAGCGAGGATCGACGAGATCAGCGTCCACCAGAACGACGGCTCGGTCACCGCGCGGACGCCGTAGAGCACGGCCTGCAGGAGCAGCGGCATGGTCAGGAGCAGGAACGATGCCCGCGTATCTCCGCCAAGCGACACGAGCCGCCCCCAGAACCCCTGCCGCGGCAGCGCGACCCACCCGTCCTCGGCCTGGCGCATCCGCTCAGCCCCCTGCACGCTGGTCGGGCCGCCGGCCGAGGCCACGGACCGGCGGTTCGCGCACGAGCTCGAGCGCGGCATCGCGGTCGAGGTGGTTCGGGCGGTCGAGGTAGCTGAAACGGCCCTTCGGGTCGTAGGGGTCGTTCATCGCGGGCGGCAGCTCGACGGGCGCGCGCTCGAGCAGCGCGAGCAGTGCGTCGCGCTGCGCCGCGTCGAGCACCGGTCGTCCCTCGGCGCGCAGCAGCACGATGCCGTCGAGATGGCGATCGACGCCGAAGCGCAACCAGAGCTCGGGCTCACCGCCCCGCCGCGGCACCTCGACCTGGGCGACCCGCCGCACGTCGTCTCCTGCGGCCTCGCGGTCGCCGACCGTCCAGGCGGAGCCGTCCGAGCGGATGCGCCGGGTCGGGTCCGGCTGACGACGCAGCACGAGCCACACGGCGAGCAGCACGATCCCGGCGCCGACGCTCAGGTGCAGGCGCGTCAGCTCGATGCCCGTGGTCAGGGCGACGAGCGCCGAGACACCCGCGGCGCAGAACGCAGCGCCGAGGTACCAGCCCACGAAGCGCCATCGGCTGCGCCGCTCCGGTGCCTGGGCCTCCTTGGCGCGAGGGGGCACCGCCGGGAACGCGACCCAGTCGCCCTGCGCAGCGGTCACGTCCGGCCCCCCATCCGTCGCGCCGACGCTATGGACTGCCCGTGGGAGCGCCGTGGACGGTGCCTGGACGGTACCTCAGTCGGCGACGCCCCGGAACACCGCCGCCACGTCGTCCCACCAGGCGCTCGCCGCGGCGCGGTGCGCCGGCTCGCGTTCGGCGGCCGCCGCCCGCACGAGCTCGCGGCCCTCGTGCAGCGTCTCGATGGTCGCGGCGCCCACGGCGTCGAGCTCGTCGATCGGCACGGGCGGTCGGGCGCCCCAGTGGCCGAGCGCGCCGGTGAGCTTGATGCGGGTGTACTCGTCGACCGCGAGGGCCAGCACGGGCACGCCGGCCGGGGCGGCGAAGACGGCCGGGTGGTAGCGGCCGGTGACGAGCATGCGGGCACCGCGGGCGAGGCGCACCCCGTCGCGCGACGAGCCGGTGGGCAGCACCTCGCTGGGCACGGTGAGCCGGGCGCGCAGCCGCTCGTGCAGCGCGGCGTCGCCCCGCGTGGGCGCCGGGTCGTCGAGGGGGCCGAAGTGGGCGTGGAAGCGCACGGTCGCGCCGGTGATGGATGCCGCATGGTCGACGGCGCGCGCGATCGCGGCCTCGACGACCTCCGCCGGGCGGTGGTCGAACCAGCCGGAGAGGCTCACGAGCAGGGTGCCGTCGTCGACGGCTCCCGCGTCGAGGAAGGACGCGTCGTCGACGACGAGGCGCACGTCGTCGCGCCATCCGCGGGCCAGCTCCAGCGAGGCGGTCTCGCGCACGGAGGCGATCGCGGCGGTGCGCACCATGCCGGCGACGAGCTCCGCATCCGCTGCATCGAGGTCGGGGCCGAAGGTCTGGCCGCTCACGACGACGGGCACGCCGAGCGCGGCGGCCATCGAGGCCAGCGTCGAGCGCTCGAAGACGTGCGCGTGCCAGCGGCTGGCGAGGTTGCCACCGCCGGCGTTGAGCAGGCCGGTCGCGGTGCGCAGCGCCTCCAGGGCGGGCAGCGCGACGTCGTCGTCGGGCAGCTGCTGCGCGCCATGGGCCGCAGCGATCAGCTGCTCGGCGCGGGCCGCGGAGGCCTCACGGTCGAGCCCGGCGAAACCGAGGCGCGGCACGCAGCGGATGCCGTAGCGCTCCGCCGACTCCTCGGGCACCGAGGAGACGCCGACCGCGTCGAGCCCGCGGTCGCGCAGCTCGGCGACCGCGGCCTCGAACATCGCCTCGTCGCCGATGTGCATCATGCCGTCGATGACGCCGACGTCGCCGATGACCAGTACGTGCATGGGTGTTGCCTTCCAGATGACGGGATGCTGCGAGCGAGCCCCTCAGCGTACGGTCCGTTCAAGGGCTCCGAATACGATGCCAGCGGCCGCGCAGTGCGGCCAGCTCTGTTCGGAAGGCTCCCATGGGAATCCAGACCGCGCTGGACGCCGTCCGCAGCGCACCGCGCATCATCGACGCCCTGCACCTCGCGGACGAGCTCGCGTTCGAGGCCGCCCGCGAACCGGGGCCGCGCACCATCCGCATCCTCGCCGCGGCGATCGCCGGTGACGATCAGGTGACCGCCATCGCCGCCGTGCACGCGCTCGCCAGCGGATACGACGAGCAGGCCTCCGCGACGCTCACCGCGGCGCTATCCGACGAGCGCGCCTTCATCCGCGAGCACGCCGCCTGGGCGCTCAGCCGCACGCTGCCGCGCTACGACGCCATCGGCCGGCTGGTCGCCATGACCGCGGCCGGCGGCTTCAGCGGCATGCTCGCGCAGAGCACGCTCGAGGTGTGGTCGACCGCGCTCGGCGAGACGCTCGCCGTGGCGATCGAGTCGGCGCTGCCGGGCACCGTCTCGGTGGGCGAGCGCACCCGTCTCGTCGAGACCCTGGGGCTGGTGCGGCAGTCGATCGCCGTCCGCCCCCTGCTCGAGATCGCCCGCTCGGCCCAGGAGGAGCCCGAGGTGCGCGCCGCCGCGGTCGCCGCGCTCGGCCAGCGCGCCGGTGCCTCCGTCGCGCCCTTCGCCCAGGAGACCGGACCCGTCGGCGATGCCGCGAGGCTCGCGCTCGTCGACCAGCAGGCCTCGAGCGATCGCCCCGAGCGCGGCGCCGGCCTCACCGTCGCCCAGCTGTTCCTGCACGCCGACATCGATCCCGCGCTCACCGCGGCCGGCGCCGGCGACAACGGCGGCATCGCAACCCTGCTGGTGCGCCTCGGCGACGCGCTCGTGGCCGACCCGCGCACCGACGTGCGCCGGGTGATCACCATCTCCCGCGGCTCGATCGAGCAGGCCGTGGGCGACCTCGACGCCGCACCCGGCGGCGAGGGCCACCTCTACGGCCACATCCCGCTCGCCGCGGGCCCCGTGCCCTCGGCAGCGGCCTGGCCGCTGCGGGTCACCGCCCGACGGGGCATCCGCCGCATCCTGCGCGCCGCCGGCCGCATCGACCTGCTGCACCTGCGGATGGCGGATGTGGGCAGCCTCGCCGCCGCGGACGTCGCCCGCGAGCTCGGCATCCCCGTCGTCTTCACGGTCGCCCCCGACCCGCACTCGGTGATCGAGTCGCTCGACCGCTCGGGCGCCCTCACCCGCGAGACCTTCGGCGGGATCGACCTGCGCGAGCACTACTGGTTCCGCGCCGACCTCGTGCAGCGCATCGCGGCGAACGCCGCCCACACCGTGCTCTTCCCGCGCCCGGCCCTCGCCGAGGACATGCGATCGCTCGTCGGCATCGACATCGCCGCGCATCCCGAGCGGCACACGATCGTCGCCGAGGGCGTCGACCTCGAGCTCATCGAGCGAGCGGTCGCCGAGGCCGCCGACGGCGCCGAGCACGAGGCCTTCGCGCAGCTGCGCGGCGTGCTCGAGCAGCTGCCCGCGGAGCGCCGCGGCCTGCCCGTCATCGTGACCCTCGGCCGCCTGCACCGCGTCAAGGGCATGGCGACGCTCGTGAACGCCTGGGCCACCACGGAGCTGCGGCAGCGCGCGAACCTGCTGGTCATCGGCGGCGACCTCGAGCATCCGTCCCTCGACGAACGGGAGCAGCTCGACGCGATCGACGCCGTCGTCGACCCCGGAGCGCGAGCGGATGCGGGGCTGCTGCTGGCCGGCCACCGCAGCAACGACGTGGCCGCGCGCTGGCTCGCCGCCGCCAAGCACGGCGTGCCCGAGCTGCTCGCCCCGAACGGCCTCTACGTGTGCGCGAGCCTCAAGGAGGAGTTCGGCCTGGCCCTGCTCGAGGCCATGGCGGCGGGCCTGCTCGTCGTCGGGCCGAACAGCGGCGGTCCGGCCACCTACGTCGAGCACGGCGAGACCGGCCTGCTCACCGCCACCTGGGACCAGACGGCCCTCGGCGAGGCGATCGTCCGCGGCCTGGAGCTCGCCGCGGAGGACGCCCCCGGTCGCGCCGAGCGGGCGCGAGCCATGGTGGCCGACCACTTCACGATCCAGGCGATGGCCACCGCGCTCGGCCCCGTCTACGCCGGCGTCGCCGACGACGAGGCCGCGCTGCTCGACACCGCGGAGGCCGCCCGATGAGCCTGCTCGTCATCAGCCCCGACTACGCCTCACACCTGCTGCCGCTCGCCACCCTCGCCACCGCCTGGCGCGACGCCGGTGACGACGTGGTCGTGGCGACGGGGCCCGCGACGGACTCGATCGTGCAGGGCTTCGGCCTGCGCCGCGTCGACCTGCCGCTCGGCCGCGGCTCGAACGGCGGCGTCATGCGCTCCGCCGAGCAGCAGGCCGAGGAGCGAGCCTCGCTCGAGGGCTTCTTCGAGGCCACCCGGCACGGCATGGTGCCGACCCTGACCTACCAGGCGCGCGAGCGCCTCACCGACCTCATGTGGGACCCGGTCGGCCGTGCCCGCGCCACCCTCGAGGTCGTCGAGCGCACCGCGCCGACCACGATCCTCGTCGACCACCTCGCATTCAGCGCCCGGCTCGCGCTGCAGACCGCCGGCATCCCCTACGCCGACGTCGTGCTCGGTCACCCGAGCGCCCTGCCGGTCGGCGACGAGGTGTACGGCTCCCCCGCGTCCTGGCCGTCCGCGATCCGAGCGGATGCGGGCGAGCTCGCCGAGCTGCGCGCGCTCTGCACCGAGGTCTCCGCCCGCTTCACGGCGCAGTGGAACACCGCCGCCCGCGAGCTCGACGCGTCGGTCGCCGAGATCGGCGACGCCTTCGGCTCGCACGGCGGCACGGTGCTCTTCAACTACCCGGCGGCGCTCGCCGAGGGCGACGGCCGCCCGCTGCCCCGCAGCGCCTTCCTCGGCTCGACGCGGCGCGAGGAGCCGGCGGACGCCGAGGTCGAGGCCTGGATCGCCGCCGGCGAGCCCTACGTGTACGTGAGCTTCGGCAGCTTCCTCTCGGTGCGCGACGACGTGCTCGCCCGGGTCGCCGAGGCGCTGCGCTCGCTCGGGCTGCGCGCGGCGATCGCCACGGGCGCGACCGAGGCCGAGGCGCTGGGTCCCGTGCCCGAGGGCTGGCTCGTGCGCTCGTTCCTGCCGCAGGTGCGCCTGCTGCGCGATGCTGCGCTCGCGGTGACCCACGGCGGCAACAACTCGGTGACCGAGTCGATCGGCTCGGGGGTGCCGCTCGTCGTGCTGCCCTTCTCGACCGACCAGTTCGCGGGAGCCGCGGCGATCGAGCGGGTGGGCTTCGGCGCATCCGTCGATCCGAACGCGGCGACGCCGGCCGAGCTCGCCACGGCGATCGACGCCGTGCGCCAGCTGCCGGCGGACCGCCGGGCCGCGCTGGACCGGGTGGCCGAGGAGCAGCGGATGCGCCCCGGTCCGGTCGTCGCCTACGAGGCGCTGGCCGGCTGAGCCCTGCCGGCGCCGACCATGGCGTCGGCGTTCGCGAGCACCCACTGCATGAGCGGCATCATCCGCTCCATCAGCTGCTCTCCCATCGGCGTGAGCGCGTATTCGACCCGCGGCGGCACCTCCGGGTACGCCGTGCGCTCGACGAGGCCATCGGCCTCGAGCGTGCGCAGCGTCGAGGCGAGCATCTTGTCGCTGATGCCCTCGACGTTGCGTCGCAGGGCGCCCCAGCGCGCCGTGCCGTCGGTCAGCGCCACCAGCACGAGCACGCCCCACTTGCTCATGACGTGGTCGAGCACGGTGCGCGAGGGGCAGTTCGGCTCGAAGGCACCGGCCGATTCGGCCCGCATCTGCTCAAGAGTGACGTTCACGTGAGCAGCTTACCGGAAAGTGGGTACCCCACCGAAGGAATGCTGCTCGCGGGAGGACCGTTCAACCGGACGAAGCCCACCGGAAGGAACCACCATGACCATCCTCGTCACCGCCGCCAGCGGACACCTCGGATCGCTCGTCGTCGACGCGCTGCTGCGCCGCGGCGCCCCCGCCGAGTCGATCGTCGCGACCGCTCGCGACACGGCCAAGCTCGCCCCGCTCGCTGAGCGCGGCGTGCGCACCGCCGAGCTGGACTACGAACGACCCGACACGATCGCCGCGGCACTCGACGGCGTCGACACCGTGCTGCTCGTCTCGGGCTCCGAGCCCGGCAAGCGCCTCGCCGGCCACCGGAACGTCATCGACGCCGCCGTGGCCGCCGGTGTCGCCAAGCTCGTTTACACGAGCGCGCCCAAGGCGACGACCTTCGACTGGGCGCTCGGCGCCGAGCACCGGGCCACGGAGGAGGCGATCGCCGCGAGCGGGCTGCCCGCGGTGATCGTGCGCAACAACTGGTACGTCGAGAACTACGTCGCCGACGTGCAGCGCGCGGCGGACAGCGGCGTGATCGCGGCCTCCGTCGGCGACGGCCTCGTGGCCGCCGTGACCCGTGCGGACCTCGCCGACGGCGCCGCCGTCGTGCTGCTTGAGGACGGCCACCTCGGCCAGGTCTACGAGTTCGGCGGCGACGTCGAGCTGAGCTACGACGACATCGCCGCGGCTGCCGCCGAGGTGCTCGGCCGCGAGGTCGTCTACGCCCGCCTGAGCACCGAGGAGCACGTCGCGGCGCTGGAGGCCGCCGGGCTCGACGCCGGCACCGCGGGCTTCGTCGCCGGCCTCGACACCGGCATCCGCGAGGGCGTGCTCGCCGGCGTCGACGGCACGCTGTCGCGGCTCATCGGCCGTCCGACCACGCCGTTCGTCGAGGGGCTGCGCTCGGCGCTCGCCTGATCGGATCCCGCCGGGGCTCGGTGAACCGGGCTCCGGCGGCCTCGAGCCGCTCGGCGCGCTAGGAGGCGCCGACCAGGCGGGCCATCGCGGCGGGGTCGCCGGCGGCGGCGCGGTAGCGCTCCATCCGCTCGGCGTTCGCGTCGTACTGCACGCCCGCGCGCTGCTCGGCGACGTGGTGCAGGGCGTAGACCCGGCCCGGATGCCGCACCGGCGGCTCCCCCAGCAGCGTCTCGTGCGCGAGGTACCAGGCCGCGTCCTCGAAGCCCCAGCCGCGGAAGCGCTCGTCCTGGCCGCCGTGCGCCGCCCAGGTCTCGGGCGTGGCCACGTAGACGCCCGAGCACGCGCCGCGCACGAGCTCGAAGGAGCAGTCGATCAGCGCCGAGCCCTCCGCGAACTGCGCGGAGCCCTCGGCGCCGAGCCAGCGGTACTCGTCGTAGGGCAGGTGCACGCGCCCGCTCGTGCGCGCCGCCGCGATCGCCGCGCGCAGCGGCTCGGGCTCGGGCAGGGTGTCGGCGTCGCCGATGATCACGACCGAGCCGGGCGCGGCGTCGCGCATGGCCCGATTGCGGCAGGCGGCGAGCACGAAGGGCTGGTCGTCGGTGTCGACCGTCGTGACCCGCAGCTCGGGCAACTGCTCGGCGTACCAGGCGGTCACCCGCTCGAAGGCGGGGATGCGGGAGGGGGCTGGCCGCCAGGGCAGGACGACGGTGGCCTCGTTCATGGGGTCAGCGTAGCGGCGGGCGACCCCGTCCCGTCGCGGGGCCTCAGGGGATGAGCCGGTCGGCGCGGTAGCGGTCGAAGAGGTCGGAGAACGCCTGATCGGTGCGCCGGTAGCCGAGGAAGCCCGCGGCACGGCTCTTGCCCATGTCGGTGACGACCTCCATCCGGCGGCCGAGGTCGGCGTCGGTGTGCCACCACGAAGCGAGCCGCGTGATGTCGGATTCGACCAGGTCGTACTCGGCCGCGATGGCAGGCCAGTGCCGCGCGTGCTGCTCCATCTGCTGTTCCAGGGGGCGCACCTCGCCCTCGAAGCCGACGACCTGGTCCGCGGGCACGCCGAGCAGTTCGCCGAGACGGGGCCACATCCACCGCCAGCGGAAGACGTCGCCGTTGACGATGTTGAACGCCTCGTCCCGACCGCCCGGCCGGGTCGCCGCCCACACCATCTGCTCGGCGAGCACGCCCGCATCGGTCATGTCGGTCAGCCCGTTCCACTGCTCCGCGCTGCCGGGGAAGGCGAACGGCACGCCCAGGTGCTTCGCCAGGGTCGCCTGGACGGCGATGGTCAGCCCCATGTTCATGGCATTGCCGACGGCGTGACCGATCACGGTGTGCGAGCGGTGCACCGACCAGGTGAACCGCTGGCGAGCGGCCGCCGCGAAGAGCTCGTCCTCCTGGGCGTAGTAGAAGTTCGGGGTGTCGAGACGCGGCGACTCCTCGCGGAACGGCGTGTCGGGCATCTCGCCAGCCGCGTAGGCCTCGAACGGGCCGAGGTAGTGCTTGAGCCCGGTGACCAGGGCCGCGTGCTGCAGGGGCGCGTGGTCGAGCGCCGCGAGCAGATCGCGCACCATCGCACCGTTGACCGCGATGTTCTCGGCCTCCGTGGCCTGACGCTGCCACGCGGTGAAGAACACGTGCGTCGGGCGCTCGTCGGCGAGGGCGGCCCGCAGGCTCGCCGCGTCGCGCAGGTCGGCGGCGATGCCGCGCACGCTCCCCGTGTCGACGGCGCGGCGGGAGAGCGCGAGCACCTCCCATCCCTCCCTGCTGAGGAGGTCGACGAGGGCCGAGCCGGTGATGCCCGAGGCGCCGACGACGAGCGCGGTCCTCGGTGCGTCGGCGGGCGTGTTCGCGTTCGTGGTCATCCTCGGGGCAAGGACGGCGGGGCGGCCGGTATTCCGCCGAGATGCGCCCCTCGACGATTCCCAGGCGCTTGCCGGTTCCGGACGGAATCGCTCGAGCGCCGCGCGCGTTGTCCGAAGAGTGCCGCCGCGTCTTGACCGATGCGGGATCCCCGCATCGCTCGCGCGATGCCGCCAGGTGCCCACCCGACCACTTCGATCGAGGAGCTCACCATGACGCTCGCCCTGCCGGACGGCCTGCTCGCCCACGACCCGCGCCCGACCATCGAGCGCACCCCCGCGTGGGCGGAGGTCGCGTCCGCGGCCGCTGCCGCGGATTCGGTCCGCTTCACGCTCGGCGACTGCGCGCAGGCGCTCTGCGTCGATCTCTGGACGGTGCTCGACGGCGGCCGGCTGATCGTGCGCGGGCCGGGCGGGCTCGCGGCGCCCTGGGCGCAAGCGGTGCTCGACGAGCCCACCGGGCTCCTGCTCCACGACGGCGAGGGCGTGCCGGTGACCCTCGAGCTGCTGCCCTGGACGGTCGGCACCCGCATCGAGCGGCGCTTCGAGCAGCGGTACCTGCGGCACCCCGACCGCGTCGAGATCATCCGCAACCGCGGCACGATGATGCAGGTCCGGCCGGCCTCCTGATCCGCCGCCGGAGCGCCGCTCGGGTGCCACTCCCCCGGCGGTGGGCACGCTGAGCGGAGCCGGTCAGCCGCGCTCGACGAGCCGCGAGAGCAGCACCGCGCTGCGGGTGCGCTCCACGTTCGGGGTGAGCCGGATGCGCTCGAGCGCCTGCTCGAGGCTCGGCACGTCGCGCGAGCGGATGCGCACGATCGCGTCCGCCTCCCCCGTGATCGTGCCCGCGTCGACGACTTCCGGGATCCCGGCGAGCGCCCGCTTGAGCTCCGAGGGCGAGACCGTGCCGCGGCAGAACAGCTCCACGTAGGCCTCGGTCGCGTGCTCGTCGACCGCCGGGTCGACGTCGACGGTGAAGCGGCGGATGACGCCGCTCGCCTTCATCCGGTCCACCCGGCGCTTCACGGCGCTGGCCGACAGCCCGATCGCCGCGCCGATGGCGTCGAAGCTCGTGCGGGCGTCCTCGCGCAGGTGATCGAGGATGCGGCGGTCCAGTTCGTCCATGACGCAACGATACGTCTCGTAATCGAAATCAGCGCAGGAATCCTGCGTCAGACGAGACCATGCGGCGGAAGAATGCGCGCAGGCTGGAGGCATGACCCTCACCGACGCATCCGCTCGACCGACGACGCAGCGCGCAGCGCGCCCGCGCACGATCCTGATGGTGCCGCCGACCGGCTTCGTCGTCGACTACGAGATCAACGCCTGGATGGACGCCTCGGTGCCCGTCGACACCGACCGCGCCGTCGCGCAGTGGCAGGGGCTCGTGAGCGCCTACCGCGCCGCCGGCCACGAGGTGCACCTGCTCGAGCCCGGCGAGGATCTGCCCGACATGGTCTACGCGGCCAACGGCGGCACGAGCGCGGGCGGCGTCTTCTACACGGCGCGCTTCGCCCACGCCGAGCGGATGGGCGAGTCGGCCCTGCACGAGGCCTGGCAGCGCGAGACCGGCGCCCGCGTCGTCGTCGCGCAGGAGGTCAACGAGGGGGAGGGCGACCTGCTGACCCTGCGCGACCGGGTGCTCGCCGGCCACGGCTTCCGCACCGACCCGCGGGCGCACGCCGAGCTCGCCGCGGCGACGGGCCTCGAGGTCGTCTCGCTGCGGCTCATCGACCCGCGCTACTACCACCTCGACACCGCGCTGACGGTGCTCGACGACGTGCACGGCGAGATCGCCTACCTGCCCGAGGCCTTCGACGACGAGTCCCGGGCCGTGCTCGAGCGGCTCTACCCGACCGCGATCCGCGTCGCGCCCGAGCAGGCGGCGCTCTTCGCCCTCAACGCCTTCAGCGACGGGCTGCACGTCTTCCACCCCGCCGCCGCGACCGGCTACGCCGAGCAGCTGCGCGAGCGCGGCTTCGCGCCGGTGCCGATCGAGCTGGACGAGCTGCTCAAGGGCGGCGGCAGCGTGAAGTGCTGCACCTTGGAGCTGCGCGACTGAGACCGGGGGACCGGGGGAGGGACGAGCGGATCGCGACCCGAACGCATCCGCTCGTCCCGCTCGATCAGGCGCTCAGCGCCCTGCCGAGCGCATCGCCGGAGGTCCACGCGGCGCCGGCCGATGCCTTGCCGCCCCAGCCGTCGCCGGCCACCCCGACCCCGCCGTCGAGCGCGAAGGGCTCGTCGTGCGCCGCGGCCGGCCGCGCGAAGGTCCAGCGGTGCGCGTAGGTCGAAACCGGCTCGACCGCGATGCCGAGGATGCGGCGCACGGCCCCGACCACCTCGGGCACCACCGCGTCGGGGTCGTCGAGGTGCCGCCGGGCGAGGGTCGGCGTCGTATGCGCCACGAGCACGGGCGCGCCGTCGCCGCGGCGGTCGCCGTCATCGGCGATGAAGCCGACGGTGGGGGAGTCGTTCACGAAGACGCCGTGCAGATCGCTCGGCCAGGCCCGTTCGGGCCAGCGCAGCGCGACGGCGATGACGGGTTCCCAGTCCTCGGGCCGCTGCAGCACCTCGAGCAGCGGATGCCCCGGCTCGAGTCGCCGTCGCGCCTGCGGGTCCGGCATGGCCAGCACCACGGCGTCGCTCGCGAGCAGCTCGTCGTCGTCGAGCTCGACGCCGTCGGCGGTGACACGGGCGACCGCAGCCTGCTGGCGCACGTCCAGACCCGCGGCGAGGTCGACGGCCAGCGAGCGCAGGCCGGCGGGAGCGGCGTAGCGGATCGGGCCGGTGGACGACCCGTGCATCCGCTCGTCGTCCGCCACCCGGAACGCGTCGGTCCAGGGCCGGGCGAGGCCGCGCGCGACCCAGTCGTCGACGATCGCGGCGAAGCGGGAGCCCTCGGGCGCCGTCAGGTACGAGGCGCCGAGATCGACCGGGCGCTCGTCGATGCGGCGGCTCGCGAGGCGGCCGCCCGGCACCCGGCCCCGGTCGAGCACGCGCACCGCAGCACCGGCGTCCACGAGCGCCCGGGCTGCGGCGAGGCCCGCGAGGCCCGCTCCGACGACGGTGATGCGCTGATCGCTCATGCATCGATCCTCGGCGCTGCCCTGCTCGGCCAGCCCCGGTTCACAGCCCGCGCGGCGGCTCAGCGTTCGAGCAGCGCCTCGATGGCCTCGTCGAGCTCGAGCGAGGCGTCGGCGAGCTGCAGGCCCAGGGCGTTGAGCAGCTCGCGGTGCTGGCGCACCTCGTCGATCGCGACCGACTCCGCGGCGTCCTGCGCAGCCGCATCGGCCGCGTCGTCGACATCGGAGGGGATGCGCAGGCCCGGCAGGGACTCGCCGACCTCGCGGAGGGCGGTGATGACGCGGGCGCCGATGGTCCAGGAGCGCTCGGCCTGCGGCAGCGGCTCGCCGCCCGAGGCCTCGAGCGCGAGGCCCGCGCCGAGCGCGTCGGCTGCCGCGGCGGCGAGGTCGATGGGGGCCTCGCCGACGGCGACGTCGGTGCCGAGCGCGGCGATCTCGCCGCGCACGCGGGCGAGGCTCGATGCGGTGCCGGCGTGCAGGTGCGCCAGCTCGACGAGGTGGTCGCGAGCGGTCAGCGCGTCGCGGGCGCTCGCATCCGCCTTCGCGAAGCCGAGGAGGGCGCCGATGCGGTCGCGCGCGGCGGTGGGCAGCTCGCCGGCGGCGGGGGAGAGGTTGAGGCGGCCCATGAGGTCGCCGATGCGCTGGGTGTGGCGCGCCAGCACCCGCTCGTGGGCGAGCAGCAGCGCGCCGAGGTTCACGGTCTCGCCGGCGAGCCGCACGCGACGGCCGCGCTCGAGCGCCGCGCGCTCGATGAGCGCGGTGCGCGCGAGCAGGAAGACCTCCTTGAGACCGGCCATGTGGTTGCGCACGCTGATCCGCAGCGCGGCCTCGGCGATACCCGCCTCGGTGCGCTCGGGGTCGAGCAGCGCTGCGCCCTCGGTCGACTCCGGGCTGCTCAGGGCGCTGCGCGCGGCGGCGACGTCGATCAGGCGAAGCTCGGCGAGCGCGAGCAGGTGGGCTCGCTCCGAGGTCGTCAGGGCGGGTCGCAGTGCCGCGACGATGGGGGTCGTAGTGCTCATCGGATGCCTTCCTACCGCACGTCCCTCACTGCGGTATCAGGGCAGCGTAACCCCGCGACGGCGAGGAATCGGCAGGCCTCCGCGACTTCTCCGAAAGCCTGCGCTCGGGCGGGGTGCAGGGTGTGCGCAAGCGCTTTCCGTGCGTGAATCCGCCGTACGCGGGATGATCGCTGCATGACCGTCATCGCCGTCGCCGGGGGCACCGGCACGATCGGAGCGCCCATCGTGGCGCGCATCCGCGAGCTGGGCCACGAGGCCCGGGTGCTCAGCCGCCGGGCCGGCGTCGACCTCGCGACCGGCACCGGGCTTGACCTGCGCGGCGTCGACGCCGTGATCGACGCGATCGGCGTCGACACGATCTCGGCGAAGCGCGCCGTCGACTTCTTCTCGACCACCAGCGGCGCCCTGCTGCGGGCTGGAGCGGATGCGGGGGTGCGGCACCACGTCGCCCTCTCCATCGTCGGCGCCGATGCCGCCCCGCACGGCTACTACGCGGGCAAGGCGGCGCAGGAGCGGATCGTGCGCAGCGGGCCGATGCCCTGGACGATTGCGCGCGCCACGCAGTTCCACGAGTTCGCGGCGCAGATGCTGCGGCGCGGCGCCGTCGGCCCGGTGGCGCTGATCCCGCGGACGCGCGCGCAGCCGGTCTCCTCCCGCGACCTCGCCACGGTGCTCGTCGACCTCGCGCTCGGCGAACCGCTGCGCGACGCGATCGAGATCGCCGGGCCCCGCGAGGAGCGGGTCGTCGAGATGGCCCGGGCCTACGCCACCGCGACCAGACGGCGCGGTCCGATCCTCGAGATCCCGTTCCCCGGGGCGTTCGGGCGGGCGCTCGCCGACGGCACGCTGCTGCCGGGGGCGGAGGCGCGCATCCTGCCGGAGTCCTTCGCGGACTGGCTGGCGCGCATCCGCTCGTAGCTCAGTGCTGGCCCGCGGGCCCGTCGCCGGCGGGCACGCCCCAGCGGCGCTTCGGGCGCACGCCGCGGGCGACGCCGGCCTTGGCGAGCCGGTCGGCGATGAGGATGCCGACGGCCGTGGCGGCCAGCACGCTCGCGAGCGTGAGCGCGAAGAAGCCGATCAGCGCAGGCGTCGACAGCGAGCCGAGGTCGAAGGACACCCAGGCGAGCAGCGGGTAGACGATGCCGAGGATCGCCGCGCCGGCGTAGTGCAGCCAGGTCCACCAGCGCTGGTAGCCCACGAGCAGGAAGGCGAGCTCGGCGAAGAAGGCCCACCACAGGTTCGTGGCGATGCTCGCGTACCCGTAGCCCGAGAACGGCATGATCACGAGGCCGCTGATGAGCCCGACGAGCAGGCCGGCGCCGGGGCGCTGCAGCAGCCGCATCGCGATGACGGCCGGCAGCAGCCAGAGGCCGGCGATCGCGACGGCCGCGAACGGCGCCGCCGCGAACACCGCGGTCGAGAGCCAGTTGGCGGGCGCCAGCAGTACGGCGCCGGCGACGCCGATCACCGCGCAGGTGATCAGGTAGGCGGTGGGGGCGTTCTTCATCGGATCCTCCGGGTGGTCAGGGGTGCAGCGGATGCGGTCAGCCGGCGAGCGCCGGCACGGTCAGGAAGAGGGCGGCCGAGACCGCCCAGAAGCCGAGCACCGCGGCGGTGTCGACCGCGCGCCAGCGCAGCACATGGCGCTCGGTGCGGGTCGGATGCGCGCCGAAAGCCCTCGCGTCCATCGCCATCGCGACCCGCTCGCCGTGCCGGATCGCGCCGGCGAGCAGCGGCACGATCGTGCCCAGCCAGCGGGCGATCGCGGCGAACGGCCCGCGGCCGGCGTGCGCGCCGCGCACTCGGTGCGCCTGCCGGATCACCTCGAGCTCGTGGCCGAAGCGCGGCAGGAAGCGGAAGGCGGCGAGAGCGGTGTAGCCGATCCGGTAGGGCAGGCGCAGCTGCTGCACCATCGAGCGGGCGACGTCCGGGCCCGAGGTGGTGAGGCCCGAGAGCAGCGCGAGCGCGGTGATCGCGCCGAGGCGCAGCCCCGTCGCGAAGCCGGTCTCGAGGGCGCCGGCGTGCAGCGTCCATCCGCCGATCCGCAGCAGCGCCGCGGTCTCCTCGAAGCGGGCGGGATCGGCCCAGAGCGACAGGCTCGTGCCGGTGGTCAGCACGATCGCGGGCACGAGTGCGAGGAAGAGCAGGTTGCGGCGGTCGAGCCGGGCGCCGAGCAGCAGGAGCAGCAGGGCCAGCGCGATGAACGCGGCCGGCGTCGCGAGATCGCGCACGAGCACCAGCATCACCGTGGCGGGCAGGGGCCCGGCGGCCTTGGTGAGCGGGTTGAGGCGCTCGAGCGGGGCGCTGCGGCGGGCACTGCTCGGGCTGCTGCCCGAGCTGCTCGTTCGTGAGGCGCTCGGTAGCGCTGCTCGTCGCCGCGCGTCCGTGCGACCGACGTGCTCTGCCATCAATCGGCCCTCCCGCCGGAGCTCGGGAGCTCGGCGAAACGGGTCACGGTCGCGAGCTCGGGGTGCCCCGGCACGTCGCGCAGCGCCGCGTGCAGCGGTGGCGGGCGCAGGCCGGAGCGCTCGAGCAGCGCGTCGTCCGCGAGCACCGCGCCGACCGGCCCGTGCGCGAGCAGCCGTCCCTCGCCGAGCACGATCACGTCGCTCGCGTGCTCGGCGACGAGCTGCAGGTCGTGGGTGACGACGAGCACGGTCGTGCCGGCCGCGTTGAGGTCGCTCAGCAGGGCCAGCAGCTCCTCCGCGCGCTCCCGGTCCTGCCCGAAGGTCGGCTCGTCGAGCGCCAGGAGCTCGGCGCCGGCCACGAGCGCCGCGGCCACCGACAGCCGGCGCTTCTGCCCGCCGGAGAGCAGGAAGGGATGCGCCTCGGCCCGGTGCTCCAGCCCGAAGCGCCGCAGGGTCGCGCGCGCCCGGCGCTCGACCTCGTCGGGCTCGAGCCCCTGACGGCGCAGCTCGTGCGCCACCTCGTCGAGCACGGTGCTGGTGACGAACTGGTGCTCGGGGTTCTGGAAGACGAAGCCGACGCGGCGGCCGAGCAGGCGCGCATCCGCTCGGCCGACGTCGACGCCGTCGATGCTCACCGAGCCCTTCGGCGGCCGCAGCACCCCGCAGAGCGCCTGCAGCAGGGTGGTCTTGCCGGCGCCGTTCGCGCCGACGATCGCGGTGAACGAGCCGGCCGCGATCGACAGGTCGACGCCGTGCAGCACCGGTGCGCGCCGGCGGCTGATGCGCAGGTCGCGCGCCACGACGAGCGGAGGAGCGGATGCGGTCCCGCCGCCAGCCTCGCCGGCGCTGTCGTTCCGGCCTGGATCGGCCCGCGGAACGACCGCGCGAGGCGGGGACGACCGCGCATCGGGGGACGCGGAGCCGCCTGCCGGCGGGAACGACCGCGCGTCCGGGAGGGCCACGGCGATCGGCTCCGGATGCGCCGCCAACGCCTCCCGCAGCTCCGCCGCGGTGAGCGGCAGCCGCTCGAAGCCCACCCCCGCGCCGCGCAGCCGCAGTGCCGCGAGCGTGGCGGTGGGCAGCCAGATGCCGAGCGCGAGCAGCTCCTCCGCGCGATCGCGCAGCAGGTCGACGGGCCCCTCGGCGACGACCGCGCCGAGGCGGTCGAGCACCACGGCGCGACCGGCGAGCCCGATGGCCGCGTCGAGGTCGTGCTCCACGAGCACGATCGCCCGGTCGCCGGTCGCGACGACCTCGGCGAGGGCGGCGTAGACCTGCTCCGCGCCCTGCGGGTCGAGGTTGGCGGTCGGCTCGTCGAGCACGAGCAGCGGCGAGCCCATCGCGAGCGCCGCGGCGATCGCGAGGCGCTGGCGCCCGCCCCCCGAGAGCACCGCGGGGTCGTCGTCGCGTCGCGCCCAGAGCCCCACTCGGCGCAGCGCGTCCTCCGAGCGCCGCAGCACCTCCTCGACGGGCAGCAGCAGGTTCTCGGGCCCGAAGGCGACCTCGTCGAGCACGCTGCCGGTCACGATCTGCGCGTCGGGGTCCTGCTGCACCATCGCCACGCGCGTGCTCAGGCGGGCCACGGAGTCGATGCCCGCGCGCAGGCCGTCGACCTCGATCGATCCGCGCACCTCGGCGGGCACGGAGCGGGGCACCAGGCCGTTCAGGGCGAGCGCGAGCGTCGATTTGCCGCATCCGCTCGGTCCCAGCAGCAGCACCGCCTCGCCCGGGCGCACCGCGAAGGAGACCGATGACGGCGTCGCCCGCGTCGCCTCGTCGTGCACGATCGCCACGTCGCGCACGCGCAGCAGCGGGGCAGGGGCGGTCACGGGGCTCCGTCGGACGAGCGGATGCGCGGGGCCGGGGCCCCGCTCGGGGTCGAGGTGAGCTTAGCCTCACCTCAGCCCGCGCGGCAGCCTCCGGACGGTCGCCGTCGTCGCCGCTGCGATTCGAAGCGGGGTTCAGCTCCAGTCGGCGGGGTTCACCAGCTCCGAGAGCGGCTTGCGCGAGCGGGGAGCGGCGTCGCGATCGCGGAACGCCGGGTCGACCGCGACGGCCTCCGGCGCGAGGGTGCCGATCGCGGTGACGGTCTGCACCGCGAAGCGGGCGGGGATGCCGAAGTCCTCGGCGATGCCCGCCCCGTCGATGCCGCCCATCTGGTGGGTGTGCAGGTCGAGCACATGGGCCTGCACGCTGAGGTGGGCGATCGACTGGCCGGTGTCGTAGACGGCGGAGGGGAACACCTTGCCGTCGGCGTCCCGCAGTTCGGCCACCGCGACCACGAGCACGGCGGCGTGCTGCGCCCAGGTGCGGTTGCCGCTCGAGAGGCGCGCGACGATGCGGTCGAAGTCCTCGGTGCCGCGACGGGCGACGACGAAGCGGCGCGGCTGGTTGTTCGAGCCCGAGGGCGCCCAGCGAGCGGCCTCGAGCAGCGCGTCGAGCTGCTCGTCGCTCACCTCGCCGGCCGGGTCGTAGGAGCGCGGGCTCCAGCGATCGGCGAGCAGGTCGATGATGGGCGTCGCGGTCTCGGCGCGGCGGTCGCTGACGATGGTCATGGCTTCCTCCGGAGGGGTGGGGTTCGGTGAGGGGGTGCGGCGGCGGCGATGGCGACGCGACGAGCGGATGAGCGTGCATCCGCTGCTCCCACTCTGCCGGATGACGACGCGGTGCCGAAGCGGATGCGAGCGTGATGACATGAGAAGACGCCTCGTCATCCCCGCCGTCGGGGTCGTCGCGATCGCCGCAACCGCCGGCCTGATCGCCGGCGGCGTGCTCTGGCCGAACCGGCTGCCCGCGGCGGGCTACGCGGTGCGCGGTGTCGACGTCTCGGCCTACCAGGGGGCGATCGACTGGCCCGTGCTGGCGGCGGAGGATCTGGACTTCGCCGTGATCAAGGCCACCGAGGGCCGCGGCTTCGTGGACGAGCGCTTCGCCGACAACTGGGCGGAGGCGCGGGCGACCTCGCTCGCGGTCGGCGCGTACCACTTCGTCACCTTCGAGGCTTCGGCCGAGGAGCAGCTGGCCAACGTGATCGCGACGGTGCCGGTGGTGGAGGGCGCGCTGCCGATCACGGTCGACCTCGAGTTCTACGGCGAGCACTTCGCCTCCCCGCCCGATGCCGAGCTGGTGCGGGGCATCGTCGATCCGCTGCTCGCCGGGCTCGAGCAGCACTACGGGTCGCCGCCGATCCTCTACACGACCGCCGAGGCGTACGAGCGCTACGTGCGGGACCGCTACCCGGCGAACCCGATCTGGATCCGCGACGTCGTGCTGCCGCCGACGCTGCCCGATGATCGCGACTGGACGATCTGGCAGTACTCCAACCGCGACCGGCTGCCCGGCTACGACGGCGTCGAGCCCTTCATCGACATGAACGTGCTGGCCGGGGGACCGGAGCGGCTGCAGGAGCTGCTGGGGGAGTGAGCGGATTCAGTGCCGCTCGAGCGCCAGCTTGAGCCCGAAGCCGATGAGCACGACGCCGGTGACCCGGTCGATCCAGGCCGTCACCGAGGGCTTCGAGAGCCAGCGGCGGAACAGCCCCGCCGCACCGATGAGCAGCGCGAACCACACGACCGTCAGCGCCACGTGCACGGCGGCCAGCAGCAGCCCCATCACGACCGGCACCGAGCCCGCGGGGATGAACTGCGGGATCGTGGCGATGTAGAACACGCCCACCTTCGGATTGAGCAGGTTCGTGGCGGCGCCGGTCGTCCAGGCGCGCCAGAAGCCGTCCGAGCGCGGCGCGTCCGGCAGCTCGGGCTGCTCCGCGGCACCGCGGCGCAGCGTGCGCCACAGCATCATGCCGCCGAGGTAGGCCATGTAGGCGGCGCCGGCGAGGGTGAGGATGCGGTACGCCAGCTCGCTCGCGGCCAGCAGCGCCGCGGCTCCGACCGCCGCCGCCGCGCCCCAGACGAAGGCGCCGCAGCAGATGCCCATGCCGGTGGCGACGGCGACCCGGCGGCTGCGGGTGAGGGCCGAGCGCATCACGAGCGCCGAGTCGATGCCCGGCATGATCGTGAGCAGGGCCGCGACGACGGCGAAGCCCAGCAGCGCCTGGGTGATGGTCATGGGGGCGATGCTACGCATCCGCTCGACCGCTGCGGGCGCCGGAGTAGGCTCGACATCAGATGTCCGAGAACAGCCCAGGGAGCACTGCATGATCGGCGTGCTCACGGGCTTCGCGATCATCGGCACGATCATCCTGGTCGGCTACATCGTCGCCCGCACCGGCATCGCCGGCGACCACGCCCAGTTCGTCATGAACCGGGTCGCCTTCTTCGTCTCCACGCCGGCGCTGCTCTTCGTCACCATGGCGCAGGCCGACCTCAGGGTCGTGTTCTCGTCGTTCCTGCTCATCGCGGTGATCGGCGCGCTGACGACCTGCATCCTCTACGCGCTCATCGCCGTCTTCCTGCTCAAGCGGCGCCTCGTCGAGACCACGGTCGGGGCGATGGCCGCCGGTTACGTCAACTCGAACAACATCGGCCTGCCGGTGGCGATCTACGTGATCGGCGATGCGCAGTACGTGGCGCCGGTGCTGCTGTTCCAGCTCGTGATCGGCACCCCGATCGTGCTGACGATCCTCGACCTCGCCACGAACCCCAAGGGCGGCCGCGGCCTGCGCAACCTCGCGCGCCCCTTCGGCAACCCGATCATCATCGCCTCGGTGCTCGGCGTGCTGCTGGCGGTGTTCTACGACCGGATCCCGACCGAGGTGATCACCCCGATCCTGCAGCCGTTCACGCTCATCGGCGGCTCGGCGATCCCGCTCGTGCTCATGGCGTTCGGCATGTCGCTGCGCGGCTCGAAGCCGCTGCGCGCCGGCTCCGGGCGCAAGGACGTGGCCATCGCGAGCTTCCTCAAGGCCTTCTTCATGCCCGCCCTCACCTGGGTGCTGGCGTACTTCGTCTTCGGCCTGCGCGATCAGCAGCTCTTCGCGGTGGTGACGATGTCGGCGCTGCCGAGCGCGCAGAACGTCTACAACTACGCGGCCCGCTACAACGCCGGGCTCGTCGTGGCCCGCGACACGGTGCTGGTGACGACGGTGGTGTCGCTGCCGGTGCTGCTGCTCGTGGCGCTGTGGCTCGGCGGGCACTGAGCGCGGTGCGCGCATGACCCCGCGGGGCATCGACGACGCGGTCGGTTCGGCCGGCGACGACCTCGGCGCCGCGCGCCGGATCGCCCGCGAGTTCGCCGATATCGACGAGGGCGAGCTCGAGACCTGGGCCTGGACCGGCGACCGCTGGCGCCGCCGCATCGCCGTGCTCGTGCTCGAGGGCCGCTTCCGCCGCGGCGACGCCGCGCAGCGCGCCGAGGAGTACGAGCGCTTCCTCGCCTGGCTGCAGGCCGAGCTGCTCGAGGGCGCGGACCTCGTGGACGGGTGCGCCGAGCACGTCGTCGGGGAGCACCATGTCGGCCGCTCACCCGGCCCGCTCTTCGCCCTCGCCAAGAGCGACGTCGTCTGGGTGCGCCGGGCCGCCGCCCTGGCGGGCCTCGCGCTCGTCAAGCACGGCGAGTCCGACACCCCGCTGGCCCTGGTCGAGCGGCTCGCCCGCGAGCGCAGCCCGATCATCCAGGAGGCGCTCGTGCGACTGCTGCACGAGACCGCTCGCCGCGCCCCGGAGCCCACCGCCGCGCTGCTCGCCCGGGTCGGCGCCCGCTGGCCCGCCGCCGTGCGCGAGGCCGCGATCGAGAACCTGCCCGCGCACCTGCGCCCGGCCACCTGATCACGCATGCGGGGTGGCCGTGAGGCGGGCATCCGCTCCTGACAAGCGGGGCCGCCCCGGGTAGCCTCGACCCGTGGACATCAGGGGGCGCGGCATCGGGGCGGGCGCCGTGCTGCTCGGGGCCGTGCTGCTCGCCGGCTGCGCCGTCGCCCCGCCGGCGGACGGGCGAGCGGATGCGCCCGACTCCCCGGTGGTCGCCGCGGCTGCCGCAGCGCCGAACGCGGCGCTCGCCGCGGTCGCATCCGCTGCTCCGCAGCTCGGCGAGCCGCCGATCACCGCGCAGCCCGCCGAGTTCCAGGTCTTCGCGACGATGCACGTGCCGCGCTTCGGCGCCGGCTGGCAGCGCAGCATCGGCGAGGGGGTCAGCGAGTCGCGCATCCTCGACCGCGAGGACATCAACGTCGGGCACTACCCGTCGACCCAGCTGCCCGGCCAGGTCGGCAACTTCGCCGTGGCCGCGCACCGCGAGACCCACAGCGGCCCGTTCAGCGAGATCAGCGCGCTGCAGATCGGCGACCCGATCGTCATCGAGACGCCCGAGGCGTTCTACGTCTACCGCTACCGCAACACCGAGTACGTGCTGCCGAGCGGTGTCGGCGTGCTCGACGCGACCCCGCAGTCCGGCAGCGAGAGCCCCGGCGACCGCTACATCACGCTCACCAGCTGCAACCCGCGCATGTCGACCTCCGAGCGCATCATCGCCTACGGCGTGCTCGACACCTGGTCGCCGAACACCGGCCAGGGCATGCCCGCCGAGATCTCGGCGCTGCTGGCGGCCTGAGCGCCGCGCTACTGCGCCCCGAACACCGCCATGAGGTTCGACACCGCGGGCCCCAGCACGACGATGAACAGCACCGGCAGGATGCAGAACATCAGCGGGAACAGCACCCGCACCGGCACCTTCGCGGCCCGCTCCTCGGCCCGCTGGCGGCGCTTGAGCCGCAGATCGCGGGCCTGGGTGCGCACGACCTGGCCGATCGAGACGCCGTAGGCGTCCGCCTGCATGATGGCGCGCGCGAAGCGCTGCAGGTCGACGACCTGGCTGCGCGCCGCCAGAGCCGCGTAGGCCTCACGGCGGCTGGCGCCCAGCCGCATGTCCTGCACCGTGCGCGAGAGCTCCGCGGCGAGCGGACCCTTGCCGTGCCGCCCCGCGCGGTCGATCGCCGTCTCGAGACCAAGGCCGGCCTCGACCGAGATGAGCACCTGGTCGAGGGTGTCGGCGAGCTCGAGCTGGATGCGGTCCTGCCGCTCCTTGGCGCGCCCCTGCACGATGAGGTCGGGCGCGAAGTAACCGACGACGGCGAGCACGATGGCGATGAGCACCATGACCGCGCCGGGGCGCGCGGCGAAGAGCGCGAGGCCGAGCAGCAGGCCTCCCGCGCCGCCGGCGAGCTTGAGCAGCACGAGCGTGCGCAGCGACCAGACCCGGGTGAGGCCGGCGAGCTGCAGGTTGCGCTCGAGGCGCTTGACCATCGACTTCGTGGCGAAGGGGGGCGGCGGCCGGTCGACCTGGGCGCGCGCGGCGGGCACGCCCCAGACCGGCTTGCGCGCGGGCATGACCGCGAGCACGAGGAACGGCAGTGCGAGGGCGAGCAGCGCGGGGCCGACGAACGGCAGCACGGCGCCCATCAGAACTTGATCCGCACGATGGAGCGCAGCCAGAGGCCGCCGACGGCGAAGAGCACGAGCGAGACGAGCAGCATGAGCAGTCCGATCGCCGAGGTGAAGAAGGTGGAGAGGTAGTTCGGGCTGATCACGGTGAGGATCAGCGCGATCGCGACGGGCAGCACCATGAGCACGACCGCCGACATGCGCCCCTCGCTGCTGAGCGTCGAGACCTGGCGGCGGATCTGCTGCCGCTCGCGGATGGTGTCGGCGATGTGGTCGAGCACCTCGCTGAGGTTGCCGCCGACCTCGCGGTGGATCGCGAACGCCTGGGCGGTCCAGGTGAGGTCCTCGCTCCTCATCCGCCCCGCCGTCGCGAGCATGGCGTCGCCGATGTCGCGGCCGAGGCGGTGCTCGTTGACGACCCGGGCGAACTCCTCGGCGGTGGGGGAGGAGCTGTCCTGCGACACCGAGACGAGCGAGCGCTGCAGGCTGTGCCCGGCGCGCAGCCCGCTGGCGATGAGCTGCAGGGTGCCCTCGAGCTGCTCGGCGAAGGCGGTGCGGCGCTGCTCGATGCGGCGGTCGAGCAGTACCCGGCCGATGAGCAGGGCGAACGCCGGCAGCAGCAGGATGAGCAGCCAGGAGAGCAGCGAGGGCGAGGCGAGCGCCATGATCAGGCCGACCACGGCGGCCGCGGCGGCGGCGAGGATGGCGCCCAGCACGACGGTGCCCGCGCTCTGCTTCCAGCCGGCCAGGTCGAGCTTCTCGACGAAGCCCGCGTTGCGGCTGCGCACGGCCGCATCCGCCCGCTCGGTGGCCTGCCGGGTCCACTCCGCGAGCGACGCGCTCTCCTGCGCCTTCGGCGAGGAGAACCCCAGCAGCAGCGCGATGGCGACGCCCGCGAAGACCGCGAAGACACCGAGCACCAGGGGCGTCATGCCCAGTCCGCCCGGTCGGCCGCCGTCGTGAAGAGCGAGGCGTCGAAGGGCACGCCGAGCTCGTCGAAGCGGGTGAGGAAGCGGGGGCGGATGCCGGTCGGCTGCGCCTTGCCGAGGAACCGGCCGGAGTGGTCGACGCCGGCGCCGAAGTCGAAGCGGTAGACGTCCTGCAGCGTGACGATGTCGTTCTCCATGCCGAGGATCTCGCTCACGTGCGTGACCCGCCGGGTGCCGTCGCGCAGCCGGGTGACCTGGATGATCACGTCGACCGCGCTGGCGATCTGCTCGCGGATCGCGCGGTGCGGCAGGTCCATGCCGGCCATCATCACGAGGGTCTCGAGGCGGGCGATCGCGTCGCGCGGCGAGTTGGCGTGCAGGGTCGTGAGGGAGCCGTCGTGGCCCGTGCTCATAGCCTGCAGCATGTCGAGGCTCTCGCCGCCGCGGCTCTCGCCGACGACGATGCGGTCGGGCCGCATGCGCAGGGCGTTGCGCACGAGGTCGCGGATCGTGACCTCGCCGCGGCCCTCGAGGTTCGCGGGCCGGCTCTCGAGCCGCACCACGTGCTCCTGCTGCAGCTGCAGCTCGGCCGCGTCCTCGATCGTGATGATGCGCTCGTCGTGCGGGATGAACGACGACAGCACGTTGAGCAGCGTCGTCTTGCCCGTGCCGGTGCCGCCGGAGACGATCACGTTGAGGCGGGCGCGCACGCAGGCGATGAGCAGCTGCACCATGTCGTCGCTCACCGTGCCGAGGCTCACCAGGTCGCGGGCCCGCAGCGGCTCGGCCGCGAACTTGCGGATCGTCAGCGAGGAGCCGCCGATGGCGAGCGGAGGGATCACCGCGTTCACGCGCGAGCCGTCGGCCAGGCGGGCGTCGACGAGCGGGGAGGACTCGTCGATGCGCCGCCCGACCCGGGTCACGATCCGCTCGATCACCCGGCGCAGCCGCTCCTCGGAGCGGAAGCTCGTGGGCACCCGCTGGATGCGCCCGCGGCGCTCCACGTAGATGTGGTCGTGGCCGTTGACCATGACCTCGCTGACGCTCTCGTCGTCGAGCAGCGGCTCGATCGGACCGAGCCCGAGCACCTCGTCGGCGAGTTCCTGGATCAGCGCGAAGCGCTCCCGTTCGCTGAGGGTCTGCCCGCGCTCGTCGATGATCGAGGCCAGCTCGCGGCGCGCCATCGTGTCGAGGTCGCCCTCGCTGAGGCTCGGGTCGTTCAGCCGGGTGCCGATGCGCTCGGCGAAGAGGTCGCTCGCCTCCTCGCGCACCCGCTGCACCTCGTCGCCCCCGCCGTCGTCGCTGCGCGGGATCACGGCCAGGGCCGCGCCGTCGTAGAGATCCTCCACGGGCGGCGTCGACGGGGCGGATGCGGGCAGCACGACGGGCTGCACCGGCTGCGGGCTCACGAGCGCCGGGTCGACGAGCTCGGTGGCGTCGTGGCCGGCGAGGATGCGCTCGAACTCGGGGTCGGCGGTCCAGGACGGCTGGCCGTCCATCGGCGCAGCGGATGCGGGAGCGGTCGCGCTCGCCTCCTCCCGCGCCTCCGCGAGCCAGCTCGGCTCGGGCTCGGCGGCGGAGCCCCAGCCGGGGCCCTCTGCGGAGTCCCACTCGGGGGTCCAGGCGGGTTCGGCGCCGTCGGCGGCGGGGTCGTCGCCGGCGGTTCCGGCCGGCGGGTCCTCCGCGTCGAGCGGCGCGGCGAGCGGATCGAACGCGTCGGCCTCCTCGTCGGGGGCCTCGGCTGCTGTCTCGTCCTCCGCAGCGTCCTCCGCCACGATGTCCCCGTCCGGTGCCGTGTCGAGCGCGTCCTCGTCGTCGGGCTCGGCCTCGGGAGCCGCATCGGCCTCCGATCCGGTCGCCTCCTCGACCTGCGCGTCGTTCGGCTGCTCGTCCTCGGTGGCTTCCGGGGCAGCAGGCTCGTCGTCTGCTTCGTCATCCTCGGCGACGGTCTCGTCGTCGGCCCCGAGCTCGCCGATCCCGGTCGCAGCCCGATCGGTCTCGGGGTCGAGGTCCTGCACGATCGGGGCCGCGGCGCCCGCCGACTCGGGCTCGGCCAGGAGGTCCGGCTCGACGAGCACCGCGGGTTCGGGCGAGGCCGGCGCGGCCTCGGCGACGGCCTCCGCCTCGGCGACGGCCTCCGCCTCGGCGACGGCCTCCGGCTCGGCGAGCAGCTGCTCGAACGACGGCTCCGCGGTCGGGGGGCTCGGCGCCGTCGCGAGCGGTCCGGTGAACCGGGCCTCGACGGGCGAGGTGGGCAGGGCATCCGGCTCGGCGGCCGAGGCGCGGCGGCCACGGGGCGGTCGCACGGCGCCGGTGCCGACCGGCTGCGCCGCGACGACGGAGGGGTCGATGGGTCGCTCGGCCTGGGCCCGGCGGTTGCGGGCGGCCTGCAGGCGCTCGGAGAGACTGGGCATCAGCGCACCTTCTTGGGCTTGGAGCGGCGGGCGGGGTCGGCGTGGTCGGCGATCTGGCGGCCGAGCTCGCGCAGCTTGGCGGAGGCGCGGTCGCGAGGAGTGTCGGCGACGACGGGCACCCCTCGGTTGGTCGAGCGCCCGACGGCGCCGGTGCGCGGCACCTCGTGCGTGATCGGGCGCCCGAGCACCTGCTCGATCTCGCGCTTGCGGGCCGCGCGGCGCTCGCTGAGGTTGAGCACCACGTGGTGCTGCGCGGGCAGCAGGTCGAGCTCCGCGAGCACCTCGAGCTCCTTGACCAGGCCGCGCACGCTCGTGATGTCGGGGCTGGTGACCGAGATCACCGCATCCGCCTCCTCGATCGCGCCGAGGGTGTGCTCGCTGAGGCCGGGGGAGGTGTCGACCACGACGGCCGCGTACTCGTGGGCGAGCTGGCGCAGCAGCAGGCTGATCTCGTGGGCGGTGATGCCGTCGGCGCCGGCGGGGGAGAGCGGGGCGGCGAGCACGAGCAGTCCGCTCGGATGCGTCGTCAGGGCGTGCTTGACGAGCAGCAGGTCGCGCGCGGCGGCGGGTCCGACGGCCTCGTCGATGGTGCGCAGCGGCTGCAGCGCGAGCGCCTCGGCGACGTCGCCGAACTGCAGATCGAGGTCGACGAGCACGACGCGATGCGGATGCACGGCCGCCAGCACCGTCGCCACATTGGTGGCGATGGTCGTCTTGCCGACGCCGCCCTTCGGCGCCGTGACGACGACGACCTGGCCGCGGTCCTTCAGCTCGCGCGGGGCGCCCATGAGCGAGGCCTCGCGGGCGGCGCGCTCGCCGGCGGTGACGATGAGCGCGTCGATGTCCTCGAGCTCGGCGCTCGCCGGCAGGGCGTGCGAGATGCCCGCGGCGATGAGCTCGGCGGGCAGCGTCGGCTCGACGGTGGAGACCGCGAGGGTCGGCACGCTGCGCCGCAGGGTCTGGGCGAGTGCCCGGCTCTGCTCGTCGGTGACGTAGCTGCCGAACACGATCAGCTGCGGCCAGGTGGTGAGCTTCAGCAGCCGCGCGAGCACCGCCTCCGGCGCGCCGGGCGGGATCGACTGCACCTGGTCGCCGAGCAGCAGGCGTGCCTGGTGCTCGAGCGTCACGTCGGGGCCGACGAGGACGATGCGGCTCATGGGATCAGGTCCGTGCGGGTGGCGGGCGCGCCGCCGGTGCTCTCGAGGCCCTCGGCCTGCTTGCTCAGCCAGAGCGTCGCGGTCTCCTGGGCGAAGACGATCGCCTGCGCCTCGTCGCGCTCCACCGCGAGGGTCACGGTCACGGCGCCGCTGGCCGAGCCGTCCTCGGCGAAGGCGCCGCCCACGGCGGTGACGAGCAGCTGGTCGTAGCGCAGGAACGTCTGCGCGGGGCTGTCCTGCGTCTCGGGCACGGTCACGAGCACGCCGACGTATTCACCTGCCGCGAGCCGCCCGCCGAGCACCCGCTGCGCGTCGAGCGACAACGAGATCTCCTGCAGGCCCTCGGGCACGGGGATCGAGCCGCCGCCGCCGACGAAGTCGCCCGGGCTGGCGAGTCGCGCCGCGATCACCTGCTCGCCGGGCACGAGCGCGGCGCTGGTCACCTGCCCCTGCAGCTCCTCGAGCTGATCGAGGCTGGTCAGGGCGCCCTCGGCGAGGAAGGCCTCGGGGATCCGGTCCACCGAGGTCACGAGCGCCAGCTGCGCCGCGGCGGTGCCGGCCGGAACCTCCTGCTGCACCACCAGCACATCGACGAGCTCGGCGTCGCCGGCCGCCCGCTGGTCGGCGCTGCGCACGTAGGTGACCAGCGTGACGCCGCCCACGATGGCGAGCACGGCGGCGATGACGAGGGCGATGATGCGGGTTCTCACGGGGCGCGTTCTCTCGGTTTCTCGGGGTCGTACGGCTGGATTCGCCGGCAGCGGATGCGGGTACTTCTAGTTCGGGCGGGCCTACGCGACCAGGCGGTACGGAGTGAGGGCCGCGGTGGCCTCCTCCTCGGTCATGAGGGGGTTGAGGACGTACCCCTGCACGCCCTGGCAGAGGCCGAGCAGACTCGTCACGACGCCGAGCGTGGCATCGAGCACTGGTATGAGCACGCCGTCCGTGACGCCGCCGGTAAGGGCCATCGCCGCCTTCAGCAGCAGGAGCACGGGACGGATCAGGCCTGCGAGGCCAGCGGCGACCTGGCTGACGAGCAGATCGATGGCATCGATGGCTGCATTGGTGAGCCCGACAGCGCCTGAGGTGCCGAGGTTCAGCAGCGACGAGAGGCGATCCCGGCAGCCTGGAGTGTCCGCGCCGAGATGGTCGCTCTGGCGGCCGCTGAGCACGCTGCCGAGCGCTGTCTCGAACTCGTAACCGGTCAGCAGGATCTCCGCATAGCCGAGCGGCTCGGCCTGACCGGCCAGCTGGCCCAGCAGCCCGAAGGTCGAATTGTTGTAGACGGGAACGATGATGCGTTTGCCGAGCGCGCCGTCGAGCGCGTCGATGCAGCCGCGATCGACAGGCAACAGTCGGTTGAGCACTGCGCCGAGCGTGGTGAAGAGGTTGGGCGCGTACTCGCAGTTCTCGGTGCCGCTATTGGTCAGCCATCCGCCGGCTGCGACATTGGTGCCGCAGGCGAGCACCCCATCGAGGAAGTCGGGGAGGTTGCCCAGATCGCTGAGGGTGTCGAGCACCTTCAGCACGGCGTCGAGCAGCGTGCCGACACCGTCGTAGATGCCGCTTCCCACGAAGGCGACCTGTTCCGGCGTGGTCGGGTCGAGCACACAGGAGTTCAGGGCCAGGGGCACGGCGATCGCGGGCAGCTGCCACTCGGCGACCGCGTCAACGGCGATGCCGAACTCGTCGGTGCCCGTGGTGAAGGAGAACAGCGCATCCTGCGAACTCGTCACGGCGAGAGCCACCGAGTTGAGCGACGGCGCCTCCGGGAAGCTCAGTGCGAGCGGATCAGCACCGTTGCCGAAGTGGTCGTTCGCGACCGCGATCGCTTCGATCTTGGCGCTCGCGAGCACGGTTGCATCGCAGCCGACGAGGTCATTCGTCGAGCTCTGCACCTTCGCATCCCAGTCGTCGAAGCAACGCTGGGCGATCGTGAGGGCAGCTGCGTCGGCCGCGTCCTGCAATTGCGCTTTGCGCGCCGCGGTCGCCCCGATGTCGACGACGAGTGCGACGAGGATCAGGAGTGCGGTCATGCAGAGCGAGACGATGACCGTCGAGGCCCCTTGCTGCTCGCGGAGCAGCCTGCGAGTCACCCGGCGCACAGTCGCGTCGCCTTCCCGGTGAGCGAGAAGGGCTCGAGCGGTAGGAAGCCGGAGAGCAGCGGGCGCTGGGCCGCGGCGGTCACGGTGATGCGGCTGCCGGGCGTGCAGGCCGGTGTCGTGGTCGAACCGTCGAGCGCGGGGGAGACCGTGACGGTGAACCCGGTGAATTGGGAATCGACGGCGGCGACCGCCGCCTCGGCCACCGCATCGACGCTGCTCTGCGTCGCGGAGTCGTTCACCGCGACTTCGCGGGCGGCCTCGCGGGCCGCGTTCGTGACGAGGATCTGGGCGTTGTAGGCGAAACCGAACTCGATGATGCCGAAGAGCAGGGTCAGCAGCAGCGGCACGACGAGCGCGAACTCGACGGCTGCAGCGCCCTCCTCCGAACCCGATCGGAGCCGTGCGCGTCGGAGTCGCATCAGCGACTCACCCCCTCGCGAGAGATGGCGGACGGACGCCGGGGGAAGGTCCGGCGTCCGTTGCTAGAAGTCAGCTGCCTTACGGGGCAGTGACCACTCCCGCCGGGCTGATGCTGTCGGTGACGTTGCCGAACAGGGTGCCGATCTGCGGTCCGAGAACAGCGAGCGCGGCGATCAGAGCGACCGCAATAACGCCAACGATGAGTCCGTACTCGACAGCCGTAGCCCCCTCCTCGTCGCGGCTGAGCCGCGAGCGGAGCTCGGTGGAGATGCGCGTGTAGAGAGCAAGCATGGTGTGTCCCGACTTCCCGAAATGATGCGTGAGTGCTCCTCACCCGAACGGAGGAGCGGCGAGGGCAAGGGACCCTCGACGGCATAATTTGAGCCCCGCTCAAGTGTTGCCGTCTAGCCCCCCATTATGGGGCGCCGGCCCGAGAAGTCGAGAGGGGCTCGACTTCTAAGCTTGCGCGCATGGACTCTCCCGCGCCGCCCCGAACCCCCTGGCTCCGGGCCTGGGGCATGGGCGCCTGGGCCACCATGGCGCTCGCGGCCGCCGGTCTGATCGCGCTGGTCGCGGCGAGATTCGGCGCGACTTGGACGATCGTCCCACTTCTGCCGCTCGCCCCCGCCACACCGCTGCTCGCCGCGATCGACCTGCGCTGGCGCATCGTGCCCAACCGGCTCGTGCTGCCGCTCGCGCTCGTGCTGCTGACGACCGCATCCGCATCCGCCGTGATCGAGGCGCAGCCGCTGCGCATCGTCGGCGCGGTGCTCGGCGCGGTCGCGATGTTCGCGGTCTACCTCGCGCCCGCGCTGCTGACCCGCCGGGCGATGGGCATGGGCGACGTCAAGCTCGCGCTCGCGCTCGGCACAGTGCTCGGCGCGAGCGGATGGCAGACCTGGTTCGTGGGCGTGCTCGCCGGCTTCATCGCGGGTGCGGTCGCCGGGCTCGTGCTGCTGCTCGCGCGCCGGGCGACGCTGCGCAGCCGGATCCCGTACGCCCCGGCGATGCTCGTCGGGGCGTGGGTGGCACTGCTGGCGCAAGGTTGACGCAGTCCCTACCCCCCTTTCGGGTCAAGATGAGGGAAACACACTTGCGCTGATCTTGAGACGCGTGGAATGCTCACGTTCAACTCGGGACGCATTGGCTGGGGAGCAGACGCTCTCGAGGACGTATCTGTCTGCCTCGAAACCAAAGGATCCCAGCCATGTCTCTCGCACCCTTCTCGCGCAAGCGGTTCGGCGGCTCCGCCGCGGCCGTCGCTCTCGGCACCGCTGCCGTGCTGCTCGCACCCTCCGCCGCCTCGGCGGCCACCACCGGCCCCGTCGTCTCGCAGGCGCAGGGCCAGCTCGTCGACGTGACGCTCGGCGGCCAGCCGATCGACGACATCCTCGAGCTCGCCGGCGCCGTCGCGGTGAACCCCGACGGCACGACGACGGTCACCGAGAACACGCCGCTCGACGCGACCGTGCTCAGCGCGCTGACGCTCACCTCGGGCAACATCCCGCTGCTCGGCGACAACGGCATCATCCGCCTCGGCGCGGTCGGCCAGTACGCGCAGGCGGCCAGCAACGGCGGCTCCACCGCCTTCGCCGGCACCGTCAGCAGCGCACCGAGCCTCGTGGGCGTCGACACCGTCACCGCGGGCAACATCGGCAGCCCCTCGGCCGGTCAGGCCGCCACCATCAACGTCGGCACCTCGGCCCTGGGCCTCGGTGACGCGCTGAACCTCAGCATCGGCGTCAGCGCCCTCGCGGCCAGCGCCGTGCAGGGCAGCAACGGCGAGGACCCGGGCGACCCCACCGGCGGCGCTACCGGCCAGTACGACATCGCCGGCCTCAACATCAGCGTCACCGGCCCCGAGCTGCAGCAGCTGCTCGGCCAGGTGAACACCCTGCTCGCCCCGGTGCTCGGAGCGCTCGGCGTGGCCAGCCCGATCGACGCGAACGGCGCGGTCGTCATCACGCTCGACGACCTGCTCGCCGCGGCCGGCGTGGACAGCCTCAACGACCTGGCTCCCGGCACCGACCTGCTGCAGTACCTGCCGCAGGCGATCGTCGCCGAGGTCACGTCGATCGTCGACGGCGCGATCAGCACCCTCAACGGCACCATCGGCGGCCTGACGCAGGGCCAGGTCGCGGGTCTCGATCTCACCCAGCTCAACGTGCTGGGCTTGAACCTCGGCGGCCTGATCGGCGGCGTCCTCGGGGGGCTCACCCCGGTCACCAACGTGATCCAGGCGCTCACCACCTCGCTGAACAGCATCGTCACCAACTCGATCGACCCGCTGCTCGACACCGTGCTCGCCGAGCTCGCCCCGGTCGTCTCGTCGCTGGCCCAGCTGAAGGTCAACAACAAGATCACCAACCCGGACGGCAGCTTCACGCAGAACGCCCTGACGATCGGCCTCGGTGCCGACGGCTCGCTCGCCACCGTCGCGCTGGCCAACGCCACCGTCGGCCCGAACGCCGGCATCAGCGGTGTGCCGATCGCCAGCATCGCGGGCATGCTCATCGTCGGTGCCATCGCCCTCGGCGGCGGCGCCTGGTTCCTGGTCAACCGCCGTCGCACTGCGAGCCCCGCGCTCGCCACCGCCACGGCCTGAGAGGAGTCCCCATGTACACCGGACGGTCGGCATCCTTCGCGAGTGCCCTCGCCGCCACCGGCGTCGTCCTCCCCTTCGGCTGGATCTTCGTGCTCGCCATCGTGGCCGTCGTGGTCGGCTACCTCCTCGTGAGGTACGCCGTCCGGGCCCAGGACCGCCGACGGGCACCGCTCCAACAGGGTCCGCGCCGAGCGTGAACCAGCAGTCAGCACGTCACGCGGAGACCGCGGTGCCCACCGGCACCGCGGTCTTCGCGGCGTTCCGGAACGGGGTCGGGAGCCCGTTCCGCAGCGCACTCTGGCGGATGAGCACTCCCCCTGGGAGCGCCCGCCATGCCCGCCAGTGAATCCGCCCAGGCGCTCGCCTTCGTGCTGCTCGTGGTCTTCCTGGCCTACGTGCTGCTCATCGTCGTGCCCTTCCTGCTGCGCAAGAAGGACCCGGAGGGCGACCCCTCCGCCTTCGAGTGGCACGTGCTCGTGCCCTGCCGTGACGAGGAGGTCGTCATCGGCGGCACGATCCAGCGGCTGCGCACCGACTTCCCCTCGCTGCACCTCTGGGTCATCGACGACGACAGCGAGGACACGACCGCGGCCATCGTGCAGGCGGCCGCCGCCTCCGATCCGTTCGTCCACCTCGTGCAGCGGCGCCGTCCCGAGGCCCGACAGGGCAAGGGCGCCGCGCTCAACGCGGCCTACCGGGCCCTGAGCCTCTGGCTGCCGCGCACGACCGACCGCAGCAAGGTCATCGTCGCCGTGGTCGACGCCGACGGCCGCCTCGCTCCGAACGCCCTGCAGCAGGCCTCAGGGGCCAACGCCTTCGCCGACCCCGAGGTCGGCGCCGCGCAGGCTGCGGTCTGGATGAGCAACCGCGAGGAGCGCGAGCCGATCCACGGCGGCGCGCCCAAGCTCAAGCAGGCCTGGGGCCGTTACCTGGTGCGCATGCAGGACATCGAGTTCCGCACCACCATCGCCGCCATGCAGTGCCTGCGGCTGCGCACCATCTCGGTGGGCCTCGGCGGCAACGGCCAGTTCAGCCGCCTCTCCGCCCTCGACCAGGTCGCCGAGATGTCGGGCCAGCCCTGGCACGGCTCGCTGCTCGAGGACTACGAGCTGGGTCTGCACGTGGCCCTCGCCGGCTACCGCAACACCTACATGCACGACACCTACGTCGAGCAGGAGGCGCTGCCCTCGACGCGTCGGCTGCTCACCCAGCGCGTGCGCTGGTGCCAGGGCGGCATGCAGTGCGCGCGCTACCTGCCGCAGATCTTCCGCTCGCAGCACTTCACCAACGCCGGCGCGCTCGAGGCCACGTACTTCCTGCTCATCCCGTTCGTGCAGCTGGCCGGCCTGATCCTGTGGCCCGCGGCGTTCATCGCGATGACCGCGGCCGGCGCGATCAACCAGGGCGGCATCGTCGAGTTCTTCGTCTCGGCGTGGTGGCTGCTGCCGCTCGTGCTGCTCACCGGCATCCTGCCGTTCGCCTTCTGGGTGCTCATCTACCGGCGCGATGCGACACCGGGCATCAGCTGGCTGCGCAGCGCCAAGTGGGGGCTCGGCTACTGGTTCTACATGTACCAGAACTACATCTGCGTGGTGCGGGCCCTCGTGCGGCTCGTGCGCGGCAACGAGAACTGGTCGAAGACCCGGCGCAACGCCGAGGTCGGCAGCACGGGACTGGTGGCGAGGGAGACATGAGCGCGACGATCGAGAACGTGCGCGGCCGCAGGGTCGCGTCCAAGGGCATCAACCGGCCCGGCCGTCTGCTCGGCGCCGGGCTGCTGGTCGCGGCGGCCGCAGCGCTCGCGCTGTTCTCCGACGCGGCCATCACCCTGGAGGCGCAGATGGTCGCCACGGTGCTCGACGTCTTCACGAGCGGTTCGACGAGCTCGATCGGCCACCTCGTCTGGACCGGCATCGGCACGGATGCGATCCACGGCTTCCTGATCACGCCGGTCTGCACCTCGCTCGTGCTCATCGGCCCGATCCTCGTGTTCACCGGCGTGCTCGTGCTGCTCGGCCGCAAGCGGGCCGACTGGACCCTGCTCGGCGGCCTGCTCGCCCTGGCCGTCGCGGTCGGCGCGAACACGGTGCGCTTCATCCTCATCGCCGCCGCCTGGCAGCTCTGGGGCGAGGTCGGGTTCGACATCATGCACTACTACGTCGGTTCGGTGCTCGTCATCCTCGCGTCGGCGCTCGCCATCGTGCTGCTGCTGGTCGTCTCGTCGACCGGGCGCCTCCAGCCCCCGCGCCGCTGGATCGCCTCGATCCGCGGGGAGCGGGCCGCCGCCGCCGAGGAGTCCCGCTGAACCGTCGCCGGGTGGGGATGCTGCTGGCGGTCGGGACCCTGCTCGCAGCGACCCTCGCCGCCTGCACGCCCGCTCCCGACCCCGTCGAGCCGACGGCCGCGCCCGCCATCGGCGACTGCCGGCTGATCGACCGACCCGAGCAGTTCGCCGTGCTCGAGGACGGCTCGACCGTCGTCGACTGCACCGCCGAGCACAGCGCCGAGACCTACTTCGTCGGCGAGCTCGACGCCGATCGCGACGCCTACCCCGTGCTCGGCGAGCGCGAGGCGATCGCGGCGGAGGCGTGCCCGCCCGGCATGGTGCGCGGCTACCTCGCCGCGCATGCGCGGCAGGCCCTCTACGGCGTCTGGACCGTGCCGTGGCTGCCCACCGAGGACGAGTGGCAGGACGGCGCGCGATGGGTGCGCTGCGACCTCGTGACGGTCGCCGACGAGGCGGGCGCCTTCGATCCGCTCGTGCACACCGCCTCGCTCGCCGGGGCCGCGGCGGACGCCGCACGAGCGGATGCGCTCACCCGCTGCTACGCCCCCGACGGCCCGCTCGCCGACCCGCTGCTGAGCGGCCCCGAGGACACCGTCGACGTGCGCTGCGATCAGCCGCACCAGTACCGCGACGTGAACCACTGGCTGCGCCAGGAGGCCGCGCCCGACACGGGCCTGGCGATCCGCGACTGCGCGGCCACCGTGCAGGAGTGGATCGGGCTCGGCCTGCGCGCCTCGAGCGGCGTCGCCGGCGTGCTGCGCCAGGAGGCCAACGGCAACCTCACCCTCCGCTGCGTCTCGGTGGATGCCGATGTCGCAGCCTGAGCCCCGCCGCAGGGCGAAGCACGAGCAGCGTCAGAGCACCCGTCGCCGCATCGTCGCCGTCGAGCGCATCACCGCGGCCTTCGCGCTGCTCGGCCCGGGCCGCTCGGAGCGCCGGCCGCGCATCTGGGTCGCGGCGGTGCTCGGCGGCGCGGTGCTGACCGGTCTCGCGCTGCTGCGCCTCTTCGTGCCCTCAGCGGTCGGCATGGCGGATGCGGGCGACGGCTTCCGCCTGCTCTGCTCGGCCGGACTCGCGAACGAGCGCCCGTTCACCGCGGACGCCGCCGGCGCCGTCTTCCCGATCTGGTCGCCCGCCGACTGGACCGGCGCCGCCTGCCCGGAATCCCCGCTCTGGCCGTTCTCGCCGTACCACCTGCTCGTCGCGCTCGCCCGGCTGCTGGGCGGAGGGGTGCTCGACGTGCGGCTGCTGGGCGTGCTGCTCGCGGTCGTGCTGGGCCTGCTGACGGTGGCGCTCATCCGCTACCTGCCCGGTGCGGTGCCGTTCCGGCTCGTGGTGGCCGCCCTCTTCGGCATCGTGCTGCTCGACGGCGTCTTCGCCGACTTCCTCGTCTCGGCCGACCTCGATGGCACCGTGCTGCTCGCGGTGCTCGCCGGCGTCGTCGCGCTGCTGATCCTCTGGGGCGGCTGGGCCGACCGGGTGACGACGCTCGACGTGCCGCCGCGGGGCATCGCCGCGACCGTGCTCGGGGTGCTGCTCGGCGCGGCGGCGCTGGCGACCTCGCCCGCGCTGCTGGCGTTCCTGCCCGGCTTCGTCGCCGGACTCGTGCTGCTGCCCTGGATGCGCGACGCCGAGGAGCGCCGCTCCCGCGAGAGCGGCCGCGCGCTGCGCGGCGATCGGGGCCGCGAGCTCGCGCGCACGCTCGCCAGCAGGGTGCCCTCGCTGCTCGCCGCCCTCGCGCTCATCGCCGTGGCGGTCGCCCAGGCGGGCACGTCGCTCGAGCGCGTGCGAGCGGATGCGGTCTACGCCACGATCTTCGGCACCATCCTGCCGAGCAGCCCCGACCCGGCCGCCGACGTCGAGTGGTTCGGCCTGCCCGAGCGGGCGATCGAGGCGAGCGGGCGCTGGATCACCGACGTGCAGGCCGGCGCCGTGCTCGCCGACCCGGCCTTCGCCGGGATCGGGGTGGACGACCTCATCCGCTTCCAGGCGACCCACCCGGAGCGGATGGTGGCCGTCGCCGACCGCGGCCTCGCCGCGCTCTCGCAGCCGGTGCAGCAGCGGCGCGGCAGCACCATGCTGCCGGTGGGCGACGGCGAGCCCGTGCAGGATCCGCGCTGGACCCCGGTCGCCACCTCGAGCCCGCTGCTCTTCGCGGTGCCGCTCATCGTGCCGGGCCTGCAGTTCGCGGGGATCCTCGTGGCGCTCTCGCTGGCGTTCACCCGTCAGCACTCGGTGCGCAGCCGCAGCCTCGGGTTCGCCACCGTCTTCGCGATGCTCGCCGGCTGGATCCACTTCTGGGCCGTGGCCCTCGGGGATCAGCGCGTGCTGAGCGAGGCCATGCTGCCCTCGACGCTGCTGTTCTGGCTCGGGCTGCCGCTGCTGTTCGCCTGCGCCGCGGTGCGGCTCGCCGGGCCCGGCGAGAAGTCCTCGATCCGGGCGCCCGAGGCGAAGAACGCCCAGATCGCGGCGATCACGCGGCCGGCCGCGAGGCCGTCGCCGTAGGGGT